>JAICXQ010000050.1 GCA_025980325.1 Frankiales bacterium
CGGCATCGGACTGTGCCGGCAACTCAAGGACGAACTCGACGCGCCGCCGCCGGTGCTGCTGCTCGTCGGCCGCCGCGACGACGCGTGGCTCGCGACCTGGGCGCGGGCCGAAGGCGTCACCGCGCATCCGGTCGAGGCGGTGCGGATCACCGAAGCGGTGCTGCGCCTGCTCGCGCCCGCGGGCACCGCGATCGCGCACCCCTGAAGGCACGACGCATGGACATCGGCGCATGGTGCGGGCATTGCGGTGAGTCGTTTCGCCTCGCCGAGATGGTCGACGGCGGCTTCGACGGGCGGTGCCCGCGCTGCGGGTTCGAGTTCGCGTTCGGCTACCTGCCGGTCGCGTCCGCCGCGGTGCACGACGTACTCACCGCGGCCGCGGCGCTGGAGTCCGCGGCGCAACGATTGCACGACGTCGCGCCGCGGTTGCACATCGATGCGCGCAAGTTGAACACCGACCTCACCGCAGCACTCGGCGAGTCGTGACGACCTGGCCGGACGTACTCGCCTCGTTGGTGCGTGGCGAGTCGCTGCCGACCGACGTCGCGCGGTGGGCGATGGACGAGGTGATGTCCGGCGAGGCGACGCCGGTGCAGGTAGCCGGGTTTGCCGTCGCGTTGCGGGCGAAAGGCGAGACCCCGGAGGAACTCGCGGGCCTCGTCGAGGCGATGCTCGCGCATGCGCAACGCGTCCCGCTCACCCGTCGCGCGGTCGACACCTGCGGCACCGGCGGCGACCGTGCGCACACCGTGAACATCTCGACGATGGCGGCCCTGGTCGTCCGCGGCGCCGGCGTCACCGTCGTCAAGCACGGCAACCGGGCCGCGTCGTCCGCGTGCGGGTCGGCCGACCTGCTCGAAGAACTCGGTGTCGTCGTCGACCTGCCGCCGGCCGCGGTCGGCGCGTGCATCGACGAGGCCGGTATCGGTTTCTGCTTCGCGCCGGTCTTCCACCCCGCGTTGCGGCACGCGGCGACGTCGCGGCGCGAGCTCGGCATCCCGACCGTGTTCAACTTCCTCGGCCCGCTGACGAATCCGGCGCAGCCGCCGGCGCAGTCGGTCGGCGTCGCCGACGCCCGGATGGCGCTCGCGATGGCCGGCGTGCTCGCCGCGCGCGGCGCATCCGCACTCGTCTTCCGCGGCGACGACGGGCTCGACGAGCTCAGCACCGTCGCGCCTTCGCAGGTGTGGGCGGTCGCGGCCGGCACGGTGCGGACCGACCGGCTCGACCCGGACGCGCTCGGCATCGCGCCGGCCACCGCCGAGTCGCTGCGCGGCGCGGACGCGGCCTACAACGCCGCCGTGACCCGCGCGTTCCTGGCCGGTGAACCGAGCGCCGTACGCGACGCCGTACTGCTCAACGCCGCGGCCGCGCTGGTCGCATACGAGGGCGTCGGCCCGGAGGCGGTAGCGGAGCAGGTCGCCGCGATGTTGCCGCGGGCGGCGCAAGCGGTCGACAGCGGGGCCGCCGCGGCAGTGCTCGATCGATGGATCTCGGTCAGCCAAGCCCTCGCGCCGCCGACGCACTGATCGTCATTCGAGACCGAGCGCGAACGCGGCTTCGAGGTCGTGCTGCGAGTACGTACGGAAGGCGACGTGGGTCTCGGTGGCGAGCACGCCGTCGACCTTGTTGACCTGGTCGGCGACGACGTCGGCGATCTGCTCGTGCTGGCGCACCCGCACCAGCGCGATCAGGTCGATCTCGCCGGTCACCGAGTAGACCTCGGTGACGCCGGGCAGCTGCGCGATGCGTTCGGCGACCTCGGGGATGCGGTCGACCGCGGCCTGGATGAAGACGATCGCCGTAATCACGCGGCCAACCCTACTAATGCCCGAGTGCCCACTCGCCGAGGTCGATCGCTCGGCGGATGACCCGTGCCTTGGCCGCGACGATCCGGTCGAACGGCCGGCCGAGCCGGCGCTCCTGTGCGGTGAGCGCGGCCGGATTCGTGGCCAGCGCGGGTTGGCCGCCGAGCAGCCACACAAAGCGGGCCGCGGCGGTCGCGGCGTACCACCGCCGTACCTGCTCCGCGGCGACGTCGCAACCGGCTTCGCGCAAGCCGGCCAGGTACCCGTCGAGTACCACGGCTTCGAGCGCGTCGAGCGACGCGTCCGGCCGGACCTGCATCCACACCGGGTCGAGAGTGAGTTGGTCGAGGTCGTGCGTCAGCCCGCTGATGCCGACCTGGGACCAGTCGATCGCGACCACCCGCGAGCCCTCGACGAAGACGTTCGCCGGCCAGAAGTCCCAATGGACGAGGGTCGACGGCGCCGACTCGGCGATCCGCAACAGGTCCTCGTGCCGGTCCCACAACGCGGCGGCTTCGGCGCGCATCTCGCGCATCGGCGCCGTCCGCGGGTCGTCCCAGCCGGGCGTGTCCGCGTCGATCAGCGCCGGCACGAAGCTGCGCCGGCAAACCTCGACCCAGCCGCGCAGCCAGCCGCGCGACAGCCACGGTTCGTCCGGCAGTCGCGCGGTGCCGGCGGCGTACGCGCCTTGTGTGCTGCCGAGTGCGTGCGCGACCGTGCGCAGGTCGCCGTCGTCGAGGTCCGCGCCGCTACGGCCGGCGACGTCCTCCATCCAGATCCAGCACTCGCCGTCGCCGCGGTCCGTGGTCAGCAGCGTGCGGGGCGCACGCAACCGGCCGGGCAATCCGCCGAGAAGACCGGTGTCGAACGCGAGCCATTCGCGTTTCCAGTAGTTGCGCGCGCGCACGTCGGTGTCCGCGCCCCACAGCCCGTCGGGCGTCGCGCCGGCACCCTCGCGAACCACCTTGAGTACGGCGCTGCGGCCCTGCGCGCGGACCCGGTAGACGCCGCCGGTGACGCTGTGAATCCGAAGATCCGGGTCGATCGGCTCGACCGTGTAGGACTCGACCGGGCCGCCGAACACGTGGGCAAGCTCGCCGAGATCCAGGTCCACGTGGCCATCTTCGCGACTTTGCTCGACTTTTGGCGATCATGAGCGACCGATCGAGCGTGCGATCGAGCCGGGGAACAGCGAATCCCGAGCAAAGTCGCGCGGTCAGACCGCGCGCCGCGCAGGGCGGTGGATCGGGCGCAGGCCGCGACGGTCGGCGAGCGGCTCGGCGGCCTCGCGGCCGGCTTCGGCCGCGCGTAACCAGTCGCCGAGGCCACCCGCGCCGAAAGCCGGCGAGCACCAGACCCCGTCCAGTTCGACCAGCCGGGTGTCCGGCTCGCCCAGCCAGCGCAGGATGGCGTCCATCTCCTCCGCGGTCGCCGCCGCGGTCGGGCCGATCCCCGGCGTCACGGTCTCCGCGGTCGCGACGACCGCCTCGACGAACGGCCGCGGCGCGGCGCCGTACGGCGTCTTCACCGCACCGGCGAGCCGGCCGTACCGGACGACGGCGACGTCCCAGCCGCCGGCGAAGCCGCGCCGGGCCACGACCAGTTGCGGGCACGCGGCCAGTGCCGACAGTCGCTGCATCCGGGCCGCCGTGCGCAGGAAGGCGACGGCGCGGTCGCGGATCCCGGCCGCCTCCTCGTAGCGCTCCTGCCCGGACAGCGCGGCCATCCGCCGCCGGGTGGCGTCGAGCAGCGGCCGGGGGTCGCCGGTCATGAGCTCGCGCGTGGTGACGACGAGCGGCGCGTACTCGTCCGGGCTCACCCCGCCGTCGCACGGCGCGGGGCAGCGGCCCATCCCGGCCAGCACACAAGTCGGCGAGGTACGCCGCGGCGACAGGCGCTTGGTGCACTGCCGCAGCGGCACCGCCTCGTGCACCGCGGCCATGGCCGCGGCCGCCGTACGGGCCGATCCGAACGGGCCGAGATAGACCGCGCCGTCGTCCGCCAGCCGCCGGACCACGGCGAGTCGCGGGTAGGCCTCGACGGTGAGCTTGAGCCACAGCGCCTTCTCCGGAAACCGCGAGCGGCGGTTGTAGCGCGGCTTGTGCTCGCCGATGAGGCGCAGCTCGCGCACCTCGGCCTCCAGGGCGTGCGCGCACGCGATCGCGTCGACGCTCTCGGCGATGCCGACCATCTCGGCCATCCGGGTCCGCGGCTCGGAGGCGACGAAGTACTGCCGCACCCGCGCCTTCACGTTGCGCGACTTGCCGATGTAGAGCGGCCGGCCTCGGCCGTCGCGGAAGAGGTAGACGCCGGGACCCTCGGGCAGGCCTTCGGCGAGATGGCGCTTGCGCCGCTGCGCCGCGGTCGCGAGGCCGGTGAACGTCCGCAGCTCGTCGAGCGAGTTGATGCCGAGGTTGCCGAGGCGCTCGAGCAGGCCGTGCAGCACGTCGGCGGTGGCCCGCGCGTCGGCGAGCGCGCGGTGGCACGGGGTCGTGGTCGTCCGGAAAACCCTTGCCAGCGTTGACAATTTGCAGTCAGGGGCCTCGTCGCGAGTGAGGACGCGACGCGCGAGCCGGGCCGTGTCGATCGAGTCGAACCCGGGCCACGGGATGGACAGCGCGTGCGCGTTCGTACGCAGGAACCCGACGTCGAACGGCGCGTTGTGCGCGACCAGCACCGACCCGCGGGCCCACTCCATGAACGCCGGCAGCACGGTCTCGATCGACGGAGCGGTCGCGACCATCGCGTCGGTGATCCCGGTCAGGACGGCGATGAACGGCGGGATCTCCGTCCGCGGGTTGACCAGCGTCTGGAACTCGCCGAGCACCTCGCCGCCGCGCACCTTGACCGCACCGACCTCGGTGATCGCGCAGGTGTTGGGGGAGCCCCCGGTCGTCTCGAGGTCGACGACGACGAACGTGACGTCGATCAGCGGCGGGCCGAGCGAGTCGAGCGTCGGCTGGGCATACGTCTCGATCGCGGCCGCAGGCTCGACCGCTTGCCCCATGCCCGAAAGGTAGAAGCGCCCTCTGACGAAACCGGGTTGCCGCGCCGCGCCGGTGGCTACGCTCGACGCCATGGCGTCCGTCCTGCCCGGCGACGGGGACCGCTGGCGGTGCACGGCCTGCGGCAACCTCACCCGCTTCGACGTCGTCCGGACCACGCGGACCCGGGAGTACGTCCACGCGGACCTCTCCGGCGAGGCGCGGGTCGAGGAGCGCGAGGTACTCGCCGAGACGATCGAGCAGGTCACCTGCCGCTGGTGCGGCGGGGTCAACACGATCGAGCTGGTCGCCCGGCCCGCGGCCGCTCAGGGATGAGCCCGCCGCCGGAGGGCGGCCCAGTCAAGGTGGCCCAGTGACGCCGCCCCGGCTGCCCGAGCCGGTACGGCGGCGGGTGGTCAAAGTCGCCGCCGAGCGCCTGGGTGCCATGGCGCCCGAGGACGTCCCGCCGCCGCTGCGGCCTTTCCAGCGCTTCACCCCGGCCCGCCGGCGCCAGGTCGTCCTGCCGCTCGCGACGGCGCTGGAGACCGACGAGGCGTTCCGGACCGCGGTGGCCGACGGCGTACGCGAGGCGCTGCCGGACCTGGTCGCGGCGCTGGAGGCCGGCCGGGACATGGCCGCGGTCGACCCGGACGACGTGGCCGCGGTGGCCTATCTCATCCGCTCGCCGGGCTGGGAGGACGTGGTCGCGGCGGCGGCCGAGCGCGAGGCGCACGCGCGGTCGTCGACCGAGGCGGCGGCGGCGTCGCGTTCGGTCGCGGCGGCGGCGCGCTCGGCCGAAGCCTCGCTGTCGGCGGTGACGGCGCGGGCGGACGCGGCGCAGGAGCGGCTGGCTCGGGCGGCCGAGGACGTCGAACGCGAACGCCGCCGGGCCCGGGAGGCCGGTGAGCGGGCGCGGGCGGCCGAGGCTCGGGTCGCCGGGCTGGAAGCGGAGCTGGCCTCGCTTCGGGCCGCGGTCGAGGCCGCCGAGTCGGGCGCGGCCGAGGCGCAGCGGCGGGCCTCGGCCCGGCAGGCCGAGCTCGAGGACGCGCTGGACCGGGTACGGCGGGATTCGCGCGAGAGCCGGGAGGCCGCCGACGTACGGACGTGGTTGCTGCTGGACACGCTCGCCCGTGCGGTGTCGGGGCTGCGGCAGGAACTGTCGCCCGGGCCGCCGTCGCGCCGGCCGGCGGACTTCGTCGTGCCGGCATCGGGCGCCGACCCGGCCGGCGTCGGGTGGCTGGCCGTCGACGAGCCCGGCGCGATCGA
Source organism: Frankiales bacterium (assembly GCA_025980325.1). Lineage (GTDB taxonomy): Bacteria > Actinomycetota > Actinomycetes > JAFAQI01 > JAFAQI01 > BP-197. Next base: position 6,059 of record JAICXQ010000050.1, read on the forward strand.
CGTACTGCTCGGGTTGCCGCAGGCGCACCTGATCGTCGACGGGTACAACGTGACCAAGACCGGCTTCCCCGACCTGCCGCTGGAGGACCAGCGCGGCCGGCTGATCTCGGGACTCGGCGCGCTCGGCGCGCGTACCGGCGCCGAGGTGACCTGCGTGTTCGACGGGGCGCAGGTGCAGCCGCGGGTCGCGACGTCCGGCGGCGCGGCCCGGCGGGTGCGGGTGGTGTTCAGCCCGCCGGGCGAGATCGCCGACGAGGTCATCAAGCGCCTGGTCCGGGCCGAGCCGGCCGGGCGGGTGGTCGTGGTCTGTACGGCGGATCAGGAGGTCGTGGCCGACACGACCCGCGCCGGCGCCCGGATCGTGACGCCGGCCGCGCTGCTCGCCCGCCTCGCCCGCGCCTGAGCCTCGTCACCGGGAGTAGCCGAGCCCGGGCATGCCTGTCAGCGACCCAACCCACCGGAAGGTTGACCTCAACCCGGCAGCGGCTAACCCCAAGCTCGTGACGGTTGGGCACGAAACACGTGCCACCTTGGCGGTCACCCTGCGTTACCACGAGCGATTTCGTCGTACCCGGGTTCTACGGTCGCACTCGACGAACATGAGGGAGTAGAGATGATCATCGACTGCGACCGCTGCACGATGCGCGACGTCGCCTGCGACGACTGCGTGGTCAACGCGCTGCTCGCCAGCCCCGGCGAGCACGGGCCGGCCGAGATGAGCGTCGGCGAGGAGACCGCGGTCGCGCTGCGCAACCTCGCCGACGGCGGGCTGGTGCCGCCGCTGCGGCTCAGCCTGCGCGACGCCGCCTTCGGCTAGGCCGCCGGGAAACGGCCGATTCGGACCGATCGGGAAGGAAACGCCCGGCTTAGGGGGTACCTGCGTTGAGCCGGTAAGGCAGAACTCGCTATGGTCGTCCGCGGCGCCGCGTTTGGCACGCTGCCACCCGGGTAGCAGCGCGCGCCACCGCCGAGTCGAGTTCTCACTCGAGCCGGGGACCCACGTTCCCTGGGGTGAATCGACGGCGTCCGGGCAACCGGCGCCGCCGTAGGGCGATCTTCCCGCCCGAACCCGTCAGCTCACCCGGTAGGCGGTCGAGGAAGAAGGAGAGCCGCCAGCGTGGCGACTGCTCACCCGATCGTTGCCCTCGCACGCCCGTTCGGCCCCCTCGGCTCGTTGCGCCGTATGCGCCGTCTCGCCGTCGTCGGTCTCGTCACGGCCCTCGCTGCCGTCGCCGCGCCGGTCACCACGACGTCGGCGGCGCCGCAGCTGACCCTCGGCCAGGCGTTGGCGCGCATCGACGCGCTCAACACGCAGGCGGAGAAGATCACCGAGGCCTACGACGCCGCCCGCGACCAGCTCGCCGTCATCCGCCGCCAGCAAGGCGTCGCGAGCGACGACCTCAAGCGCGACCGTTCGGTGCTGGCGGCGATGCAGGTGAAGATCGGCCAGCAGGCCAACTTCGCCTACCGCAACGGCGACCTCGCCGGCATCAGCAGCGTCATCAGCTCGAGCGACCCGCAGACGTTCCTCGACTCGACCTCCCTGCTCGACGTGGTCGCGCGCAACCAGGCCGCGCAGCTCGTCTCGGTCGAGGCCGCGCACCGCGCCGTCGACGGCGCGACCACGCTGCTCAAGGCGAAGGCCACCGCGGCCGCGCAGACCCTCGCCGCGATCTCCGCCGACAAGGCGCACATCGAGACCCTGTTGCAGCAGGCGCAAATGCTCTACGGATCGCTGCGCGCCGCCGACCGGGCCCGCCTCGCCGCCGAGCGCGCGGCCGAGGCCGCCACGGCGAGCAGCGAGCGGTTCAGCTACAACGGGCCGGCGAGTGGCCGGGCCGCGGTCGCGGTCCGGTTCGCCTATGCCCAGCTCGGCAAGCCGTACGTGTACGGCGCGTCCGGCCCGAGTTCGTACGACTGCTCGGGCCTGACGATGCGCGCGTGGGGCGCGGCCGGCGTCTCGCTGTCGCACAACGCGGCCGCGCAGCAGTCCGAGACCCGCTACATCTCCTACTCGAACCTGCAGCCGGGCGACCTCGTCTTCTTCGGCAACCCGGCGTACCACGTCGGCATCTACATCGGCGGCGGCCGGATGATCGCCGCGCCGCATACCGGCGACGTCGTCAAGATCGAGTCGGTGTCGGCGCACGGCGGCTTCTCCGGCGGCGGCCGGCCGTAACTCGTCGCCGGTCGCGCTTGTAGCCGGGCACGTCGGCGGGGGAGACTGCTCGGGTTCAGCGTCGGTTGCGTTGTGGGGAGGTCGCGTGCGCCAGCTGCACGTGCTCGGCGTGAGCGACGACGGCGACACTCTCCTGCTCGGAACGTCGGCGCAGGGCAAGGTCACCCATCGGGTCGCGCTGGACGGCCGGCTGCGCCAGGCGGTCCGCGGCCAGCTCGCCGCACCCGGATCCGATCGGGTCGAAAGCGTCCTGTCGCCGAAGGAGATCCAGGCCCGGCTGCGGGCCGGTGCGACACCGGACGAGGTCGCCAAGATCGCCCGGGTCCCGGTCGCACGGGTGTTGCCGTACTTCGCCCCGGTCGAGGCCGAGCGCGAGCGCATCGTCGAAGAGGCCCGGCGCGCGGTCCTGCATCGCAACCGGGCTCCGCATCCGACCCAGCCGCTCGGCGAGGCCGTCGATGCCCGGCTGCGTGAGGTCGCCGGGCTCAAGGACGACTCGGTCGTGTGGACCGCCCGCCGTCGCGCCGACGGCGCCTGGGTCGTGCGGCTCACCTATTCGGCCCGCGGTGGCCAGCGCCGGGCCGAGTGGCTGTGGCAGCCGGTCAGCCGGGAGTTGAGTGCGCTCGACTCGTCCGGGACCCGGTTGGCGGCCGAGGTCGCCGCGACGCCGAAACGGCGGCCGGTACGGCGCCCGGTCGCGAAGAAGGCCGCGCCTCGCAAGAGCGGGGCGCGCACCGGTGGGGCGCGCAAGGCGGCGGCCAAGAAGGCGAGTACGCCGCTACGGCGGCCGGCCGCGACGAAAGCTGCGCCGTCGGCGAAACCGGCCGCGGCGAAGAAGTCCCGCGTCGCCGCGCCGAAGAAGGCGGCCGCGCCGGTGCGGAAGCAGGCAGCCGCGCCCGCCCGCAAGCAGCCGGCCGCCGCGATCCGCAAGCAGGCGGCGGGGCCGGCTCGCAAGCAGCCGGCGGTCGCGACGAGGAAGGCAGCCGCGCCGGCGCCGTTGCCGCGTGTCGCCAAGACCGCGCCGCGCCGCCGCAAAGCGGTGGCCGAGCCGCCGGTGCGCACCCGCGTGCTCGAGGTCGTACCGGATCCCGTCCCGATCCCCGTTCCGATCGAAGCGCTGCCCGCGGCTGCGCCCGCCGCCGAGACCGCCGCCGCGGCCGCGCCGGCTCGCCGTCCGGGCACCCGGGTGCCGGTCCCGTCGTGGTCCGACGTACTGCTGGGCGTCACCGGGCCGGCGGCGGCCGCAGCTCCGGAGCGGGAAGACCCCGAGCCGCAAGCGACCGCGCCGGCGACGCCGCGTAGCTCGACCGGCGGCCGGCGGCGGCGTACCTGACCGTGGCCCGCACCGCGGCCCGCCGGCCGTTCCCGCGGCGTTACGGCGCGCTGCTCGCGGCGGTGCCCGTCGTGGCCGTCGGTCTCGCGGACGTCACGATCGCCCTGCGCACTGCGACCTCGCCCGCGCCTCGGCTGCACCGAGCCGTTGCCGCGGCGGCACCGACACCGGCGCCGTCGGCGAACGCGCGATTCACCTTGAACGACGCCGAAACCAAGCGGAACGCGGCGTTGCGTGACCTGCTCGCACGGCGCCGGCAGGCCGTGCTGCATCACGACGTCAACGCGTTCCTCGCCACCGACGATCCCGCGCAGCCGAGATTCCGGGCCCAGCAACGGCGCGAGTTCGAGGCGTTGAGCGCCGTGCCGCTGGCGAGTTGGGATTACGACATCGACCTCGGCATCGGGCTGCCGTTGACGCCGCAGGCGCAGCGGTACCGCGCGCCGGTGTTCGCGCCCGCGCAGTTCGACATCCGCTACGCGATCAAAGGTTTCGACGACAAGCCGACGTCGCTGTCGCAGACGCCGACGTTCGTGGCGCGGGCGAGTGGTTGGTACGTCGCGTCGTTCGACGACTTCGCGAAGGCCGGCAACCCGTCGTCGCCCGGGATTTGGGACTTCGGCCCGCTGCGCATCGCGCGAGCGCACGGCGTGCTCGTCATCGGTCATCCGCAGTCGGCGACGCTGCTGCGCCAGGTCGCCGAGCTGGCGGCCGAGTCGATCCCGAAGGTGACCGCGGTGTGGGGGCGGCATTGGTCGCGCACCGTCGTCGTACTCGTGCCCTCGACCCAACGCGAGCTCGGCGACATCGTCGACGACGCCGAAGATCTCGACCAGATCGCCGCGTTGACGAGTGCCGAGGTGACGAGCTGTCCGGGCGCGCCGAATCCGGTCGGTGCGCGGATCGCGATCAACCCGCGGAACTGGCCGACGCTGTCACCGTTGGGCCGCCGGATCGTGATGACGCACGAGCTCACCCACATCGCGACCCGGGCCGAGACGAACTCGTGCATGCCGACATGGCTGATCGAAGGGTTCGCCGACTACGTCGGCTACGGGCAGGCGTCGGTGCCGGTGCGGACGATCGCGTCCGAACTCGCCGCCGACGTGCAAGCCGGCCGGGTGCCGAAGTCGTTGCCCGCGGCCGCGGATTTCGACGGCGATAGCAAACGGCTCGCGCAGGCCTACGAAGGCGGCTTGCTCGCGTGCCGGCTGATCGCGTCGATCGCGGGCGAGCGCGGGCTGGTGCGCTTCTACACTGAGGTCGGCACCTCGCCGGCGAGTCCGGCCCGGGCGTTGGCGTCGGCGATGCGGACGATCCTGCATCTGACGCCGGCCCAGTTCACCGCGCGGTGGCGGCAGTACCTGCGCTCGCAGTTGTCGTGACCGGCGGCCGCGTTCTCGTCGTCACCAACGACTTCCCGCCGCGGCCCGGCGGCATCCAGTCGTTCGTACACGGACTCGTCTCCCGGTTGCCCGCCGCCGACGTCGTCGTGTTGACGTCGCGATGGCGCGGATGGCAGGAGTACGACGCCGGCCAGCCGTACGAGATCGTGCGGGCGGACACGTCGGTGCTGTTGCCGACGGCTGCGGTACGGCGGCGAGCGGTCGAGTTGTTGCGGGCGCGGGAGTGTTCGGCCGTGTGGTTCGGTGCGGCGGCGCCGTTGGGGTTGCTCGCGCCGGCGTTGCGCCGGGCGGGCGCGCGCCGCATCGTCGCGACGACGCACGGGCACGAGGTCGGCTGGTCGTTGTTGCCGGGCGCGCGGCGAGTGCTGCGACGCATCGCCGCTTCGGTCGACGTCGTCACCTATCTCGGCGCGTTCACCTACGGGCATCTGCGCGGCGCGTTCGGACCTTTTGCGGATCGGCTCGCGCGGTTGACGCCGGGTGTCGACGCGAACATGTTCCGGCCGGGCTGTGGCGCGCGGGTGCGCGCGACGCTCGGCCTTGCCGATCGTCCGGTCGTCGTGTGCGTGTCGCGGTTGATGCCGCGCAAGGGACAGGACGTGTTGTTGCGCGCGCTGCCGCTGATTCGCTCGGCGGTGCCGGACGCGGCGTTGCTGTTCGTCGGGGGTGGTCCGTCGCGCGGCGACCTCGAACGCTGCGTCGACCGCAACGGCTTGCGCGAGCACGTCGTCCTCACCGGGTCGGTGCCGGCGGCGGAGTTGCCGTCGTACTACGGCGCGGGCGACGTGTTCGCGATGCCGTGTCGCAGCCGGCTCGGCGGGCTGGACGTCGAGGGGCTCGGCATGGTGTACCTCGAAGCGGCCGCGTGCGGCCTGCCGGTCGTCGCCGGTCGTAGCGGGGGAGCGCCGGACGCGGTGCGCGACGGCGAGACCGGTGCCGTCGTCGACGGCGCGTCCGCGGACGCGGTCGCTACCGCGATCGCAGAGTTGCTCGGTGATCCCGTGCGCGCGACAGCGATGGGCATGCGGGGTCGCGAGTGGGTCGAGCGCGAGTGGTCGTGGGATCGTTCGGTCGCGCTGTTGCGCGAGTGGCTGTTCGCCGAACCGGTTACGCGCTGAAGCGGCGGCGCTTGGCGCCGGCCGCCGGGTCCGGGGCCGCTTGTACCGGCGCGACCGGCGCAGGCGGAGCGATCTCCTTCGGGTACAGCGACGTGGCGAGCGCCTCGTCGTACTCGATGACGCCATCGGCGACTAGTTGGTTGAGTGACATCTCGAGGGTCTGCATGCCCTCGCCCTGGCCGGTGAGGAGGACGTTGCGCAGCTGGTTGGTCTTGCCTTCGCGGACCAGGTTGCGGACGGCGGAGTTGGCGACCATGACCTCGAACGCGGCGACCAGTCCGCCGTCGGCGCGCGGCAGCAGCCGCTGGTAGCAGATTCCGGAGAGCGTGTTCGCGAGCTGCACGCGGACCTGCGGCTGCTGCTCGGCCGGGAACACGTCGACGATGCGGTCGAGGGCCTGCGCGACGTCGTTCGTGTGCAACGTCGCGAAGACGAGGTGACCGGTCTCGGCGATGGTCAGGGCGAACCGGATCGATTCGAGGTCACGCATTTCACCGACGAGCAGGACGTCGGGGTCCTCGCGCAAGGCGCTGCGCAGCGCGTCGCTGAACGTCATGGTGTCGTCGCCGACCTCGCGCTGGTCGACCGCGGACATCGCGTGGGTGTGCACGTACTCGATCGGGTCTTCAACAGTGATGATGTGCACGCGGCGGTTGCGGTTGATCCAGTCGACGAGCGAGGCGAGCGTGGTGCTCTTGCCACCGCCGGTGGGGCCGGTCACGAAGACGAGGCCGCGGCGCAACTCCGCCCACTTCTGCACGGCGCCCGGCAGGCCGAGCCATTCGAACGACGGGATCTCGTGCGGGATGAGCCGCAGGCAGACCGCGACGTTGCCGCGCTGACGATAGGCGTTGCCACGGATGCGGGCCTTCTCCTCCCAGGTGAAGGAGAAGTCGAGTTCGCGGTCGTTCTCGCCGAACGGGTCGCGATGCTGACTGCGCAGGATCGAGGCGAGCATGCCCTCGGTGTCCTCGCTGGTGAGCGGGGAGTCGCCGTTGAAGGGCTGGAGCTCGCCGTTGAGCCGCATGAGCGGCGGAGCGCCCGCGGTGAGGATGAGGTCAGTGGCACCAAGGTCCCAGAGGTTCGCCAGCAGGCGGCTGACGCGGGCATCGTCCATGTTCTTCTTTGCGGCCATGGGGAGCAGTCTGGTGGCGTTTGGGCGATAACAACAGGGGTTGCGGGCAGGTGTGTCCGAACGGCTGATCAGGTGGTCGTCCGACTAGCCTGACGATCATGCCGGGGCCGGGGAGGATGCAGCGCGGGCCATCGTTGCCGTACCAGATGCTCGCCGGGGTCGTGCCGTGCCCGGCCGGCTGGCTGGTCGCCTCGGGCAAGCTGATCGGGATCCAGGTATACCCCGAGGAGCCCTCGGTTTCGCGGTCGTTCCGGGAGGTCCTCGACGCGATCCCGGCGTACGCGGTGATCGCGGTGACGTTGCCGATCGGATTGCCGCCCAAGGCGTCCCGTCGCGGCCGGGCCGCCGACGTGGCCGCCCGCGAGATCCTGGGTTTCCCGCACGCGGGCGCGATCGGCTCGACGCCGACCCGCAAGTCGCTGGCGGCGGGTTCGTACGAGGCGGCGCGCAAGGCGAACGGCGGGCACCTCGACGTCGTCACCTGGCAGCAGTTCGGCAAGATCCGCGAAGTCGACGAGCAGATCCAGCCGTACATGCAGCGGCGGGTGTTCGAGGTGCGACCGGAGTTGTCGTTCTTCCAGCTCGCCGAGGACGAGGTGCTCAAGCATTCGAAGGACACAGCGGCCGGGCAACGGGAACGGGAGAAGCTGCTCTTACGCCGAATGCCCGGCTCGGAGCGCATCATCGACGCGACCCTCAAAGGCGTCCGGAAGGCTCACCTCATCGACGGCGCGGTGTCGCTCTGGACCGCGCGGCGGGTTGTCGCCCGCGCCGTCGTCCGCATTCCGTCCGACCCGGAGTGGGACGACAACGGGTTACGGATGGAGATCGTGCGCTGAACCGGTGCCGCCGCGGCGGCGACGACCGCAACCGCGAACGTCGCGTGCGCGATCGAGCCGATGAGGGCGGGCGTCCAGGCCAGCTGGAGCGCGAACTGCGAGGTGAACGCGGCTGTGGTCCACAGCGGCCTGCGCCGGGACGACGTGACGTCCCACAACAACGCGGCGACTAGCGTTCCGACACCGTAGTAGAGGAAGAACGACGGCTCGACGAGACTGCGACTGGCGAACGCCGCAAGTGGCGCCGCCGTCCATCTGCCGCGCACGACGGCCAGCGCCGCGAAGCAGAAGCCGAGCAGCATCTGCAGCAGCCGGATGTGGTCGGGTGCGGCGTGCCAGGTGGGCATGCCGAGCGCGATGAGGCCTGACCGGGGCATGACGATCGGCACGTCGCTGACCGCTCGAATCGTCGCCGGATCCGCGACCACGAACGGCACCCACCACACGACTGCGCCGGCGACCGCGACGCCGGCCGCCCGGATGCGGTCCGGCCGGTCGAGCATCAACACCAGCGGCCAGGTCATCGCTGCCCATGTCTTGCATCCGGCCGCCAGGCCGAGCGTGACTGCTAGCAGCCACCAAGGCCGCCGTTCCGCGATCACCACCGCGGCAAGTGCGATGAGGGCGATCGCAAGCGCATCCTCAAGGTGCATGAATTGCAGCAGCAACGGCCAGCCGGCAAGAACCAACACCGCGCCGAGCGTGGAGGCGATCCGGATCCGCCGTCGGTCGGCGCCGAGTGCGAGCGCAGCCCGCTCGACGGCCCAGACCGAGACGAGACCGCACAGCAGGATGAGGACCGCCCATGCCTGCGTTCCGTACTGCCAACGGCCGAGCGAGCCTGCGAGCAGGAGGATCGGTGGGCCAACGTGCATCTGCGGCATCGACGTGTAGATGTGCAGCGGCCCGCCGTGGTAGCCGGGCATTGCCCCGAACAGTGCGCGGCCGGCAAAGATGCCCTTGTAGTAATCCGCGTTGAGTGTGTGCGGGCCGTTCCATTCCTCGAACATCGGCCACGACCAGACCGAAAGCGCGACGGCGAAGACGGCGAGTCGGATCCGCTCGAAACCGAGCCGGCGAAGCGGGTGCATCGGGTCAGCCGGCTACGCCGGAGGCATCCCACGCGGACACGTCAACCGCCGTGCCGGGAGTGAGATCGCAACCGGAGCCGACGGTGGTGCAGCCATTGGGCAGGTCGTAGTAGAGCGTCGTCGCAACGACGAGAGCTGCGCTCTGTGGCTGCGGCGTGAACGTCGACTGGCCGGTAAGGCAGTTCGCGTCCGACGTCCCGCCTCGGCACGCTGCGAAGACGATCTTGCGCTCGAATGGCACGCTCGCTTGTCCGACCACGCAGACCACCGTAAGCGATTCGCTCACCGCACCGGTCGTTGCCGGGATCGTGACGCTCGTCGTCGGGCAGGGCGTGGAGCCGTAGCCGGGCGCAGTGGTGAGGGTGCTGAGATCGCGAACCCGTTGAATGGCAACCTGAATCGCGCCCTCGGCGGCGTATTCCTGGGTCGCGCCGTTGCCGAGGCTCGTGGTCTGGGCAAGGCTCGCGCTCGCGAACGTCGCGATGGCGCCTCCGATCGCGCCGACCACGAAGACGAAGATGACAGCCAGCACCAGGACGCCGCCGCCATCGTCATCCTTACGTAGCCGGTTCATGTCGGCTTCCTTATGACGAACGAGACGGACGTGGTGACCTGTGTCGGTGATGTGACGGTCACGGTGAACAGTTGTGGCGCGGTGGCGCCGGGACAGTTGCCGCTCCACGATCCCGAGTTGCCGCTCGCGGTCCAGTACTGCGCGCTGCTCAGGGCGATCGTGTAGTTGTTCGGCATGTTGGCCGGTGGAGTGACGGTGTAGGTGGACGCGCATGACGTCCAGTTCGCACTGGCCTGCCGCTGAATCTGCTGTATGGCGGCGTCGGCATAGCTCTTGAGCGCGGTGTTGTCCACGGTCAGGCTGCGATGCTCGCTCGACGCGGTGATCGACGTGAGCAGCGCGCCGATCAGGGCGACAGCGGCGATGCCGATGACCGCCGTCGAGATGACGACTTCGAGCAGCGTGTCGCCGCTGTCATCCGTATGGGCCCGGAGCCGGGCGCCTCTCATTGCGTGAAGCATTGGTTCGTCGCAGACGTGTCTTGGGAGCCCTGGTATTGGTTGGCCACGCCGACGTAGACGACGGCGAAGCAGTAGTGCACCCCGGTTGTGAGCCCGTTCGCCTGGTTCGACGACGCGGTCCCGCTGTTGCCGAGATTCTTTGTGCTGAAGGGATTGCCGCTAGGCGTGCAGCCGGTGGTCGTGTTGGCGCAGACATAGAAGTTCACGGTCCCGCTGGTCGGCGTACTGCCGTCGATCGCGGTGACGGTGATGGTGGACGTGTAGTTGCCGTTGGCACCCTTCGTCAGCGTGCCGGCGGATGTCGTCGACACCGCGCCGATCGTCTGCGACAAGCTGCCGGTCGACCCGCCGTAGTTGACGTCGCCGCTGTAGGTCGCGGTCACGCTGTACGGCGCGTTCGCCTGGGTGAAGGTGCCGCTGGAGACCGCGCAGGTTGCCGTTCCGGATCCCGACACCGCCACCGGTAGGAGGCACTGAGCGACGACCACATTGTTCTTGTTCTTGATCGACCACGTAACGGTGCCGCCGTCGGGCACCGGCGCGATCGTCGCGGTGAACGTCACTGCCGCCGACGGGCGCGACGGGGTCGAGCTCGCGGTGACGGTGGTCGTTGTGGGCGCCTGCGCGACCGTCTGTTGCAGCGTCCCTGACGATCCCTGGTACACGCCGGTCTGCGGGTAGGTCGCGGTGATCGTGTACGGCGACCCGCTCTTGACCAGCGTTGTCACGGTGCAGGTCGCGCTGCCGCTGCTCAGTGTCTTGGTGTTGCCGCCGGTGCAGGTGATATTGCCGTTGTTCCCGGTGGCCTGGATGGCGAACGTCACCGATCCGGTCGCGGTCGACGCGTCACCCGGCGTCACGGTCGCGGTGAACGTCACCGATTGACCGCTGACCGAGCCGGACGGGGCCGACGAGGTGATGGCGGTGGTGGTGGCGATGTAGACCGGCAGCGAGAGCGTCGTGGACGTCGACGGGCCGAAGTTGGTGTTGCCCTGGTAGGACGCCGTGACGGAATACGGGCCGGAGGCCGAGCTGAGCTGACCCGTCGTGCAGGTCGCCTGGCCGCTGCCGTTCAGCGCGACCAGTGAGGGGCAGTCGGTCGTGGCCGCCCCGTTCTTGTTGGCGACGCTGAACGACACCTTGCCCGACGTCACGGCGTTGCCCTTGCAGTCGGTCACGGTCGCGGTGAGGGTCGACGTACCACCTTCGGTGACCGGGCTGGGGCTGGCGCTCACCGTGGTGCAGGTGCCGGTCGGACCGACCGTGTAACCGGCGCTGGAGCCGCAACCGGAGCCGTCGAGCGTCTTGGTGACGATCGCGCCGGCCGAGACACCGCCGCCGCTTCCGCCACCGCTCAGGCTCACCGTGCCCAGCGGGACGTAGACCGTCCCGCCGATCGTGTCGAGCGCGCCGGTCCCGCCGAGGTTCACGGTGCCGGCGTTCGCCATCCAAAGCACGATCGGGCTGTAGTTCTTCGGGCTGGTGACCGGCTTGGTCAGGCTGACGCTGGCACCGCCGGTCAGGTCGACGTTGCCGCCGGTGACGTAGATGAGGACGCCGTCCGGGCCGGTCGTGACCACGGCTCCCGAGGCGAGCTTCATGCCGTTCTGAACGATGTAGACGCCGTCGAGAACCCCGACCGGGCTCCAGTTGCTGGCCGATTCGACATGCACGCCGGCGTCGCTCGTGCTGGGCGCCGTGAGAGTGGCGTACGGGTCACCGAGCGGCGGTCCCTGGGTCGTCGACGGGCTGGTGACCGTGCCGCCGCTAGCCGGCGGGTTCGACACGGTGTAGATGCCGCCGGTGGCGGTGACGCTGCCGTTGTTGCTGAGGCTGACGCTGGGGCTCGTCGTGCTGTCGAAGGAGGCGACGCCGTTGACGGTGAGCGAGCAGCTTCCTGAGCCGCTCAAGCTCGCGGACGAATTGGTGCCGATCAGTTCGAGCGCAGGCAAGGTGCCGCTGCCACCGCCGGGAGTTCCGGCGAACCCGGAGTTCCATTCGCTTGGGCTGGCGTTGACGTTGAAGGTGAAGCCGCTCGTCGCTTCGAGCACGTTGAGGGCGACGGACTTGACGCCGCTGTTCGTGGTGCTCGGCGTCGTCGCCGTGGCGCCGCTGTTGGCGCACGTCGTCGTACCGTTACCGCACGAGACAGTCACCGCTGCGTTGGCGGCGCCGTTGGTCACCGCGCACTTCGTCGCGCCGGCGCCGACGCCGGATGCCGGACATGATCCGATGGTCGTGCCGCCGCTGACCGGGATGCTGTTGTGTACGACGGTGACCGAGTTCGAGGTCGACTGGCAGAAGGTGCGGTCGATGGTGCCGGCCGTCGCGTTGATCGTGTAGACGGACGAGTTCGTCACAGACGCGCCGCTGCTGGTGAGCGAGGACCAACTGAAGCCGACGAGGTAAGACGTCTTGCTGCAGATCGACACCGACGAGGTCGAGACGGTGTCCGCGCTCTTCACGTCGCGGACGAAGAACGCTGAGGCGATCTGAGCGTCATGCGAGTCGGAGATCCGCTGCTGGGTCGCATCCTTGTTCTGCAAGAGGGTGATGAATCCCAACGCGATGGCACCGATCACCAAAGGCAGCGCAACGACGACGACCAGAACCTCGATCAGCGTGAAACCGCTGTCTTCGTGGGTCCGCAACTTCGTCAACATCATCATGGCTGTCTCACCTCGTCTCATGACTCTCGGTGCGTTCGTGTGGGTTTGGTGGTGGGGGGGGTGGGGGGCGGGGGCGGCCCCCCCCCCCCAAGACGGGTGAGGAAAGAAAAGAGGGGGAACCCACCCCGGGGAGTAGGGGGGA
>JAICXQ010000016.1 GCA_025980325.1 Frankiales bacterium
ACCTACTTCAACGTGCCCGGCGGGATCGCCCGTGCCGTCGACGGCGTGTCGCTGACTGTCGAACGCGGCAAGACTCTGGCTATCGTCGGCGAATCCGGCTGCGGCAAGTCGACGACCGCCCGGCTCATGCTCCGGCTGATCGACTCCACCGCCGGCACGATCCGCTTCGACGGCCACGACATCACCAACGCCACCCCGTCGCGGACCACGGAGCTGGGCATCGTGCAGGTGCCCGGCGGCAAGGCGGTCTTCCCGACGCTGACCGTCGCCGAGCACTTCAAGGCGAGCTGCTGGCTCTACGCACGCCAGGACGCGCGCGAGGTGCGCGAGCGGACCGAGCGGGTGCTCGAGATGTTCCCGCGGGTCAAGGAGCGGTGGAACAACCTCGCCGGCGACCTGTCCGGTGGCGAGCAGCAACAGCTCGCGCTCGGCATGGCCTTCGTCGCGCAGCCGAAGCTGCTCATCATCGACGAGCTGTCGCTCGGCCTCGCACCGGTGATCGTCGAGCGGTTGCTCGAAGCGGTGCGCGCGATCCACGCCGAAGGCGCGACGATCATCCTCGTCGAGCAGTCGGTCAACGTCGCGCTGACGCTCGCGCACCGCGCGTACTTCATGGAGAAGGGGCAGGTGCGGTTCACCGGCCCGACGAGCGACCTGCTCGACCGCGACGACGTGCTGCGCTCGGTGTTCCTCGACCGGGCGAACCAGTCGATGGCGCGCGAGGGCGCGCGGACCAAGGAACGCAGCGCCGCGATCGAGGCGGCCGCCCGCCGCCCGGTGCTCGACGTCAACGGGCTGACCAAGAGCTTCGGCGGCATCAACGCGGTCAGCGACGTCACTTTTACCTTGCACGACAACGAAATTCTCGGCCTGATCGGACCGAACGGCGCCGGCAAGACGACGATCTTCGACATGATCTCCGGGCACCTGCCGGTCGGCTCCGGGCGGATCACCCTCGACAACCAGGACATCACCGGCTGGGCGCCGGAGAAGCGCGCCGCGTTCGGGCTCGGCCGCTCGTTCCAGGACGCGAAGATCTTCCCGTCGCTGACCGTCGCGGAGAACATCGCGCTCGGGCTCGAACGCCACATCGAGGTCCGCGACCACGTGTCCGCGCTGTTCGGCACGCCGGCGATGCGCGAGTCCGAGACCGACGTCGCGTTCACCGTCGACGATTTGATCGAGCTGATGGGGCTCGGCGCGTTCCGGGACAAGTTCGTCGCCGAGCTCTCGACCGGGTCGCGACGGATCGTCGACCTCGCGATGTCGATCGCGCACGAGCCGACCGTGCTCATCCTCGATGAGCCGTCGAGCGGCATCGCACAACGCGAAACCGAAGCGCTCGGCCCGCTGCTGCGGCGGATCCGGGACGAGGCCGGTTGCGCGATGCTCGTCATCGAACACGACATGCCGCTGATCACGACGCTGTCCGACTCGATCGTCGCGCTCGACCTCGGCCGCGTCGTCGTACAGGGCCCGCCGCGCGAAGTGCTCGCCGACGAGCGGGTCATCGCGGCGTACCTCGGCAACGACCCCATGAGCATCAATCGCAGCAGCGCGACACCAAGCCGGTCGCGTACCGGCAGAACGAAGGCGGGGACACGATGAGCATGCGTCGATGGGTGCTACGGACCGCGCTTGCGGCGACGGTCGCCACGCTCGGACTGGTCACGGCCGGTACGGTGCTGTCGCCGGCCGCCGCCGACCCGCCGACGAAGGTCGGCTGGTGGACGGTCGGTGGCGGGCAGGCCAACCCGACGCCGGACGTCAACCCGGGCGGCATGCGGGTCGCGGTCGGGCCACAGGCCGGCATCGTGTCCTACGGCGCGGTCGAGTACTCGATCCCGAGCGACACCACCGGCACGCTCGAACTCGCGGTCACGCAGTCGACGCCGACGCCGCCGAACGCGCCGGGCGCTCCGGTCACGTTCACGCCGCTGGGCAACATCGTGGCCTGCCCGACCAAGACCGATTCGTGGAAGTCCGGCGACAACCAGGCGATCGCGAACGCGCCGGCGTACGACTGCTCGACGTACCACTTCGCCGGCGCGATATCGGCGGACGGCAAGACGATGACGTTCCTCATCGACGGCGCGGCCGACCAGACGCCGGGTGCGACCGGCACGTTGAGCCTCGCGATCGTGCCGGTCCAGACGACCGCGCTCTACACCGCCGGGACCGACACCGGCCAGGACGTGACGCCGCCGTACTTCGTCGACTTCGACAAGCCGTCCGCGACGTCGCTGACGCTCGACACGTCGTCCGTCGTGCCGCCGCCGCCGGCCTACAACCCGCCGCCGGCCCCGAGCGGTTCGGGCACCGGTGCGACGACGGGGACGGGTGCGACGACGACGGGCGGCGGGATGGCGGCGCCGCCGGTCACGTTGCCGGCGACCGGATCGGTGTCGACGGACACGACGAGCGGGCAGTCTCCGGTCGTCGCCCAGGCGCAGCAGCCGACCCAGAACTACGCCGCGCCGGCCGCCGCGACGACGCCGACCGGGATGTCCGAGGACCGGCGGGATCTGTTGCTCGTGCTGCTGATCCTCGTGTTGTTCGGCATCCTCTACACGCAGAACGCGGCCGGCGGCCGGGTGCCGCGAGTGCTCGCCGGGCCGCGTTCGGCACCGGCCCCGTACCCGGCGGAAGCGAGTGCGGCGGCAAGCGCCGCTACGGGCGCCGCGGCCGTGGCGGCAATGGCGCCGTTCCTGCCGTCGCGCGGGTTGGGCCGTTTCGCCAAGCCGCGGTCAGGTGCGGCGCGCCCGCTGATCTAGACCATCCGACGCGAGACGCTCGAACGCTAGAGCTGGGCGCGGAGGGCCTTGCGGTCGAGCTTGAACACGCTCGTCAGCGGCAGCGCGTCCACGATGCGGACGTCGCGCGGGTACTTCGCCGCCGACAGCCGGCCGCGGGCATACCCGACGACGTCGTCCGCCGTCAGCGACGAGCCGGGCCGCAGTTGCACGAACGCGACCACTTCCTCGCCGAGCTTCGCGTCCTTCTTGCCGACCACGCCGGCCCCGACGATGTCCGGGTGCTCCAGCAGCGCGTCCTCGATGTCGCGCGGGTAGACGTTGATGCCGCCGCGGATGATGAGGTCCTTGATCCGGTCGACGACGTAGAGGTACCCGTCGTCGTCGAACCGGCCGATGTCGCCGGTGTGCAGCCACCCGTCGCGCAGCGCGTACGACGTCTCGTCCGGCGCGTTCCAGTAGCCGGTCATGATGTTCGGCCCGCGCACGCAGATCTCGCCGTCGGCACCCGTTTCCGCCACCGAGCCGTCGGCCGACACGATCCGTACGTCGATCAGCGGCGGCGGCTTACCGACGCTGCCGGCGCGCACCATGCCCGGCGGTGACGTCGAGATGATCGCGGCGCTCTCGGTGCAGCCGTAGCCTTCGCTGATCTCGACGCCGGGCAGCCGTTTGGTGAACTCCTCGCCGACCTCCGGCGCGAGCGGCGCGCCGCCGCTCGCGACCCGGCGCAACGCGGACAGGTCGTAGTCCTCGATCGGTTGCGCGAGCAGCATCTGGATCATCGACGGGACCAGCGCGCTGATCTCGACCCGGTGCTGCGCGGCCAGCGCCAGCCACCCGACCGGATCGAACCAGCGCATCAGCACCGACGTGCCGGGCTCGGTCGCGTGCAGTCCCATGACACTGACGGTGAGGCCGTACACGTGCGAGAGCGGCAACGGCAGCAGCGAGACCGTGGTCGGCGGTTCGTCGCTCGCCTTGCTCGCCGCGGTCGCGGCCCACGCCGCCGACGACAGCGCGTCGTGGCTGAGCATCACACCCTTCGACCGCCCGGTCGTGCCGCCGGTGTAGAGCAACGCGGCAAGCTCGGTCGACTCGCGCGGGATCAGTTCGCCTTCCGGTGCCGCTTCGAGCTCGGAGAAGTCCAGCAACGGCAACGAAATCTGGCCCTCATCGACACCTGAAACGTCACCTGCGACGACCACTGCACGCAGCGTCGAGACGCCCGCGCCGGAAGCCAGCACCTTCGGCAGGAACTCCGGCGTCGTCACGACGTACGACGCTTCGCTGTCACGCAGGACGTGGCGCAACTCGTCTTCGCTGAGCAGGAAGAGCACCGGCGTCGTCGCGCCGCCCGCGCGCCAGACGGCGCTGTAGGTCAGCCCGACCTCGGGGCAGTTGGCCATGCATACGACGACGCGCTCGCCCGGCTTGAGCCCCGCGGACCGGAAGCCTTCGGCCAGCCGCCGTACCCGGGTCGCGAGCTGCAAACCCGAGAACGAGGCGCCCTCGAAGTGCGTGGTCGACGCGCCGCCGAGACGGTCCCACGCCAGCTCGGTCAACCGGGCAAGGCTGAGGCCGGTCGGCTCGGTCACCATCGGAGTTCTCATGCCGTCAGTCTCCGTACGGTCAGCTCGACGGCGGCCCGCGCGGCCGGTACGTCGAGGCCTTGTTCGTCGCGCAGGCATTCCCACGCGGGCCATCCGGTGGCGAGTTGCAGCGCCGACAGCAACGCCGCCGGTGCCGGCGCGGCGGCGATCTCGCCCGCGAACAACCGCGCCAGTTGCTGGCGGCCGAGCCGCACCATGCGGTCGCGGTTGATCCGGATCTGCGGCGAGAACGGCGCCTTGAGCCGCGCCGCCCGCCACACCGGCGCCATCTCCTCGTACATCCGCGACCGCTGGTCGATCAGCTGGTCGATCCGCCCGGCCAGCGGCAGCTCCGGATCGATCGGTGTCACGAACGTCATCGCGATCTCGAGATCGCGCCGGCCCGCCTCGGCCAGCAGTGTCTCGAGATCGTCGAAGTGCTGCCAGACCGTGCGGACCGAGACGCCGGCCCGCTCGGCCACCCGCGGCGCGGTCGGCAGCAGGTCGCCCTCGTGGTGCAGGCTGCGCAAGGCGTCGACGATGGCGCGCCGGGTGCGGGCCGACCGCGCCAGCCGGCCGTCGACGATCGGCGGCGCCGCGGGGTGACTTTGCGCACTCTGAATTGACGCCATTCGAGATTGATAGCACTCTGCGTGCAATCTTCGAAAGGCCGGTTCGCATCCCCTGGAGGGCCTCATGTCCTGGCCGGACGCGCGGACGCTGCGCTGGACCCCGACGCTGCGGGTGCCCGCGGACGACGGGACCGAGATCGCGGTCGAGATCCTCGGTGACGGCCACCCCGGCCCGACGCTCGTGTTCACCCACGGCTGGACGTTCTCCAGCCGGTCCTGGCACTACCAGCGCATGCTCGCCGAGCGCTACCGGCTCGTGCTCATGGACCATCGCGACCACGGCGAGTCCGGCCGCGGGCCGCGCGAGCACCGCACCGTCGACCAGGTCGGCCGCGACCTGTACGCCGTCCTGCGGGCGACCTGCGCGGGCCGCGATGTCGTCCTGATCGGGCACTCGATGGGCGGGATGACGATCATGGCGCTCGCGGCCGAGCATCCGGAGCTGTTCGGGCCGACCGTCCGAGCGGTCGCGCTGGTGGACACCAGCGCCGCCCGCGACCGGGCGGACGCGTTCGGCCTGCGCGGCCCGTTCGCGACGCTGTTCACGAAGAACTGGGCGACCGAGCTGGCCCTCATGGCGTCCGACCCGGCCCGCGCGGAACGCCGCCGCCGGTCGGGGTCGCGCGTGTCGGTCGCGGTCAGCCGCTTCCTCAACTTCGGGGTCAAGCCGGATCGGCGGCTGACCCGCTTCACCGAGGCGATGTCCGCGGCCACGCCGGCGGAGGTCGTCGGCGACTTCTGGCTGACCCTCGACACCCACGACAAGCTCGCCGCGCTGGCGACGATCGGCACCGTGCCGACCCTTGTCGTCGTGGGTGACCGCGACCGGCTGACACCGCCCGCACACGCCCGCGCGATCGCCGCCGCCGTACCCGGCGCGAGGCTGCTCGAAGTCCGCGGCGCGGGGCACGTACCGATGCTCGAACAACCCGAGGTCGTCAACGCCGCGCTGCGCGAACTCGTCGAGTCGGTCGTCAGCACACGCGAGCAGGTCCGGTCGTGACCGATTTGGGCCACCACAGCGTCGTCGTGATCGGCGCCGGTTTCGGCGGCATCGGCGCGTCCATCCGGCTGGCCGAGGCGGGCATCGAGCACGTCATCCTGGAGAAGGCGGGCGACGTCGGCGGCACCTGGTGGGCGAACCGCTACCCCGGATGTCGTTGCGACGTGCCCTCGCACCTCTACTCGTTCTCGTTCGCGCTCAACCCCGACTGGTCGGACACGTATTCGCTGCAGCCCGAGATCCACCGCTACCTGCGCCGCGTCGCGGACGAGTACGGCGTCGTCGAACGGGTGCGGTTCAACACCGAGGTGACGGCGGCCCGCTGGGACGACGGTGCCAAGTGCTGGCGCATCGACACGAGCGCCGGACCGATCTCGGCCGACGCGCTGATCTCCGCGCACGGCTTCCTGTCCGAACCCGCCGTCCCGCACTTCCCCGGCATCGAGTCGTTCACCGGGCAAGTCATGCACTCGGCCGAGTGGGATCCGTCGTACGACGTCGGTGGCAAGCGGGTCGGCGTCATCGGCACCGGCGCGTCGGCGGTGCAGCTCGTGCCGATCGTGCAGCGACAAGCGAAGCAGCTCTACGTGTTCCAGCGCACCGCCGCGTGGATCCTGCCGCACCGCGGTCGCGCGATCCGGCCGTGGGAGCGCGCTGCTTATCGGCGCGTGCCGGCACTGCAGCGGCTGGTGCGGCAACTCGTCTACCTGCGCAACGAGTTCCTGATCCTGCCGGCGTTGTTGCACGGCAAGCGGCTCGACCTCATCCGCAAGATGGCGCTCGATCATCTGACCGCGCAGGTGACGGATCCGCAGTTGCGGGAGAAGTTGACGCCGACGTTCGCGCCCGGGTGCAAGCGGTTGACGCCGACGAACGACTACCTGCCGGCGATCGCGGCGGCGAACACCGAACTCGTCACCGACGGGATCAAGGAGTTGCGCGGCGACGAGATCGTCACCGTCGACGGGGTCGCGCGCCGGCTCGACGTACTCGTCCTCGCGACCGGATTCCGGGTCACCGACAACACGTTCCCGGCGCGCGTCGTCGGGCGCAGCGGTCGCACGCTGCGGGAGGTGTGGGACGACGGCAGCATGGGCGGTTACAACGGCACGACGTTCGCCGGGTTCCCGAACCTGTTCATGCTCGCGGGTCCGAACACCGGCATCGGCCACACGTCGCTGGTCTACATGATCGAGGCACAGTTGCCCTACATCGTGGGCGCGTTGCGGCACATGCGCGACAACGGCGTGGTCGCGCTCGACGTTCGCCCGGACGTGCAGGCGGCGTACAACGAGATGATCCAGCGCAAGCTGCGGCTGTCGGTGTGGAACACCGGCGGTTGCTCGAGTTGGTACCTCGACAAGCTCGGCCGCAACTCGACCATCTGGCCGGACTACACGTTCAACTTCGCCAAGCGACTCAAGCGATTCGACGTCGAGTCGTACTACCAGGAAATCGCACCGAGCAAGGCGCGGGCCGACCTGGTCTACGGCTAGCTACGTCGCGGGCGGCCCGGAGACCTCGCGCAACCGGTGCGCCATGCCGGCGAGCAACTTGCGCGCGAGCGCCGGCGATTCGTCCACGGCGGCGTAGAACTCGCGGCTGCCGAGCAGCACCGCCGCGGTGTCGCGCAGTGCCGTGACGGTCGCCGTTCGCGGGCCGGGGTCGAGCAGTGCGAGCTCGCCCGCGTACGCACCGGGGCCGAGCTTCGCGACCGTCGTGTTGCCGGTCGTCACACCCACCTCGCCGTCGACGATGACGAAGAACTCCTGGCCGGGCTGGCCCTCGACCATCAGCGTGTCACCGGCGGCGAACTCGACGATCTCGGCGTGCTTCGCGAGCCGGTCGAGCTCCTTGTCGCTGCACGCGGCGAACAACGGCACCCGCCCGAGCAACTGCTGCCGGTCGCGCTTCCCACTCATGCCCGCCTCCAGTTCGTCCGGCCCCAGTTCGTCGGGCCCGGGCTCAGTCTCGTCCGCCGCGCCGGGCGCTGTCGACCCGTAGAGGCAAGCAATGGCGCAGATCACACCGATCCGGGCATCACGTATCGTCCGCCCATGACGACCGAAGCGCCCCCGCGTACGCCGGCCCGCGCCGCCCACCGCGTGCTCGAGCAGATCCACACTCTCGTCTACTTCGTGCCGGAGGCGGCCGAACGCTACGCCGCGGCCGGCGTCACCGGCGGCATGGCCGGCTACTTCGCCAGCCGCTCGGCGCCGCTCGGGGTCGTGCCGGCCGACGTCGTCATCGCGACGTTCTACAACTTCGCGCCAAGCCGGGTGCGCAAGGCAATTCCCTCGGTGTGGGAGGCCGCGACCCCGCAAGCGGTTCTCGACGCGCGGCTCGCCACCGCGGACGCCGCGTTGAAGCGGCTGCTCGGCGACGCCGTCGACTCCGACGAGCTGGCCGAGGCGGCCGCGCTCGCGCGCGAGGCCACCACCGCTGCGGACATCGTCGGCCGGCCGCTTTACGCCGCGCACGCCGCGTTGCCGTGGCCGGAGCCGGCGCACCTGCAGCTCTGGCACGCCGCGACGTTGCTGCGCGAACATCGCGGCGACGGGCACATCGCCGCGCTCGTCCTCGCCGGCCTGTCCGGCGGCGAAGCGGTCGTGAGTTACCTCGCCACCGGCAAGTCGATGCCGGAAGACCTGCTGCGGACCACCCGCGGCTACAGCGAGGACGAGTGGGCCGCGCTCAAGCAACAGTTGCGGGACAAGGGGTTGTTCACCGACGACGACCGGTTCACCGCGGCCGGCCAGCAACAGCGCGACGAGATCGAGGCGCGCACCGACGCGGCCGCCGCGGCGCCGTACGACCACCTCGGCGCCGAGCGCACCGAGCGGCTGACCGAACTCGTCCGGCCGTGGGCCCGGTCGATCACCAAGCAGATCTTCGGCTGACGGCGATGGGCGGGCAACGCTACGACGGCAAGGTCGCGTGGATCACCGGCGGCGCCAACGGGTTCGGTGCCGGTGTCGCGCGCCGGTTGTCAGGTCTCGGCGCGAGCGTCGTCCTCAGCGACATCGACGTCGACAACGGCGAGAAAGTCGCGGCTGAAGTAGGCGGGACGTTCGTGCGGTGCGACGTGACGTCGTACGACGACAACACGGCCGCGGTGCGTTCGGTCCTCGACGCGCACGGCCGGTTGGACATCGCGTTTCTCAACGCCGGCATCGCGACCGGCGTCGGCATCGGCGTCGACTTCGACCTCGCTCGCTACCGGTTGGCGATGGGGGTCAACCTCGACGGCGTCGTGTTCGGCATGCAGGCCGCGCTTGGCGCGATGAAGGAGCGCAGCGGCGAGATCGTCGCGACCGCAAGCCTCGCCGGGCTCACCTCGGTGCCGTTCGATCCGTTCTACGGCGCCAACAAGCACGGCGTCGTCGGACTCGTGCGCGCAGTCGGCGCGGCGTACGCGCAGCAAGGCATTCACGTCAACGCGATCTGTCCCGGCTTCGCCGACACCAACATCGTGAGTGCCGAAGCGCGCGAGGCGTTGGCGAGCATCGGCGTCCCGCTGCTGAACGTCGACCGCGTGGTAGACGCATTCGTCGCGGCGATCGAGAGCGGCGAGGGCGGCCAGTGCTGGTACATCCAGCCCGGCCGCGACATCGAGCCGTTCCGCTTCCGCAACGTGCCCGGTCCGCGCGACGACTCCGGCGCACGAGTCTCCGACACTGCCGGCGACGTGCAGCAAACCTTGGTCGAGCGCGGCGCGCACTAGGCAACAAGCCGTGCAGCTGCCGATCGGGCTGTCACTCGCGAGCGCGCGGCGCGCATACCGGCGGCGCATGTTCGGCGCGATGCTGCTCGGCGTCGCGAGCTTCGGTGTCTTCGTCGCTCTTACTCGCGGCCCGCTCATCTACGACTTCCGTGAGCCTTCGTTCGCCGCGGCGTCCGGCATCGTCGAACGCTGCGACTACAAAGGTTGCGACACCCCGCTTGAAGTCACGTACTACGACAACTACTTCGTCGACCAGTACGTCGACATCGAGCCGGACGATTGCTGCTACCACCCGGGCCAGACGTTGACGGTGTACTACGACCCGACCGGCGAGTGTCAGGACGTCGCGTTCGGCAGAGGCGACGCGGAGAGCGGGATCGTCGGCGACATCGTCGTACTGACTGTGATCCCGATCGTCGTGGTCGCGATCATCGGCTGGCATTCACGGCGCTGGCGACGGCGGGCCGAACGAGCAGCTGCGCAACCCGTCGCCGCAGGCTGGTCCGCGGTCCGGATCCCGTCCCGCACCCGCCGGCCGTTGTTCCGTCTCACTCCGGACAGTGCGATTGTCCGCCACGGTGGCCCTCAGTTCGACCTGGTGATGCCCGGCCTGCGGAGGCAACTCACTACCGCCATCGGCACCGACGCGCGGCTGGAAGTCCTCGGCCGCCCCGAGGAGTTCGGCGTCGTCGCGCTGCGCGTACCCGGTTCGCCGCTGGTCATCTGGCCGGCCGGCCGGCTGCGCGACGCATGGCTGGCGATCGACCGGTACGACGTCGCGCGGATCTCGTCGTACGTGATTCCGCCGCTCGCCGGCGCGCTCTGGCACGCCTTCGGGGCCGCCGGCTCCTGCTAGCAGCGGGTCCGCGTGGGACTGACCCGGAATAGTTGACGAGTCAACTATCTTGTAGGTCGACAGGAGGTGCAGCGCACATGCCCGCCATCACCGTCGAGGACATCACCACTCTTCCGCGTATCCCGGCCCCCGACCAGGGCGCGAAGCAGCGCCGGGTCCGCTCGGTCACGACCGCGCCCAGCGGGTTCGAGGGCGAAGGGTTCCCGGTCCGGCGCGCGTTCGCCGGCGTCGATCTCGGCCTGCTCGACCCGTTCATTCACATGGATCAGATGGGCGAGGTCGACTACGCGCCGGGTGAGCCCAAGGGCACGCCGTGGCACCCGCACCGCGGCTTCGAAACGGTCACGTATCTCATGGACGGGACGTTCGAGCACCAGGATTCGAACGGCGGCGGCGGCCTCATCACCAACGGCGACACCCAATGGATGACGGCCGGCGGCGGCATTCTCCACATCGAGAAACCTCCGGAATCACTCGTCATGTCCGGCGGCCTCTTCCACGGCATCCAGTTGTGGGTCAACCTGCCGCGGACGCAGAAACTCGTCGCGCCGCGCTATCAGGACCTGCGTGGCAACAGCGTCGCGCTGCTCGCCTCGCCCGACGGCGGCACCCTCGTCCGGCTGATCGCCGGTGCCGTCGCCGGCCACGCCGGCCCCGGTTCGACGTACACGCCGATGACGATGCTGCACGCCACGATCGCCGCCGGCGGCTCGCTCACGCTGCCGTGGCAGCCCGACTTCAACGCACTCGTGTACGCGCTCGCCGGCAGCGGGTACGCCGGTGCGCCGGGTCCGGACCGCGCGCCGCTCGCGACCGGTCAGCTCGCGGTGTTCGGCAACGGCGACGTCCTCACTGTCGCCGCCGGCCCGTCGCAGGATCTCGACGTCCTCGTGCTCGGCGGCCGGCCGATCCGCGAGCCGGTGGCCTGGGGCGGCCCGTTCGTCATGAACACCCGCGACGAGGTCGTCCAGGCATTCGAGGACTTCCAGCAAGGCCGCCTCGGCACCGTTCCCGCGGAGGTTTCCCGTCGAGTGTGACGTTTCGGGTCGATTCCGCCCTTCGGATCGACACGGAAGGTCGCACTCAACCGGGACACAATGGAGATATGGCGACTCCGCGGCTACGGCTGCCGTACGGCCCGGACATCCCGCTCGGCGTGCCGTCGACGGAGTCGCTCGTCGCCGCCGGGCTGAACGTCTGGACCAAGCTGGTGAACGGCCACCTCGCCGACCTCACCCCGATGCCGCGCGACCGGCTGCACACCGCGCCGCAGACGACCGTCTACCGCTACCGCGGCGCGAACGACCGCACCCAGCCGCCGGTGCTGCTCGTCCCGCCGCTCGCCGCGCCCGCCCGCTGCTTCGATCTGCGTCGAGGCTGCAGCCTGGTCGAGCATCTCGTCGACGGTGGCCGCCGTACGTACCTCGTCGACTACGGCTCGATCGCGTTCGCCGACCGGCACCTCGGGCTCGAGCACTGGATCGAGACCGTCATTCCGGATGCAGTGCGCATCGCGGCAAACGACGCCGGCGAGCCGGTGCATCTCGCCGCGTGGTGCCTCGGCGGCATCCTGGCGCTGCTCGCGCTCGCCGACCAGCCGGACCTGCCGGTCGCGAGCATCACCCTCATCGCGAGCCCGTTCGACGTGACCGCCGTACCGCTGGTCGCACCGCTGCGCCCGGTCGCGCTACTGACCGGCGGCCGGGTCGGCACCGTCGCGTACCGCGCCATGGGCGGTGCACCGGCGTTCCTCGTCAAGCGGATGTTCCAGCTGTCGAGCGTCGACAAGTACGTGACGAAGCCGCTCGCGATCCTGACCCACCTCGACGATCGCGACTTTCTGGCCCAAATCGAAGCCGTCGACGACTTCACCGCCAACATGCTCGCCTACCCCGGCCGCACGTTCGGTCAGCTCTACCACCGGTTCTTCCGCGCGAACGACCTCGCCGGCGGCTGCCTCGACATCGACGGCAAGCGCCTCTCGCTCGACGGCATCACCGTGCCGGTGCTCGCGATCGCCGGGACCGGCGACACGATCGCGCCGGTCGCGGCGGTCCATCACGTCGGGACGCTGTTGCCGAAGTCGCCGGAGGTACGGCTCGAGACCGCACCGGGCGGCCACCTCGGCGTCCTCACCGGTCGCGGCGCGCGCCGTACGACGTGGGCATTGCTGGACGAATGGCTCGATGCGCACGGGTCGCGCGCACAGCACGTTCACAGCAAGACAACCCACGGCATCCGTGAGGCGTCTTCTCCATAACATGGCTGACGTGTCGACGCCGCCTGCCCCCGGCCGACGGCCGCGCGCGCGGCGCATTGCCAAGTGGGTCGCCATCTCGGTCGCGACGGTTCTGGTCATGACCGTCGGCGGCGCGTACCTGCTCTACCTGCACCTCAACGGCAACCTGACCCACGTCAATCCGCGCGACTGCAAGCACAACGAGACGTGCATCGTCGGAGCCGAGCCGAAGAAGGTCGGCAAAGCCGAGAACATCCTGCTCATCGGATCGGACACCCGCGCGTTCGTCGGATCGTCGAAGTACGGCCGGCTCGTCGAAGGCGCGCGGTCGGACACGACGATCCTGGTGCACCTCGGGGCCGGCGCGAGCAAGGCGATCCTCGTGTCGATCCCGCGCGACAGTTACGTGCAGATCCCCGCGTGCCAGGTGAGCAAGGGTCACGTCGTCGCGGCGCATTACGACAAGTTCAACGCGGCGTACTCGATCGGCGGACCGGACTGCACGATCCAGACGGTGCAGCAGCTGACCGGAATTCACATCGACCATTTCGTCGAGGTGAACTTCGCCGGCTTCAAGAACATGGTGAACGCGCTCGGCGGCGTCACGGTCTGCGTGCCGCAGGCGATCAACGATCCGATCGTGCGCAGCGGCAACGGCTTTCACGGCAGCGGTCTCGTCCTGCCGGCCGGCAACGACCATCTCGACGGCGAGCAGGCACTCGGCTACGTCCGCGCGCGCTACTCGCTCGGCGACGGCAGCGACCTCGGCCGGATCAAGCGGCAGCAGGCGTTTCTGTCCGCGATGATCCGCAAGGCGACGAGCACCGGATTGCTGTTCGACATCCCGTCGCTCTACAGCTTCCTGGACGCGGCGACGAAGTCGGTGCAGACCGACCCCGGTTTCGACCTGCTGAAACTGAAGTCCTTGGCCGGTCGATTGCACGGGCTGAAGCCGGGCAAGGTCGTGCTGCTCACGGTTCCGCTCTCGGACACGAATGCCTACCGCACCATCGGCGGCCTCAACGCGTCGGTCGTGATCTGGGACGAACAGCGGGCGAACTTGTTGTGGAACGCGCTGCGCACCGACGGCCCGTTGCCCGGCACCGAGCCGCGCGGCACCGCATCGCCGTCCGCAACTGCGTCACCGGGCACGCCGCTCATCGTCGCGCCGAGTCACATCCACGTGCGGGTGCTCAACGGCACCAGCCAGAAGGGCATCGCGCACAAGGTGGCGGATCAACTCGCGGCCGAGGGGTTCCAGATCGTCGACATCGGCGACGCCGACTCGGATGCGTACTCGACGACGTTCGTCCGTTACGGCACGACGAAGAACGAGTCGTCCGAGACACTCTCCGCTGCGGTGCCCGGTTCGATCCGACAGCTCGACGGATCGCTCGGCAGCGTGCTGCAACTCGTCGTCGGCAGCAACTACACCGGCGTCGTACCGGTGCAGATAACCACCGCCGGCGTGCCGACACCGATCCCGTCGCCGACCGAGACACTCGACACGACGACCGCGGATCGCGACGTCTGCGCGGCGTAGTTACCAACCGCTAGCGGACCGGCGGGCGGGTCACGAAGCCTTGCGGCGCAACGACGTAAGAAAACCCAGCGCCCACGACATGTGCATCACCGCGAACACCACCGGCAACGCGAGCCGAGCCCGCAGTGGCAACCGCCGTCCCTCCACCACCGCGGCCCCGATCACCAAGACGACGTAGTCGATCGGCAGTAGGTAGTCCACCCACGAGTCGAGCGCCCCGCCGATGAGCCCGGCCACGATCCCCAGTAATGCCAACGGCGGGGCGAGGTAACGCAGGTTCACCGAGCCGGGATGGCGGCGCATCACCTCGCGCCGCCAGCGGCCGTAGTTGAAGTACTGCCGGGCAAGCTTCACCAGCGATCCGCGCGGACGATACGAGACGCGCAACGACGGCGAGAACCACACGAGCCCGCCGGTCGTACGGATCCGGTAGTTCATTTCCCAGTCCTGCGCGCGGGAGAAGCCCTCGTCGTAGCCGCCGACCCGATCCAGCGCACTGCGCCGGAAGACGCCGAGGTAGACCGTGTCGGCCGGCCCCTCCGAACCGCCGACGTGAAAGCGCGCGTTGCCGACGCCGAACTTGCTCGTCATCGCGGTGGCGACCGCCCGCTCGAGCGGTGTGACGCCTTCGGCGCTCATGATCCCGCCGACGTTGTCCGCGCCGTGCTCGCGCAGCAGCGACACCGCCGTCGCCAGGTATCCCGGCGGGAGCTCGGCGTGGCCGTCGACCCGCGCGACGATCGGATGCCGGCTCGCGGCGACAGCGAGGTTCAGGCCCTCCGGCGTCCGGCCGGTCGGGTTCGCCACGCAGCGCACGCGGGGATCGGCCGCTGCCAGCGCCGCGGCGACCTCGTCGGTCCGGTCGCTGCTCGGCCCGAGCGCCAGCACGATCTCCAGGTCGCCGGCGTACCCCTGGTCCAGCACCGAGCCGACCGCGGCGCGCAGGTGCCGCTCCTCGTTGAGCACCGGCAGGACGACGGACACCGCCGGCCACCCGTCGACGTCGTCCAGATCGTGTGCGCTCGTCATGGCCGGCCCGACGTTACCTGTCCGCTTCGCTCCGGGCAGGGAGAGGGCGCGGGCCGCGTGCCGGTCCTCGGGGGTCGCGACGCGCTCGCCTACGATCTAGCTTGATCGGTGGGCAAGGCCCCCGCCCCTGCCCACGGAGGTATGCGCATGACCGGGCCGAACGACGGCCCTTCAGACGAATCGGCCGAACCGGCCGATTCGGCGCTGCCTTCGCATCTCGATCCGCGCGGACCCCGCCGCGACGGCGCCGCGGCTCCCGCGGGCAAGCGCAAGCGGAGCAAGAAGCGCATCGCCGCGTGGATCGCGGGCGGCCTCGCGTGCGTCCTCGTCATCGGCGCGGTCACCGGCCTGATCGCGATCGACTCGCTGCTCGCGAAGATCCGCCACGCCGACGTCTTCTGTCACAGCTGCAACCGGCCCTCCGGCGGGGTCGTCGGCGACCTGAACATCCTCGTGGTCGGCTCGGACAGCCGGGCCGGCCTCACCCGCGCGCAGCAGAACGCGCTGCACGTCGGCTCCGACGTCGGCCGCCGCTCCGACACGATGATCCTGCTGCACATCCCGCGCGGCGGCGGCAAGGCCGTCATCGTGAGCCTGCCGCGCGACTCGTACGTGCTCATCCCGGCGCACAAGGACGCGTACGGCCGGACGGTCCCGGCGAGCCACAACAAGCTCAACGCGGCGTACTCGATCGGCGGCCCGCAGCTGACGGTCGAGACCATCGAGGCCAACACCCACGTCCGCATCGACCATTACATCGAGGTCAACTTCCTCGGCTTCGTCAAGATCGTGAACGCGCTCGGCGGCGTGACGGTGTGCACGCCGACCCCGATCAACGATCCGGTGCACTACGACCCCGCGACGCACGGCTATGTCGGCAGCGGGCTGCACCTCAAGGCGGGCAAGTCGCACATCGACGGCGCGGAGGCGCTGTCGTACGTGCGCGCCCGCGAGTTCGATCCGACCGCGGACATCGGCCGGATCAAGCGCCAGCAGAAGTTCATGGCCGCGCTGCTGCAGGAGGCGACCAGCGCGGGCACGCTGATCGACCTGCCGAAGCTGTACAGCGTGCTGTCGGCGGCGGCCAGCTCGCTGCTCACCGACAAGAGCTTCGGCGCCTCGCAGATCCGGCGGTTGGCGGACAAGCTGCACTCGATGTCGCCGGCGCACGTCGAACTGCTCACGGTCCCGCTCGAATCCGGCAGCCGCAACACCTCGGTCGGCAACGTCGTCGTCTGGGATCCGGTGCTTGCGCCGCAGCTGTTCAACGACCTGACCCGTGACCTGCCGGTCGGCGGGCCGGAATCCGGCCAGACCGCGAAGGTCACCATCCCGCCGTCGAGCGTCACCGTGACGGTGCTCAACGCGACGTCCACCCACGGCCTGGCCCGGAACGTCGCCGACCAGCTCAGCGCCGACGGCTTCGCGATCCACGCCACCGGTAATGCTCCAGCCGGCAGCAGCCCGACCGACGTCGTGATCCGGTACGGGCCCGACCGCGCCGACTCGGCGCGGACCGTCGCGGCGGCGCTGCCCGGCGCGAAGCTCAAGCTCGACCCGTCGTACTCCGGGCCGGTCGAGGTACTGGTCGGGTCGAGCTTCCACGGTGTGCAACGGGTGAAGGTCGTGGCCAGCCCGAGCCCGAGCGGGACCGGCATCTCGGTCCGTACCGCAGCCCAGGATGTGTGCTCCTAAGTTGCCCGGTCCGCGTTCGCTTGCCGCCGCCCTCGTCGTCGCCCTCGGCGCGCTCGCCGCGTGCAGCGGCGGCGGCCATCATCACAAGACCGCGGCGCCGAGCCCCACCTTGACGACCCCGTCACCGACGCCCACGCCGACCCCGACCGTCGGAGCGACCTGCCCGCTGACCGGGCTCGCCC
This sequence comes from Frankiales bacterium, assembly GCA_025980325.1. Lineage (GTDB taxonomy): Bacteria > Actinomycetota > Actinomycetes > JAFAQI01 > JAFAQI01 > BP-197. The sequence continues at coordinate 17,249 of JAICXQ010000016.1, forward strand.
CGAAGGCGGGCCAGAACTCCAGGCGCCCCGCGGTCGCGGTGAAGATCGACAACGTCGACGTCGCCCGGCCGCAGCGAGGCATCGGCAAGGCCGACATCGTCGTCGAGGAACTGGTCGAGGGCGGCCTGACCCGGCTGTTCGCGGTCTTCCAGTGCGACAGCGCGGCGCGGATCGAGCCGATCCGCTCGGCCCGCAGCTCCGACGCCGACCTGCTCGCGCTGCTGCACGGTTCGATCTTCGCGTTCTCCGGCGCCAACCCGGCCGCGCTGCCGCCGATCCGGGCCCACGGCAACGCCGTGATGATCTCGTACGACGTCTTCGGTTCGTACTTCCATCGCGACGCGAGCCGGGCCGCGCCGCACAACGTCTACTCGTCCACCGAGATCCTGCTGGCAGCCGGCCGGGCACTCCGGCGGGGGCTTACCGCACCGCCACCGCAGTTCGCGTACGGCGCCCTCGACCCGAGCGCGCGACCGGCTCGCGTCGTCTCGCTGGCGTGGCCGCAAGCCTCGGCCGCGTGGACGTGGAAGGGCGCCGGCTGGCAGCGGACGCAGAACGGCACGCCGGACATCTCCGACGGCCACCGGGTCTCGGCGACCAACGTCGTGATCATGTCGATCGCGCTCGCCAGCACCGGCATCAAAGACGTGCTCGGCAACGCCTCGCCGCTCAACGTCACCGTCGGCGGCAGCCGCCCGGTGTGGGTGCTGCGCAACGGCCACGTCATCCGGGGCACGTGGAGCCGGCCGTCGGTGAACACGTTCTGGCGGCTGATGGATCTGAAGGGCCACGTCATCGACCTCGAGCCGGGCCGGACCTGGGTCGAACTGCTGCCCCGCCCGGCGCAGCCGGTCATCCGCTGATTGGTCCAGTTCGCCCTGCTTGTCCGGACCTGTGCAACGACTTTTCAGATGCCGTAGCAAGTGCCGTTACCCGCGGTCGCGCCGGTCGTTTCTGTAGGTGTCCACGGCACACTCAAGGAGTCGGAAATGCTGCATCTGCCGCGCACCATCACCACCCCGCTCACGCTGACCGTCACGACCGGCACCGGTGAGGCGGAGTTGTCCGGCGAGCTGCGCTACGACCCCTCCGACCCGTTCGCGGTCTCGCTCGCCATCGGCGTCGAGTGCGGCGAGCCGGTCGTCTGGACCTTCGCCCGCGACCTGCTCTCGGCCGGCGTCTCCGCGCCCGCCGGTGAAGGCGACATCACGATCGAGCCGGACATGTCGCACGGCTTCGGCGCCGAAGAGCGGACCCTGCGGGTCACCCTCGCCACCGACTGCCTCGCGACCATGCTGGTCTCCACCGACCGGGTCGTCGAGTTCCTCGTCGAGACCTTCGCCCTGGTGCCGACCGGCGCCGAGCTGGACCGGGTCGACTGGGACGCCGAGATCGCCGCCCTGCTGGGCTGACCTACCCGAGCATCCGAAGGGGCCTCGCCACGTCTGTGGCGGGGCCCCTTCGCCGTGCGCGAACGATCTCGCTACGTCGACTTCGAGCGCTTCAGTACGACGACGCCGCCGACCGCGGCCGCGACGCCGACCACCAGCAGCACCCGGTCCGTACGCAACCGTCGGCTCACCGTGAACTCGCGGGTGCCGGTGTGCGCCGCGCCGCCGCCGGTCTGTGCGATCTCCCGTACGGCGGCCGTCCGGGCGGCCGGGCTGGGACTCGCGGCCGCGCGCGGCGGGGCGTCGAGGACCGCACCCGGCGCCTTGGACGCCTCGCCGCCGAAGACCGAGGACACCTGTGCCTTCACCGCCGCGGCGCTGCGGCTGGCCGCGCGCTTCGGGCTGATCCGGTCGGCGATCGCGTCGATCGTCTCGGCCAGCTCGGCGCGGGTCTGCTCGATCTCTTTCTGGATCGCGTCCGGGTCACGGGTCGTCGCCGCCACATTGCCTCCCATGTCCGGGTGTGCCATCTCGCCGACGGGTGGCAGTCTCTCATCGGTCATAGACCGTCCCTACCCCGGCTTCGGTTCGCGTACTAGCGTCCTTCGCATGGTGCTGGCTACCGGAGACATCGCGCCCGACTTCACCTTGCCCGACGCCGACGAGCATCCGGTCTCGCTCATGACCTACCGCGGCGGGCGGGTCGTCCTGTACTTCTACCCCGCCGCGTTGACTCCCGGCTGCACGACGCAGGCGTGCGACTTCCGCGACAACCTCAAGGTCTTCGAGGACTCCGGGCTCGCCGTCCTCGGCATCTCGCCCGACCAGCCGGGCAAGCTGGGCGAGTTCCGGGAGAAGTACGCGCTGACGTTCCCGCTGCTCTCCGATCCGTCCCGGCACGTCCTCGAGGCGTACGGCGCATGGGGCGAGAAGATGCTCTACGGCAAGACCGTCACCGGCGTCATCCGGTCGACGATCGTGGTCGACCCGCACGGCCAGGTCGAGCATGCGTTCTACAACGTCAAGGCCACCGGTCACGTCGCGAAACTGTTGCGGGACCTGCGAATCAGCGCCTGAAGGCAGCGCGGAGGAGACCGCGGACCAGCGACGGATCGGTGACCAGCGCGCCGATCGCGTGCCGGGGCCGGAAGTCGGTCGCGAACACCCACGCGGCCTGCCGCGGCGTCAGCCGGTCGAGCCGGCGGATCACGCGATCCCAGTCCGCGTCGCCGTACGTGCAGATCCGGGTGTTGACGGCGTACGCGATCGCGAGGTCGCGCCCGGTCCGGCGCCGCCACTCGCGCGGGTACGCCGACGGTGTGCCGGTCGCGATGGCCCGGCCGGCGAGCCGGCCGGCGGCGATCGCGTACCGGATGCCTTCGCCGAGCAGCGTCGAACCCTGGCCGGCCGCGTCGCCGACGACGACGAGGCCGTTGCCGACGAGTTCGGTCGCGCGCGGCGGCAGCACCGGCATGAGACCGCTGTGCGACTCGATCGGGCCGACCGGCGAGCCGGTGCTCGTCAGCTCCGCGAACGCGGGGAGCAGCCGGTCGAGCAGGACCCGGGGCTCGGCGTCGCTGTCCGGCCGGACCACGCCGACGCCGAGGCGCACCCGCCCGCCACCGACCGGGAAGGCCCAGCCGTACCCGCCCGGCGCGACCGCGTCACCGAGCCAGAACACCGCCTCGTCCTGGTCGTAGCCGGGCGCGTGCAGTTCGAGCTCCAGGCCGACGGCGCTGCGTTCGTTGGCGGGGCGCAGCCCGGCCGCGCGGGACAGGAACCCTGTGTGCCCGCTCGCGTCGACGACGATCCGGGCGGGTTGCTCGTACCGGCCGCGGAACGGGTCGCGCGCCTTGACCCCGGTCGTGCGGTCGCCGTCGGTCAGGGCGGACTCGACGTGCGCCTTCAGCCGTATCTCCGCGCCGGCTTCGACCGCCTGCTGGCCGAGCCACTGGTACGTGGCGCGGACGTCGAGGACGCAGCCGAGCGCGCGCCGGTAGTGCTTCGTCACGTCGGTCGTCGGCCCGATCACCCTGATGCGGTGCACCGGGTGCCAGCAGCGCGCGGGCACGCCGAGGGCCCGCAACGGCTTCACGAACGACCCGCCGCTGGTGCGCACCGGCTCGCCGAGGGCGTGGCCTCGCTCGAACACGATCGTGCGCAGGCCGCCTCTCGCGGCCTCGGCCGCGGTCGCCAGGCCCGCCGGTCCACCGCCGACGACGACGACGTCCACCGCCGGCTCGCTCACCGAACCAACCTACGGCGTCGCCGGCGCGGGCGATCGAACCGGCCGCGCTTGGGTAGGTTCGCCGCATGCGGGTCAGGGTTTGCGGGCGGCGGCGTGCCTGAGTCCACCGAGTTCGCCGACGTCCTCGCGGCGAACGCGACGTACGCGGCCGGCTTCGCGATGGCCGGGTTACCGGGCGAGGCCGCCCGCGGACTCGCCGTCGTCACCTGCATGGACTCGCGGATCGAGCCGCTCGCGATGCTCGGCCTTCGCGCCGGCGACGCGAAGATCCTGCGCAACGCAGGAGCGCGCGTGACCGACGACGTGGTGCGCACGCTCGTGCTCGCGCGTTACTTGCTCAACGTCGAACGCGTCATGGTGGTCGCGCACACGCGCTGCCGGATGGCGTCCGGAGACGCGGCCTCGATCCACGAAGCGATCCGCGCGGCCGGCGGGCCGGACACCAGCAGCATCGCGTTCCTGACGACGGACGACCAGGAGGCGTCGGTGCGTTCGGACGTCGGGTTGATGCGGTCGTCGCCGTACCTTCCCGATGTCGTCGCCGGCGGGTTTATCTACGACGTCGACACCGGGCGGCTGCGTCAGGTCTGCTAGCTGCCGGTCCAGCCGTCGACGTAGTCGAGGTTGTAGAAGTTCGGCGGTCCGTCGCAGAGCTTGGACATCGACTCGGCGAACTGTTGCGTCGACGGATCGTTGGAGTTCGCCATCGCGGCGTCGTACGACGCGAATTCCGCGATCGTGACGTAGCTGTTGTCGGCGTCGCGGTTCTTGGTGATGGTGACCCGCTCGGGCGCGGTGCCGCGCGCCTTCGCCTGCTCGCGGAAGTCTTCGCCGAGTTGCCGCACCTCGTCGAAGCGGCTCGTCCGGTACTCGATGATCTGGATGAACCCAGCCATTGCGGCCTCCCTGAGTGGATGGCGGCAGACTACAACCGTGCTCGCGCCGGATGTCCAGACCTGGATGGCGTCCGACGGCGTCCGGCTCGCGTATCGGGTCGTCGGCTCCGGCCGCCCGCTGCTGTTGTTTCACGGCTATGTGTCGACCGCGACGACGAACTGGATCCGCTACGGGCACGCCGCCTTGCTGGCGTCGCGCGGATTCGAGGTCGTGATGCCCGATCTGCGCGCGCACGGCGACAGCGACCGGCCGCATGAACCGTCGGCGTACCCGCCGGATGTGCTGACGTCGGACGCGCTCGAGTTGGTGTCGTATCTCGGTCTCACCGATTACGACGTCGGCGGTTATTCGCTCGGCGCACGCACGGTCGTGCGGATGATGGTGCGCGGCGCGGCGCCGTCGCGTGCGGTGGTGTGCGGGATCGGTCTGGACGACGTCGTCTCGGCGGCTGCGCGGACGTCGTACTACCGGCATGTGCTGACGCACCTCGGCACGTTCGAACGCGGATCCGGGGAGTGGCAGGTGGAGGCGTTCCTGCGCACGGTGTCCGGCGATCCGGAGGCGCTGTTGTTGCTGCTCGACTCGTGGGTGGACACACCGTTGGCTTCGGTGCGTGCGGTGACGGTGCCGACCGCGGTGGTGATCGGGACGGAGGACGACCGGGAGGCGCGTGAGCTCGCCGACGCGTTGCCGACATCGACGTACACGGAGATCCCGGGTACGCACATGGGCGCGGTGACGAAGCCCGAGTTGGGACGCACGATCGCCGACGCGCTCCGCTGAAGCCAACGACGAGAACGGTCCGGTGAGGTGACGAGATAACAGTGCCCGCCGCTTTCGTTGCCGGACATCTCGAGGACGGCTTCGGCGGCGCCGTCCCGGGGAGGTTCCCGACGAACCCGAGGTCGATCGCCGCGATCGACAAGGTGGGCATCGAGCGCCACAATTGTGGCCATGAGTACGGAATCGCTGCGGAATGTGCGAGACCACTTGTCCGAGGTGATCGACCGCGTCGAGCACCAGCACGAGCGAGTCATCGTCACCCGCAACGGACGCGAGGCGGCTGTCGTCATCAGCCCCGACGATCTGGCTGAGATGGAAGAGACGATCGCCGTGCTCAGCAATCCTGAAGCGCTGGCGGACATTCGCGAAGCCGATGCGGCATACGCCCGTGGCGATGTCGTACGGGGTGTCGACGCGGTACGTCGTCTTCGCGGGTGACCCCGCCTGACAACGACGATTACGAACTCGTCCTCACGCCTCTGGCTCGGCGAGCCATCACCGACCAACTCCCCGAGGCGGTCGCGACCGCAGTCGTCGAGTTCCTCACGACCGCACTGATAATCGCGCCGAAGACCGTCGGCAAACAGTTGCGCGCTGACCTTGCCGGCATATGGTCGGCCCGTCGCGGCACGTACCGGATCCTTTACCGCGTGGTCGACGACACGCAGGAGGTCGTTCTGGTTCGCATCGAACACCGGAGCGACGCGTACCGGCCACGGTGAGCACTGGTAGTCCGCGGTACGGGTGGGGTCGGCGGGATTCGAACCCGCACTGGCATGCTCCTAAGGCATGTGCCTCTACCGTTGGGCTACGACCCCGAGATCTATTCAACCGTGCCAAGCAACTCGGTCAGGCGCGGCACAAGCGCCCGGAACGCCTTGCCTCGATGGCTGAGCGCGTCCTTCTCCTGCGCGCTCATCTCGGCCGTCGTCCGCGTCTCCCCCGACGGCACGAAGATCGGGTCGTAGCCGAACCCGCCACTGCCGCGCGCGGACCGCAGCAGCGAACCGTCCACCCGACCCTCGACAACGACCGACTCACCCGACGGCGCGACGGCCGCGGCCGCGCACACGAACGCCGCCCCCCGCCGCGAATCATCGACGTCGGCAAGCTGTGCCAGCACCAACGACAGGTTCGCCGCGTCGTCGCCGTGCCGGCCGGCCCACCGCGCCGACAACACTCCCGGCATCCCGTTCAGCGCGTCGACCACCAACCCGCTGTCGTCCGCGATCGCGACCATCCCGGTCGCCGACGCAACCGCACGTGCCTTCAGCAACGCGTTCTCGGCAAACGTCGTGCCGGTCTCCGCGACATCCGGCAGGTCCGGCCAGTCGTCCAGCGACGCCGGATCGATCCCGTACGGCGAGAGGATGCGCGCGAGCTCGCGGATCTTGTGCGGGTTGCGCGTCGCCAGGACGACGGCGTTCACATGCCCGACGGCTGCGGCGCGCTTCGATCGCGACGCGGTGCACTCAACGCCGCCGCCTGCAGCGACGCCAGCTCGCGGCAGCCGGCGACCGCGAGGTCGAGCAACCCGTCCAAGAGCGAACGGTCGAACGGCTCGCCTTCCGCCGTACCTTGCACCTCGACGAACCGCCCGTCGCCGGTGCACACGACGTTCATGTCGGTCTCCGCAGCGACGTCTTCGACGTAACAGAGATCGAGCCTCGGCACGCCGGACACGATGCCGACCGACACCGCGGCCACCGACGTCACCAACGGCTCGCCGACGAGCGCACCGCGTTCGCGCAGCCACGAGACCGCGTCGGCGAGGGCGACGTACGCACCCGTGATCGCGGCCGTCCGGGTGCCGCCGTCGGCCTGCAACACGTCGCAGTCGATGACGATCGTGTTCTCGCCGAGCGACTTGTAGTCGATCGCGGCGCGCAGAGACCGGCCGACCAGCCTGGAGATCTCGTGGGTGCGACCGCCGATACGGCCTTTGACCGACTCGCGATCCGAGCGCGTGTGCGTCGAGCGCGGCAACATCGCGTACTCCGCCGTCACCCAGCCCAGTCCGCTGCCTTTGCGCCACCGCGGCACGCCTTCGGTAACGGAGGCCGCGCACAGCACGCGGGTCGCGCCGAACTCGACCAGCACCGATCCCTCGGCGTGGTCGAGCCAATCGCGCGTCATCACGACGGAACGAAGCTCGTCGTCCGCGCGCCCGTCCGGACGTCCACTGGTCATCACGCGGCAGTACCTCTCAGATCTCGAAAACGGCGCAGCTGCTCGCCACCGCGATGTCGCCGGAGTACGCCGCCGTGGCCTCCGTCAGTGTCCGATCCGGATCGCCCCACGGCACGAGATGGGTGAGCAGCAGCCGGCCGGCATCCGCACGAGTCGCGTGTTCGCCCGCTTCCTTGCCGGTCAGGTGAATGTTCGGCGGGTTGTCGTCACCGTCGAGGTACGACGCCTCGCACAGGAACACGTCGGCCTCGCGCGCGAGCTTGACCAGCTCGTCGCAGGCACCGCTGTCCGCGCTGTACGCGAGGGTGCGCCCGCCCGCCGTGATGCGCATCCCGTACGTCTCGACCGGATGCACCACCGGCGCGAGATCGACGGTGAACGGCCCGATGTCCATCCGCCCGGCCCGGCTCACCGGATTGAACGCATACACCTGCTCCAGCAGGTCACCGGTCGGGTATCCGTACACGCCGCTGACCCTCGCCTCGATGTCGGACGGCCCGTAGACCGGCAGCCGTTTCGGCATGCCGCTCGGGTGATAGCGACGCGCGTACGTGTAGGTGATCAGGTCGAGGAAGTGGTCGCCGTGCAAGTGACTGATGACGATCGCGTCGAGGTCGAGCACGCCGATCGAACGTTGCAGCACACCGGTCGATCCGTTGCCGGCGTCGATCAGCAACCGGAAACCGTCGTGCTCCAACAGGTACGACGAACACGGTGAGTCCGGGCCCGGGAACGTCCCGGCACAGCCGACGATGGTGAGCTTCACGCGGAGGCCTCGGAGAGCAGTTGCGGTGACCGTTCGGCCCGCGCGACCTCGCCGACCTCCGGACCGAGGAAACGGCGGCCGAGCCGGCCGAACGGTTCGGGGTCGCCGGTTGCGAGGAACCGGTGCGCGGGCGCCGGCAGCGTCTCGTCCCGGAAAAGATCGGCCGCGGCCAACGCGCGGTAGACGTCCTTCGCGGTCTCCTCCGCACTCGACACCAACGTGACGTCGTCGCCGAGTACGTAGGAGATGACGCCGGTCAGCAGCGGGTAGTGCGTGCAGCCGAGCACGACCGTGTCGCAGCCGGCCTCGACGATCGGCCGCAGGTAGTCGGTCGCGGCGTCGAGCAGCTCCGGTCCCCACGTCTCGCCCGCCTCGACGAACTCGACGAACCGGGGGCACGCCGCGGTCGTCAACTCGATGTGCGGCGCGGCCGCGAACGCGTCGTCGTAGGAGCGGCTGCCGATCGTGACCTGGGTGCCGAGTACGCCGATCCGTCCGTTGCGGGTCGCCGCGACCGCGCGCCGTACCGCGGGCTGGATCACTTCGATGACGGGCAGCGGCGCGTAGCGTTCGCGGGCGTCGCGCAGGCACGCACTGGACGCCGCGTTGCAGGCGATGACGAGCATCTTCACGTCGTGCGACTCGACGAGGTGGTCGAGGATGTCGAGCGCCAGCGCGCGAACGTCGGCGATCGGCCGCGGCCCGTACGGGCTGTGCGCGGTGTCCCCGACATAGACGACCGGCTCGTGCGGCAGCTGGTCGAGGACGGCGCGCGCGACGGTCAGCCCGCCGACCCCGCTGTCGAAGATGCCGATCGGCGCGTCCACCTACGCAATGTATCCGGACGGCCGGAAATCAAGCCCAGAGCTGGCCTTCGAGACCGGCAGCCGCGTCTTCGAGCGTGCCGCCGTACGCGCCGGTCGAGAGGTACTTCCAGCCGCCGTCGGCGACGACGAACGCGATGTCGGCCCGCTCGCCGGCACGGATCGCGCGGTCGGCCTGCCCGAGCGCGGCGTGCAGGATCGCGCCGGTCGAGATGCCGGCGAAGATGCCCTCGTGGTCGATCAATTGGCGGGTACGGCGCAGCGCCTCTTCCGGCCCGACCGAGAAGCGCGTGTCGAGCACGCTCGCGTCGTAGAGCTCGGGCACGAATCCCTCGTCGATGTTGCGCAAGCCGTAGACGAGCTCGCCGTAACGCGGCTCGGCCGCGACGACGCGGACCCCCGGCACCTTCTCCTTGAGGAACCGGCCGACGCCCATCAACGTGCCGGTGGTGCCGAGCCCGGCCACGAAGTGCGTGATGGTGGGCAGATCGGCGAGCAGCTCCGGGCCCGTCGTCTCGTAATGCGCGGCCGCGTTCGCGGGGTTGCCGTACTGGTAGAGCATTACCCAATCGGGATGCTCGGCCGCCATCTGCTTGGCCGTCGCGACGGCCTGGTTGGACCCGCCGGCCGCGGGCGACAGCACGATGCGCGCGCCGTACATCTCCAGCAGTTGGCGGCGTTCGACCGAGGTGTTCTCCGGCATGACGCAGATGAGGTCGTAACCCTTGAGCCGGCAGACCATCGCGAGCGAGATGCCGGTGTTGCCGCTGGTCGGTTCGAGCACGGTGCAGCCGGGGCTGAGCCGGCCGTCGCGCTCGGCCTGCTCGACCATGTAGAACGCGGGCCGATCCTTGATCGAGCCGGTCGGGTTGCGGTCTTCGAGCTTGGCCCACAGCCGCACGTCGTCGCTCGGGCTCAGGTTGGGCAGCCCCACCAACGGGGTGCGACCCAGCGAGTCCAGCAGCGACGCGTACCGGGTCATCCCCCGGCCGTTTCCTTCCGGGCTGCTCCGCCCGCCACTTCCGATTCGGCTGCTCCGCCCGCCACTTCCCCTTCGGCTGCTCCGCCCGCCACTTCCCCTTCGGTTGCTCCGCCCGCCACTGCCGGGAGAATGGTGACGACGTCGCCGTCGGTGACCGGCGTCTCGATGCCGCCGAGGAAGCGCACGTCCTCGTCGTTCAGGTAGACGTTGACGAACCGGTTGAGCCCGCCGTCGTCATTGACCAGCCGGCCGCGCAGCCCGCCGTGACGCGCGTCGAGATCGCTGAACAAGTCGCCGAGGGTGTCGCCCTTGCCCTCGACCGATTTCTCCCCGCCGGTATAGCTGCGCAGGATGGTCGGAATACGTACTTCGATCGCCATGGTCACATCTTCCCAACATCACTCCGCAGGATCGGATTCCGGGCCGGTGGCCGGGGTGACCTCGACCGGTTCCTCGGTCACCTCGCCGTCGAGGATGCGGAACGAGCGGAACTCCACAGTCTCGGGGTCGCGGGTCGAGACGAGGACCCAGTGCGAATCCGGCGAGTTGGATCCGAACGTGATGTCGGTGCGCGACGGGTAGGCCTCGGTCGCCGTGTGCGAGTGGTAGATGACGACGATGTCTTCGTCGCGGTCGTCGACGTCGCGGTAGAGCTGGAGCAACTCCTGCGACTCGAATTCGAAGAACGTCGGCGACCTCGCAGCGTTGAGCATCGGCCGGAACGTGACCGGGCGGTCGCTGCCGGCCGGGCCGGTGACGACGCCGCACGCCTCGTCCGGATGGTCACGGCGGGCATGCGCGACGATCGCGTCGTAGATGTCGCGGCCGATGCGAAGCACGCCCGCGAGGCTAGTCGGGATCGACGAGCTGGAGGATCCAGCCCTGCATGTCCGTCAGCCAGTGGTAGATCGCCAATGCGGGCAGCCGCGGGTCACCGTCGTCGAGGTCGTCGAGGTGGTCGCCGTCGTCGGTGATCGCCAGCCGTTCGCCGATGACGAGCCGGATGTCGTTGATGCCCGACAGCCACGGGTCGACCTCGTCGGGGTTGATCCGTACGACGCCACCGGCCGCGGTCGCACCGTCGATGATGCGACGGAGGTTCGCGGCCTTCTCGGCCCGTAGGTCGGCGTCGGTGAGCCGGCGGAACTCGGCCGCACCCTCCGCGTCGTCGTACGCGTCGGGCAGCAACCGGCGCAGCGCCGGGTCGTCGGGTCTGTCGACCGGGCCGGCGCTGATCCCGACGAGCTTCGCGAGCGGGTCGGCGTCGACCGGTTGCCCGGACGGTTCGAGCATGTCGGCGAGGCTGGCGGCGAACGTCGCGAGAATCGGCCGCTCGTCCGCGGTGAGTTGCATCACGATGACGTCGCCGTCGCGTTCGATGTGGGTCATTCAGTCCTGCTGCAACGTTGCCCAGAGGCCGGCGGCGTGCAGCCGGGCGACGTCGTGCTCCATCTGTTCGCGGGTGCCGCTCGAGACCGCGGCGCGACCCTTGTGGTGCACGTCGAGCATCAGCTTTGTCGCCTTCTCCCGGCTGTAGCCGAACAGCTTCTGGAACACGTAGGTGACGTAGGACATGAGGTTCACCGGATCGTTCCAGACGATCGTCACCCACGGCCGTTCGGCGTCCTCGACCTCGTCGACGTCGCTCTCGCGGACGTGTTCGGGCGCGATCGTCACAGCGTCACCATCTCGAGTTCCGGATCCAGCCGGCGCAAGTCATCCGGCTCCGACGTGACGACTCGCTGGCCGGCCCGTCGCGCACAGACGACGACGTGCGCGTCAGCGATGTCGGACGTGCGACTCGCCGCGAGGAGTCGCCCGACGTTCGTTGCGTCCAGCCGGTCGAGCGCGACTACTGCTGTCCGGGGCTGCCGGATGAGCCTGGCAAGGCGAACTTGCCGCTCGGGTCGCCGGAACGCCTGCGCGAGCGCTGTCGCCGGAATAGTGACGGCAACGTTCGTCTGCGCGGCGCGAGCAAGCAGTACGACGACTCGGCGATCGTCGCGATCCAAGGCGATGAGCGCGCCCGCGTCGAGGGTGATGCCAGGCACTTCTATGCCACCGACCGTTTACGACGACGCTTGGTGGAACGTAGTACGTCGTCCGCCCAAGCGCGTTCCTCCGCAGTGACAGGACCACCCGTCCGCACCAGCGCATCCGCGAGCAGCACGCCCCAGCCGGCGACGTCGTCGAGAGCGACACTCACCGCGTGTTGTACGAAGCCGGAGACGCTCGTCGCCTTGTCTTTGGCAACCAGCGCGCGGATCCGGGCCAGCTGATCCTCGTCGAGCGTGACGGTGACCTTCACGGTTGCCATACCAACCACCATACTCGCGCACCCGCGCGGGTAACGAAGCGACGAGTCGTACGCGCGATGTTCCTGTGCTACCCGGACTCCGCACTCAAGCACCTCTACGACGTCCCGCAACGGGTTCTTCATCGGTCACTGGTGGCGTGTCCCGAAACTGGCGGACGATGGCCGAAAATCGCGCGAGTTTTCGAGGTGCCGCAACCTAGGCTGACCTCGTGGCGGCAGCACTCACGACGGGTCCTTCGCGGGCTCGGATCTGGGCCGCGCTCTGGGTCGTCTACCTCGTCTGGGGCTCGACCTACCTCGCCATCCGCGTCGTCGTGCACCCGAGCCACGGCGCCGGCCTGCCGCCACTGCTCGCCGCGAGCGTCCGCTTCGGTCTCGCCGGCGTGCTCATGCTCGCGTTCACCGTCAGATCGAAGCCCGCCGACGGCCGGCCCGACCCGCTCGGCAAGCGTCAATGGCTCGCCGCCGCGATCGTCGGCACGTCGCTACTGCTCGGCGGTAACGGCCTCGTCTCGCTCGCCGAGAAACGGGTCGCGTCCGGGCCGGCCGCGGTCATCATCGCGACCGTCCCGATCTGGGCCGCCCTCGTCGGCGCGCTCACGGGTCAGGGCCGGATCACGACGAGGCATGGCGCCGGACTCGCCCTCGGTTTCGCCGGCGTCGCCGTGCTCGTCGTCGGGTCCGGCGGCGGCCGCGCCGACGTCATCGGCGTGCTCGTCCTCGTCGGCGCCGCGTTGTCCTGGGCGGCCGGTTCGGTCTGGTCCCGCACCGCGCCGCTGGTACGGCGACCGCTCGTCATGACCGGCATGGAGATGGTCTGCGGCGGCATCGCCTGCGCCCTTGTCGGCGTCGCGAGCGGCGAGCTCGGCCAGCTGCATCTCGACCGCGTCCCGACCCAGTCGTGGCTCGCGATCGCCTACCTCGCGGTCATCGGATCGATGGTCGGCTACACCGCCTACGTCTGGCTGCTCGGCAACGCGCCGCTGTCACTCGTCACGACGTACGCGTACGTGAACCCGCTCGTCGCCGTCGTGCTCGGTGCGCTGCTGTTGCACGAGCACCTGACCGTGCGGACCGCGCTCGCGACCGTCGCGATCGTCGCGGGTGTCGTGCTGATGGTGCGCCGGCCGCGCGAGCAGCCGGCCGCGCCCGCAGTATCGTCGTCGACATCGAGCGAGCCGCAGCGTCAGTGCGCCTGAGTGCAGCAGCCGGCGGGCTGCGCACCGACCACTACGAACTCACGATGGTCCAGGCCGCGCGGAAGAGCGGTGCCGCCGATCGGCGCTGCGTCTTCGAAGTCTTCGCCCGATCACTGCCCGCAGGGCGCCGGTACGGCGTCGTCGCCGGGCTCGGCCGGCTGCTCGAACTGATCCCGGACTTTCGTTACGACACCGCCGCGGTCGAGTTCCTCGTCGACACGAACGTCGTCGACGACGCGACCGCGCAATGGCTCGCGTCGTACCGGTTCGGCGGCGCGATCGACGCGTACCGCGAGGGCGAGGTGTACGTCGCCGGCTCGCCGGTCCTCGTCGTCGAAGGCACGTTCGCCGAATGCGTCGTCCTCGAAACTCTGCTGCTGTCGGTGCTCAATCACGACAGCGCCGTCGCGACCGCGGCCGCGCGCATGGTCGGCGCGGCCGGCGACCGGCCGTGCATCGAAATGGGCAGCCGGCGCACGCACGAAGAAGCCGCGATCGCAGCGGCTCGCGCGGCGTATCTCGCCGGCTTCGCGAGTACGTCGAACCTCGCCGCGGGCGCACGCTGGAGCATCCCGACGACCGGCACGGCCGCGCACGCGTTCACCCTCGTCCATCCCGACGAAGCGGGCGCGTTCCGCGCGCAGGTCGACGCGCTCGGCACCGGCAGCACGCTGCTCGTCGACACCTACGACGTCGAGCGCGGCATCCGCACCGCGATCGACGTCGCCGGGCCCGAACTCGGCGCGATCCGGCTCGACTCCGGCGACCTGCCGACGCACGCGCAACGCGCCCGCAAGCTGCTCGACGAACTCGGCGCGACAAACACCAGGATCATCGTGACGAGTGACCTCGACGAGTTCGCGATCGCCGGTCTCGCCGCCGCGCCGGTCGACGGTTACGGCGTCGGCACTTCGGTGGTCACCGGCAGCGGCGCGCCGACCGCCGGCTTCGTCTACAAACTCGTCGCCCGCGAGCTCGACGGCCGCTGGCATCCGGTCGAGAAGACGTCGGAAGGCAAGCACTCGGTCGGCGGCCGTAAATGGGCCGCGCGCTGGTTGACCCGCGGCAGGGCGTGGGCGGAAGTCGTTTCGGCCGGCGGGCCGGTCGAATCCAGTGACGACCGAGACCTCCGGCCGCTGCTCGACGCCTACGTCCTCGGCGGCGACGTCCTGCAGTCGCCGAGTCTCGACGAGGTCCGTGCGCATTGCCGCCGTGCGATCGCCGAGTTGCCTGCCGAAGCGATGAAGCTTTCGCCCGGCGATCCGGCGTTCAGCGTAATTCGCGCTTGAGCACCTTGCCGGTCTCGTTGCGCGGCAGCTCGTCGTGCAACACGATCTCGCGCGGCACCTTGTAGTTCGCGAGTTGCGACTTCACGTGCGCGCGCAGCTCGTCCGGTGCCGCGTGCGTCCCGGAACGAAGTACGACGTGCGCGACCAGCGCCTGCCCGAACCGCTCGTCGTCGACCCCGACGACCGAGACGTCGGAGACGGCCGGATGGCGGTGCAAGCAGTCTTCGACCTCGGCCGGGAACACGTTCTCGCCACCGGACACGATCATGTCGTCGTCGCGGCCTTCGACGTACAGCCGGCCGTCGTCGTCGAACCGCCCCACGTCACCGGTCGACGTCAGGCCGTCGAGACGCGACTTGTCTTCGCCGCTGGTGTAGCCGTCGAAGACCAGACCGCTCGCGGCGAAGATGCGCCCGGTCGCACCCGGCAACACGTCGCGACCGTCGGCGTCGACGAGTCGCACGGTCACCCCGCGCACGACCCGGCCCGCGCACGACGGGGCGGCGCGCAGATCGCCAGGACCGGCGACGCTGACGTACGACACCTCGGTCGACCCGTACAGGCTGTAGAGGACGTCGCCGTACTCGTCGAGGAAACGAGTCGCGAGGGCCGGCGCCAGAGCGGAGCCGGACAGCGCGACGATGCGCAACGACGACGTGTCGTACCGGTGCCGCACGTCATCCGGCAGGTCGAGAATCCGTTGCACCATAACGGGAACGGCGACGAGTGTGTCGGCTCCGTAACGTTCCACCAGTTCCAACGCGGACGCCGGATCGAACCGGCGGCGCATCACCAACGTCGACTGCAATCCCATCGCGAGCATGAGGTTCGCGAGGCCCCACGCATGGAACGCCGGCGCCGCGAGCACGGTCGTCCCTTGCCCGCGATACGGGATCGCTTCCAGCAACGCGACCAGCTCGAACATGCCTGACAACGCGTTCGGCGCCGACCGCGCGGCGCCTTTCGGCCGGCCGGTCGTGCCGCTGGTCAGGATGATGTGCCGGCCGTCGCGACCCGGCGGCTCGACTTCCGGCGCCGGCTCGGCCGCGAGCACACCGATGCCGTCCGCGCGCGGCTCGTCCGACCACGCGACGAGCCGCGGCAGGTCCGGCGCGACCTCGTCGAGCAACGGAACGAACTCTTCGTCGGCGATGACCGCGCTCGCGCCTGCCGACAGCAACACGTCGCCGAGTTGCGGACCGGCGAAGCCGGTGTTGAGGTACAGCGCATCGGCACCTAGCTTGCTGATCGCGACCTGCGCGACGACGAACGCGGCGCTGTTGCGCGCGAGCAACGCGACCGCGTCGCCGGCGTACACGCCGCGCTCGCGCAACGCGTGCGCGATCGCCGTCGACCGGCTGTCGATGTCGCGATACGTCACCGACTCGCGTTCGTCGACGACGGCGAGTCGATCCGGATCGCGCGCCGCGCCCGCCGCATACGCAGCCGCGGGCGACATCCCCCAGCGGCCGAAGGACAACGCCATTCCGAGCATGCGATCCGGCCGGACCGGACGCACGATCCCCGAGCGAGCCAGCACCTTCGCCGCCGACGCACCGGCAGCGAGCGGGTTCACCATCCGGCGCAGCCCGTCCTTCACCCCGTCAGTGTTGTCGATGACGGCCGCAGGCAAACGCTCAGGTCAGCCGCCGCCGCCATACCCGCCGTACCCGCCGCCGTTCCCGCCGCTCGGCGACGACGATGACGTCGGGACGCCGCCGGCCGGCGCTTGGCTCACCGGGCCCGACGTCAGCAACCCGCCGACCATGCCGAGATTCTTGTGGAACGCGCACCAGAACGACAGCACACCGCTCGCGGGCATCGTCACCTTCGCGTCGATGCTCATGTTGCCGGCGATGTTGTCGTTGACGTTCTCCGTGTCGACGGTGAGGTTGTGCTCGGTGCCGCCGGCGTTGACGACGTGCAACGTGAGCTGCTGGCCGGGCGTGCCCTTGAGCACCGACGGCTCGAAGTAGTAACTGTTGGCCTTGATCTGCACCGTGCTCTTGCCCGTGACATCCATCGTGCCGTGATTGTTCGCGTGCAGGCCGGCGATCGTCGACGAGTTGCCGGCGTCGTTGGCGCCGACGGACGATTTCCCGTTCGACGATCCGTTGCCGCACGCAGCGACGGCGAGGGCTAGCGCGGCCAAGGGAGCAACGGCTCGGATTCGACGCATGAGGCTCCTCCGTGGCTGGGTCGGTCTCAACTTCCCCACGCAGGCCGACGGGCCTCAGTTCAAGGTCGGGTCGACCGGGCAGGTCGCGACCGCAGCGAGCGGCCAACCTTGGCGGCGCAGCACCCGTCGCCACAACGTCTCCGGTTCGGTCCCGAACAGGTCGTCGGGGAGGCTGTCGACGACGTACCACGCGCCCTCGCCGATCTCCGCCTCCAGCTGCCCGGCGGCCCACCCCGCGTACCCCGCGAACACCCGCAGCCGCCGTACGGTGCGGGCGAGCAGGCCCGGGTCGGCGTCGAGGTCGACCGTGACGTACGGCGGCGCGCTCGGCCGCCAGCCGGCGTCCGCTGGGGCGTCCGGGGCGGGCAACCCGACCGCGATCGCGGTCTCCGGGCTGACCGGCCCGCCGTCGAACAGCACCGCGGGCGGCGACACCAGGTCGGGGCCGACCGCGAGGACGTCGGCGACGGCGAGGGCCAAGGGCCGGTTGAGGACGACGCCCAGCGCGCCCGAGCCGTCGCCGTGTTCGAGCACCGCGATCACCGTTCGGAAAAACGGCGGATCGGCGAGCAGCGGCGTCGCGACGAGCAGTTGCCCGGCGAGCGCGACCTCGACATCGCCGTCCACGGTTTCCATCCTCGTCCGTCACGCTCCGTGTCGGCGTGGCAACAGCAAAACCGGACACAAGAGTGCGAGGGTCACTTCTGTCACGCAGGGCACAGGGAGACCGGGGGTCCATGGCCGCGGAACTCGGGTACGCCGCGAGGCCGAGCGCCGGCCGGCCAGCGCGGGCACAGTTGCGGCTCGCTCCCCCGCCGCGCCCGTCGTCGTCGCCCACCCGCCGCGAGTTCTTCTACGCACTCACCCTCGGTCTCGTCCTCGGCCTCGGCGTTCTCGGGGTGCTGGTGCTCAACACGTTGATGCAGCAGCAGGCCCGCACCATCGCCGGCCAGCAGGCCGGGCTCGCCGCGCTGGCGCTCAAGCAGCAGACGTTGCAGCTCCAGCTCGACGCCGCGGACAACCCGCGCGCGCTCGCCCGGCGCGCGGCGGCGCTGCACATGCGCCCGGCCGGCATGCTGGCGCCGCTCCTGCCCGCGCCGGCCGCTCACCCGGCTCGGCCGCGCGCCACGAAGCCGGTCAGCGCACGCGGACGGGGAACGCGGCCAACCCACGCAGGTTGATCCGGCCGTTCCACTGCGGGTCGCCGGCGAGGTCGAGGTCGGGGAACCGGCGGATCAGCGACGCGACCGCGATCCGACCTTCGAGCCGCGCGAGCGCCGCGCCCAGGCAATGGTGGACGCCGGCGCCGAACGACACGTGCTGGCGGGCGTTGTCCCGGTCGAGCCGCAACCGGTCGGCATCCGGACCGAACTGCGCCTCGTCCCGGTTGGCCGACGCGAGGCAGGCGATCACGAACGAGCCGGCCGGGATCGTGTGCCCGTCGACGACCCCATTCTCGACGACGTAGTCCTCGAGGGTGACTCGGCGCGACATCTGCACCGGGCTGTCGAATCGCAGCAGCTCCTCGACCGCGTTGTCGTCGAGGTCGGGTCGCTCCCGCCAACGGTCGAGCTGCTCGCGGTCGCGCAGCAACGCCAGCGTGCCGTTGCCGATGAGGTTGACCGTCGTCTCGTGGCCGGCGACGTAGAGCAGGATCACCTGCGCGACCAGTTCCTCGTCGGAGAGCACGTCGCCGCTGTCCTCGGCGTTGATGAGCGCGGTGAGCAGGTCGTTGGCGGGGTTCGCCCGCTTCCACGCGATCGCGTCGCTCGCGAGCTGCTTCAGCTCGATCTGCGCGGCGACGATCTCGCGCACGGTGCCTTCGTCCGGCACCGGTTCGAGCGACCGTACGACGGTGTGCGACAGCTCGCGCAACCGCGTCGTATCGGTGTCCGGCATGCCGAGCATCACGCTGATCACCGTGAACGGCAGCGGGAACGCGAGCGCGTCGATGAGATCGACCTTGCCCTCGTCGTCCATCCGGTCGAGCGCGTCGTCGACCAGCCCTTGCACGACCGGCGTCAACCGCTCGATCGTGCGCGGGGTGAACGCCTGCGACACGAGCTTGCGCAACCGCGTGTGGTCCGGCGGGTCGCGGTCGAGCATCGAGGGGCTGTCGCCGGTCAACCCGTTCTCCTCGTACGCCTGCGCGTACGCGTCCGCCATCGGCCCCTGGTTGGTGACGTTGCGATCCTCGACCGACATCTTCGCCCGCAGCACCTCGGCCACGTCCCGGTGCCGCCACAGCGCCCAGAAACCGAGCTCGTTGTGCTCGACCGGCTCGCTCGCGCGCAGTTCGGCGTAGTGCGGATACGGGTCGTCGGTGAAGCCGGGCGTGAACGGGTTGAACATGGCGGTCACGATAGCGCCGTACGCCGCGCCGGTCTGTGCCGTAAGTCACAGCGTTGCTTAAGCTCCGGCCATGGCATTTCGCGGCTGGCCGGCAGAGGCGATCGAGTTCTACGAGGGCCTCGCCGCCGACAACTCGAAGACGTACTGGACCGCGCACAAGAACGTGTACGACGTGGCGGTGCTCGCGCCGATGCAGGAACTGCTGGCCGAGCTCGAACCCGAGTTCGGCGCCGGGAAGATCTTCCGGCCGTACCGCGACGTGCGGTTCAGCAAGGACAAGTCGCCGTACAAGACGCAGATCGCGGCGACGCTCGAACGCGGCGGCTACATCAAGGTCTCGGCCGAAGGGCTCGGAGTCGGTACCGGCGCGTACATGATGGACTCGCCGTCGATCAAGCTTTTCCGGGCCGCGGTCGCGGACGATGCGACCGGGGCGCAGCTCGTCGGCATCATCGCGAAGCTGGCGAAGAGCGGCATCGGGGTCTCGACGCACGAGCCGCTCAAGCGCGTCCCGCCCGGTTTCCCCCCGGACCATCCGCGCGCGGATCTGTTGCGGTACAAGGATTTGGTGGCATGGCGCGAGTGGCCGGTCGCGGCCTGGCTCGGCACCGCAGGTGCGAAGAAGCGCGTCGTCGACACCCTGCGCGCGATGAGCCCGTTGCAACACTGGCTCGACACCGCCCTCGCCACCTGATCACCGCCGTCACGTCGGCATCCGTCCCGACGTGGCGGCGCGACGTCAGCGAGCGGACAGGATGTCCGTCCCGTTCTCGGTGATGAGCACGGTGTCCTCGACCCGGCAGCCGATCCGGCCGGGCAGGTAGACGCCGGGCTCGACCGTCACGACGTTGCCCGGTTCGAACGCCTCGGTCGCGGTCGCGGTGAGGAACGGCCGCTCGTGGATGCGCAGGCCCAACTGGTGACCGAACGGATGCGTCGGCCCGTCGCCGTCGTATCCGCGCGAGGCGAGCACCCGACGGCACTCCGCATCGACCTCGGCATGAGTCACCCCGGGAGCCGCCAACGCGATGCCGGCGTCGTGCGCCGCGGTCACCGCCGCGATCAGACGGTCGGCGTCCCGCGACGATCCCGATCCGACGACGACCGTGCGCGTCACGTCCGAGTGATAACCGTCGACCAACGCGCCGAAGTCCATCAGCAGGACCTCACCCGCGCGCACCCGCCGGTCCGTCGGCGCGGCGTGCGGCATGCTCGCCCGCGACCCGGCCGCGACGATCGTCGGGAACGCGAGACCGTCGCCACCGAGTTCTCGTACGGCGTCCGCGAACCGGTGCGCAAGATCTCGCTCCGTTGGCTCGTCGCCCAGCGACGAGACGACGCGCTGATGCGCGGCGACGGCGACCTGCGCCGCCCGGCGCATCCGCACGATCTCGGCCTCACCCTTGACCCGGCGGACGAACTCGACGATGCCGGTACGGCGTTGCAAGCCCGCTGCGCCGAACGCCGTGGCCAACCGGTCGTGCAGGTCGACACTCACCTGCTCGGGATCGAAGTAGACGCAACGAATTCCGGCAGCAGCACGAGCAAGCGCATCGACCTGCTGGGCCGGCACCGTCGTGACGACCTCGGCGTACGCACCGGACTGCGCGCTCGCCTGCTCGGCGTAGCGCTCGTCCGTCACCAGCGTCGCCGTGTCCGCGCCGACGAGCAGCAGCGCGGCCGACCCGGTGAAACCGGTGAGATAGCGGATGTTGACGAGGTCGCCGACGAACAATGCGTCGTCGCGACCCAACTCCGCCCGCGCCCGGACCGCGGTCAGGTGCAGGTCGTGCGGCAGCGGCGGCAGCGCATCCGCGGTCATGCGAGATACCGCAAGAACGTGCGGACGCCGAAACCCGTCGGGCCTTTGGTGATCTCGTCCTCGTCGGCGTCGGCCCGGGCGGGGCCGGCGACGTCGAGATGTGCCCACGGCACCGTCCCGACGAACTCGCGCAGGAACAGCGCGGCGACGATCGACCCGCCGCTGTAACCGAGATCCGGGTCACCGACGTTGCGCAGGTCGGCGACCGGCGAGTCGAGCGAGTCGCGGTAACCGTCGACCAACGGCATCGGCCAGAGCCGCTCGCCGCCGCGGCGGCC
The DNA here is from genome assembly GCA_025980325.1 of Frankiales bacterium. Lineage (GTDB taxonomy): Bacteria > Actinomycetota > Actinomycetes > JAFAQI01 > JAFAQI01 > BP-197. Next base: position 38,766 of record JAICXQ010000016.1, read on the forward strand.
GGCCTCGACGAGCGCATCGCGAAGTGACGGCGAGGTCGAGTACAGCGCCGCGTGCCGCTTGCCCAGCCCGAGCGTCGCCGCACCGGTCAACGTCGCGATATCGACGACCTCGGACGGATCGAGCCGCGCGACCGCGTACGCGAGCGCGTCGGCGAGGACGAGCCGGCCCTCCGCATCGGTGTTGAGCACTTCGACGTACCGGCCGCCGTATTGGCGCAGCACGTCACCGGGGCGCATCGCGTCGCCGCCGAGCAGGTTCTCGGCCAACGGCACCAACGCGGTGACCCGCCGGCGCACGCCGAGGCGGTGCAGCGCCGACATCGTCGCGACGACCGCGGCCGCCCCGGACATGTCGGTCTTCATCGGCTTCATGTTGTCGAGCGGCTTGAGCGTCAGGCCGCCGGAGTCGAACGTGATTCCCTTGCCGACCAACACGATCCGGCCGCCCTCGACGTCACCCGGTGCGTAGTCGAGCTGCACCAGCCGCGGCGGTCGGGCCGAGCCGCGGCCGACCGCGGCGATGCCGCCGAAACCCTCCGCGGCAAGCCGCCGCTCGTCCCAGACGGTCACGTCGAGGTGCGCGTCGCCGGCCAGTGCGCGGATGCGGTCGACCATCCATTCCGGCGTCTTCTCCAGCGACGGCGTCGCGGCGAGCTCGCGAGCCAGGCAGGTCGCCTCGGCGATCGCCACGGCATCGGCGACCGCCGCCGCGCAATCCGCCGGCCCGACAAGGCGTACGGCGAGCGCGGGCTTGTCGCTCGGGTCGCTGCGCCGGCTGAACGAGAACCCGGCGAGGACCGCCGCCTCGGCCGCCGCCGCGGCCGCGTCCGGGCTCGCGCCGTCGGCGAGGTTCGTGACGACGTCGGCGGCGCGGGCCGAGCGCCGTACCACTGCCGCGGCCGCCTTGCGCAAGGCCGCCGGCCCGCCGTCGCCGATGCCGACGAGCAGCAGCGTGTCGACCCCGTCTCGCCCGACCGGCACCTCGACGATCTCGCCGGCGTCGCCGGTCGACTTGCGCGCGGCGAGCACGCCGGCCGCATCGACACCGAGGCCCGCGACGACATCGGCGCCGCCCGCCAGCGCGGCGCCGGCATCGCCGGGGCGCACCGCGACGGCGACGACGGCCGCGCCGGCTCGCAGCGGGCCGGCGACGAGGCTCACGGTCGGGTGCACGCGGTCACTCCCGGGGACAGTAGGCAACGGCGGCAGGCAGCGCGCGGCCCCGGGGACGCAGGTCCGCCGGGGCCGGGCAACGCGAAACGGCGGTTCAGCCGACGGCGCTCTTCAACGCGTCGCCGAGTGCGGTCGCCTCGTCCGGAGTGAGCTCGACGACGAGTCGCCCGCCACCTTCCAGCGGCACGCGCATGACGATGCCGCGGCCCTCCTTGGTCACTTCCAGAGGGCCGTCACCGGTGCGCGGCTTCATCGCCGCCATGCCAAACCCCTTTCCCGGCGGGCCGGGCAGCCCGCTTCGATAGTCCATTATGGCCGGTCAAAACAGGCGGGCGCAGGCGGTGCCTGCGCCGAGGCCCACCGCGAGGCCGGACTCCAACACCTTCGTCCGCAGTGCCAGCAGCCGCTGTGCTGCGGCGAGGAACCGGCCGACGTCACCCGCCTTGGCGGCGTCCGCCTCGCCCTGCGTACCCGCGGCGAACTGCCCGACCGCGGTCCGGAAGACGGCCCACGCGTCGCCTCCCGTCGCGGGCGCCGGAAAGCGACCGACCGCCGTCGAGGCCGTGCGCTGGACGTCCGCACCGGCCTGCAGGTACGCCGCCGCGGCCCGCAGCTCCTTCGCGGTCAGCCGGCTCGGGTCGGCGGGTACGGCGGGCGCGGGGCCGCGCCGGTGCAGCTCGTCGAGCGAGCCGGCGCAGGTGGCGTCGACTCGGCGCAGGTAGTCGGCCGGCACCGCGCCGGTGCTGCTGACGAGACCGGGGACCGTGATGCTCGGCGACGGGCTCGGCCCGGCCGCCGACCGCTTCGCCGAGCCACCGCCACCGCAGGCGGTCGCGGCCAGCAGCGGGACCACCAGCAATACCGCGAGCGCGCGCGGCATCAGTTCAGCGCGACCGCGCCGACACCGCCGACCATCACCGTCCGGTAGTTCTGGGCGATCGTGCCGGTCGTCAGCAACACCGAGCTGCTCGCGGGGTAGGCGACGGTGACGCCGTTGGTCGCGACCGCGACCGCGGGCTGCCCGTACGAGATCGGGCTCACGCCGGTCAGCCGGCCGGCGGAACCGCTGACGTACACCAGCTCGGTCAGCTTCAGCCCCGGGTGGGTGCCGTTGGGGTTGCCGAGGACGAGCGCGGTCCGGTAGCCGTCCGGCGAGGTCGCGCCGGCCACCGTGATCGCGCGGTAACCGTGGCGGATCCACGGCTTGCCGATGCCGTGCCAGTCGGCCGTCGACGGGTCGAACGACATCGAGTAGAGGTAGCCGTTCCTGGCCGCCGCCCACGCCGTATTGGTGAAGAACAACCCGGTCAAGGCCGGCGTGCCGGTCAGCGCGGTGCCGGCCGGGTGCCCGTAGTTGTGCCACGGCTTGCTGATGCCGGCGACGTTGCGGTTCGGCCCGATGAGCAGCGAGGTCAGCCAGAGGTCGCCGCCGGTCGAGAGCGCGGCGATGCCGACGACAGCGCGGCCGCCGCCGAGCAGGCCGTTGTCGAGTGCCGAGCTGCCCGCGATCGCGGGCGATCCGGCCAGCGCGACCGCGCGGCCGCCGCTGGTCGGCACCGGCAGGTTCGCCCATGTCACCGAGTCGCTGCGCACGGCGATGCGGCCGGCCGTGGTGCGGGCGACGTAGATCGGCGACATCTGGTTGGTCCAGTAGCCGTGGCCGGTACCGACCGCGTTGGGGTTCCACGTCGGGATCGCGCCGACCGCGGGCGGCGACGCGAGCGCGCCGCCGAGGTCACTCGCCCGGCCGATGCTTCCGCGGTTGACGTACAGGTGCCCGTTGGTGCCGCGACCGACGTAGACGTCGTGCGGCCCCGGGACCGTCGTCACCGGGACGCTGACACCGGTGTAGCCGTTGCCGGAGAAGTTCGACGACCCCTCGTTCAGGAAGACGCCGTAGTGCACCGCGCTGACGGCGTTGTCGCGGATGATCGTGCCGCCGACCGGGTTGGAGGCGACGCCGAGTACGACGATCCCGGCGGTGCCGCCGACACCGGCGGTCGGGTCGCCGGCAATACCGTCGACGCCGCCGAGGCCCGTGGACGCGATCTGGTTGGACTCGATGACGTTGTCGTCCATGTACGCGAGCGCGTCGCGCGAGTGCATCGTGATGCCGGGCAGGCTGTCGTTCGCGAGGACGTTACCGCGCAAGGTGTTCTGGTAGACGGCGTCGCCCGGTGCGTCGACCGTGAGCAGGATGCCGGCGCCGTGACCGGCCGCGCCGTTGCCGCTCGACGTGTTGCTCGTGATCGCGTTGTCGAACACACCCAGCGAGAACCCGCCGAGCAACGTCGACCGGTCGCGACCGGCGAGGGTGATGCCGGAGCCGAGCGAGTTGTCGACGACGTAGTTGTGAATGATCGTGTTGCCCTCGGCCGGCACACTCACCTGCGGGAAGTTGGCCAGGCTGTCGTCGACGAGGATGCCGCCGCCGTTGTCCTGCACGGTGTTGCCGATGACGATCGAGCGGGTGACGCCGTCGAGGTGCAGGCCGTCACCGCAGTCGGTCACGCACTCGCCGAGATCGTCGGCGACGGCCGACAACGGAAACGAGCCCTTGTCGTTGTTCTGGATCGTGTTGGTGTCGATCCGCAACGCGTCGGAGTTGAACGCGAACAGCCCTTCGGCGTCGGCGTTCTCGATCGTGAAACCGCTGACCCGTACGTCCGGCGTGACCGCCGGTCCCGAGCTGCTGTGGCCGGTCGAGTTGTCGAAGTTGTCGCCCAGGTCGATCACGAGCCCGTTGTTGTGGCCGGTCGCGTCGATGACGACCGGATTGCCGAAGCTGGAGTTCGCGATCAACTGCACCGGCTTCGTGATCGCCGCACCGGTGTAGTGGAAGCCGAACGATCCGGCGACCGGCCCGGACGTCGTCGAGATGTCGGCGCCTTCGGCGTACGTGCCGGGGCTCACCAGCACTTCGTCGCCGGCCGCAGCCTGCGCGAGCGCGCGGGTGATGGTCGCGCACGGCGAGCCGACAACCGTGCAGTCGCTGGTGTCGACGCCGATCGCGGCGGACGCGTAGCGGATCGTGTGCAGGGTCAGCGCCGGACCGGACAGGCTCGACGCAGGACCCAGCGCCGTGCCGTCGCCGTACGTCGTCGTGGACACCAGCCGGAACTGCCAGTTGCCGCTGCCGATGCCGCTGATGTCCGCGCCGTTGCCGTCGGGCGTGCTCACGCAGGTCGTGCACACATGGCCGGCGTTGAACGCGAGGGCCGCGTAGCTGATGCTCACGCCGTTCGGCACGTTGGCGGTCGATCCGGTGACGACCACCCGGCCGTTCGACGGGCTGGTCACGGTCTGCACGACCGGCGCCTCGGGGATGAACACCGTCGCGTCGTCCGAGTGCGGCGAGGTCACCGTGTTGGCGAGCACGGCGACGACGTTGTACGACAC
>JAICXQ010000074.1 GCA_025980325.1 Frankiales bacterium
CGCGAGGTCAAGGACAACGAACAGCGCAAGTAAACGCCCAGGTCAGAGCCTTGTCGCGCGGTTTTGGTTCGATTTCGGTTCGACAACTCTTGATCGTCAGGGTTCCGTGGCGACCGATGCTTCCGAGTGACGCGTAGTGGTGAAGCCCGTTCAATCGCTTATACAGCGAATCGTCAGGCGGCTTCGACGGTCGGTCGACGCGCACCCGCCATAAATCGAGCATCCGGCATGCGGGCACACAGGGGCGTTCGCCCGGCAGGCTACTGCCTGCCGCCCCTGCCGTCTGCTGCCCGGTAGAGGCTCCGCTGTCAAGGTGAGCAGAGGCGGACGTGTCCGGCGAGCGCGCGGGGACAGACGCGCGAAGTCTCAGGTTGACGGTGGAAGGGCCGGGGTGGCAGGGAGCCTCACCGGCCAGTCGCGAGTCTCCGGATGTGCTTACGCGATTTTGGTTGCTCCTACGGGAAGCATTGCGCTCCCGTGCAACCGTTTGGCGAGCACGTCGACGGTCACTAGACGCCATTGCGCGTCGTCACTGACGAGAACACCAAGCACGGTCCCGTGAAGCGCGGCCGTAATGGGTTGCATCGCAATTGGCGCGCTCGTAAGTAACGCGCCGAACTCACTTAGCCATGAGATCTGAGGGTGGGATCCCGCTTCTATGACCAGAAGCGAAGAACCAGCCGGAACGATTGCCTGCACATTGTTGCCCGGCGGGAGCTTGACCACCTTCCCGTCAGGCGTCTTGATTGCCTCAATCTTGTTTCGCTGAAGCGAGATCCACCGTCCACCGTGCGCGTCGATTGCGAGATAGAAAGCCGCGTAGCCCGCAACCGCCGGCGCCAACTGGTGAAAGCGCGAGTCGAGCAGCGTGCCTTGACCCATCAGGTAGAGGACCCGCCCCGTCGTCGGGTCGATTTGCGCGTCCTGTATGACATCGGACGGGTAGCGCTCTGTCCTTGTGACCGCGAGCGACGCGCGATCCAGATGGACCACGACCGCCTGGTAGAACGCTCGGGGTCTGGGTGAGTATTCGGCAAACACAAGCAACTCGGTTGGCGTCGCGAACAGCTTGTCAACGAAGAAGTCGGTGACAACCTTCAGATTCGCCGCCGCTGGACCGATCACGTTCACTTCGTGAGCCGACCTGGTCCGGGCGTCAGCCCGTAGCAGCAATCCGTTTTGGCACAGCACAGCCGCCGTCGTGGGGCTGAGAATCACGGAACTTTCGGCTCGGCAGGGCAGGTGGATGCTCAGGTCCGACTGTCCGGCTGACACGAAATGAACCGTGTCCGTCGAGCCGACCTGCGCCAGCCACACACCACCCGGAAGTGAAGCTGGTAGGTCGTTCGCGGTTGGGGTGGGCAGCGCCGACGAGGATGCAGCAACGTGAGTCGAAGGAGTGTTCGTGCAGGCCACCAAGAATGCGCCCGACGCTCCGACCGCCACCGCCGATCGAGTTAGCAGATTGACACCGCCCACCCCACACCTCATCGTGCCGCAGTCTCCGTCATCCAGCCCATCGAGAATTCCTCCCGCGTTCCTGAGGGGAAGATCCAGGCAGCGGCTTCGGCATACTCCCGCGATTCGTTGTGATGGTTCTCCGCGATCGATCGGTAACCGCCGTCGTGCTCGTATACAACGTTGTTGTCATCGAGGTAGTTGCGGCCGTCAATCGTGCTGTACGTCTGATCGTATTCCTTGGAGATACCAGCCGAAACGCCGTCGACTTCGAGGCCGAGTTCGATTGTGTAGCCACCGGTCGATTGCGTCGTCTTGGGATCGATCGGCGAACTGTCGCCGAAGTACACGGTGTCGCCGCCGTCCTGTTCCGATGCGCTGCGGGCCTCATAGAGGTTCGTGCGGTCAAAGATAGACACGGCGGTACTCACCCACGAGACGAGAATCCGACCCCGCCGATCCTTCTTGGTGCTTCTCCCGGGGCGGTAGCGAGTGCAGCAGTTGGTGCACGACCAGCAGAGCATCCACCGCACGAACGGGCTCGTTGTCCGCGAGTGCCTCAGGTGAGATGAGGTCACGGACCGCGACAATAACTGGATCATCCCCACCCACTGCGTCGCGAGCGATCTGCAACACCTTGTCGATGACCGGCACCGCTATACCCCGGACCTCCTGCTCCGGTCCCGCTCCGCAAGCAGCCGAAGGTCGTTCGCCAGGGTGTGCAACCGTGACCGGACGTTTTCAACATCCACCATGCGCGGCCGCCCTTGTGATCACGTTGTGATCAAGCGTGGTATTACCGACCGAATCACAACGGCTGTCACGCCACTGACCTGCGGATTTGCCGCTGAGGCGTGGTGTCGGAGGGGGGACTTGAACCCCCACGCCCATAAGAGGGCACTAGCACCTCAAGCTAGCGCGTCTGCCATTCCGCCACTCCGACGTGAGCGCAAACGAGGCTACACCGACCGAACCGCCCTACGCGGCCGCATACTGCTTCGACAGCGCCAGCACCATCTGCACGTACCAGTCGGCGTGGTTGTAGTGGAAGATCGCGTTCGCCAGCGACGCCGGGCTGGTCGCCGCACCGTTCGCGCACAGGTACCGCGCCGCCGTGAAGATCGCGTCGGTCGGGTTCATGATGTCGGCGAACCCGTCGTGGTCGCCGTCCACCGCGTACGACGCGAACGTCGCCGGCAGGAACTGCATCGGCCCCATCGCGCCCGCGTACGACGTCGACGTGTCCTGCCCGTGCCCGCTCTCCACCTGCCCGATCGCGGCCAGCACCGTCCACGACAGCCCGGGGCACATCGCCGCCGCGGCCCGGTGGTAGATCGCCATGTACGCCGGCGCCGCGGGCATCATCCGCATCGACGCGATCCGGTCCGACGTGATCACCGAGAACGCCGTCGACTGTGCCCGCAACGCGGCCTCCGCCGCCCGTACCGCCGAGGCATGTGCCTGCGCCGACGCCAGCAACTTCTGTTCCTGGTTCAGTAGCGACAAGACCGTGATCGCGACCTCGGCGACCGAGCGCTCGGTCGCGATCCGCGCCCGGGCCCGCTTCTCCGCGGCGGCCGTCACCGCGTCGGCCTGCGCCGACACTCGAGACACACCGGTCGCCACCGACTGGTCCGCAGCCACGATGTGCTGGACGACGACCGCCTGCTCGGCGAACGAGTTGGGGTCGTCCGATTCGGTCAGCGACGCATACAGCGCGAGCGGCCCGCCGGACTCGTACAGCGCCCGCACCCGCCCGTCGACCAGCGCCTGCTGTGCAGCGGCCGTCGCCGCGATCTCGTCTCGCGCCCGGCCGTCGAGAATCGCCGCGTTGACACTGCCGGCAACGCCCGCGAGCGCGTCGTCGTATGACTTCTCCGCGACCGCGACCTGACGCTGGATCTTCTGTACCTGCGCGAGGATCGCCTTCGCCTTCTCGTCGGCCTGACCGGACGTCTCGGCCGCCGCCGGTGCCGCGATCGACAGTACGACGCACGTACCGGCGCCGGCCGCCATGACGCGGGCACGCCGAAGGCGCGCGAGAGTCCTCACATAGGACGAATCGGCTGTCTTCGCGCCTCCCTGAAGGGGGAAAGCCCGGGAGGTAGCGTAAGGACGCCAACGGCCCGTACCAGGGAGACCGACATGCGCCGCTCGATCCTCGCCCGTTCCGTCGTCGTCGCGGCGAGCGCCGCGCTCCTGGTCGCCGGCTGTGGCGGGGGCGCATCCAGCACGTCGAGCAAGGACCCGAAGGCCGCCTTCAGCACCGGCATGTCGGGGCTCAGCGACACCGACGTGCTCACCGTCACGCTGAAGCTCGACACGACCGCGGACACGCTCGTCGGACTCGCGAAGGCGAGCGGCAGCACCCTCAACACGACCCAGGCCAACGACATCGCCAACGCCCAGCTCGTCATCGAGAGCAAGACGATCAACGGCAAGAAGCTCAGCGAGATCAAGCCCGGGCAGACCAATGCGGCCTCCACCCGATTCGCCCTCAGCGACAACGGATCGACCTACGTCGAGCTCCGCGGCGTCGACGACGTGCTGTACATCAAGGCCGACGTCAAGGGGGCGCTCGCCTTGTTCGGCCAGGCCAAGTTGTTCGACGAGGTCCAGGCTCGGGCGAACAGCCTGCCGGCGTTCGTCAAGGCGCTCGTCGCCGGGAACTGGGTCTCGCTCGACCTGAACCTGCTGAAGTCGCTGGCGAACCAGTTCGGCGGCGGCGCGGCCGCGTCGCCCAACCCGGGACAGGGACAGAAGCTGCTCGCCGACATCAAAGCCGTGCTGCAACGCGACGTCACCGTGACCCGCGTCGGCACCGACAGCGACGGCGACCACCTGCGGCTCACCGCGCACACGCGCCAGCTCGGCACCGACATCCTCCAGGCCTTCACCTCGTCGATTCCCGCCGCCGGGCTGGCCGCCCAGAAGCTCGACCCGAGCAAGGTGCCGGACCGCCCGATCGTGGTCGACGCGTGGGTGAGCAACGGCGCGCTCGCGAAGGTCTCGCTCGACCTGACCCAGTTCATGACGGCGGCCGACAAGCAGCCCGGCGCCAAGCTCGCGGTCGTCGTGACGTTCGACCGCTCCGGCGACGACATCTCCAAGCCGGACAACTCGACTCCGGTCGACCTCAGTCAGCTCACGTCGTTGCTCGGCGGCCTCGGCGGCTGACGCACCGCCATGGATGCCGGGCTGACCGCAGCGGCCGACGACGACGTCGTCGAACTCTGCCGGCAACTCATCCGGATCGATTCGGCCAACCCGACGAGCAACGAGCGGGCCGCCGCCGAGCAGGTCGCCGAATGGCTCACCGACGCCGCCCTCACGCCACAGGTCTACGAGTCCGCACCCGGCCGCGCCTCGACGGTCGCCCGCTGGTCCGGCGAAGACTCGAGCAAGCCCGCGCTGTTGATCCACGGCCACCTCGACGTCGTACCGGCCGATGCCGCCGACTGGCAGGTCGACCCGTTCAGCGGCGAGGTGCGCGACGGCTGCGTGTGGGGGCGCGGCGCGGTCGACATGAAGGACATGGACGCGATGACCCTCGCGGTCGTCCGCGACTGGGTCCGGCAGGGCCGCAAACCGCCGCGCGACGTCGTTCTCGCCTTCGTCGCCGACGAGGAGGCCGGCGGCGTGTACGGCGCGCGCCACCTCGTCGACAACCACGCGGATCTGTTCGAGGGCTGCACCGAAGCGATCAGCGAAGTGGGCGGGTTCAGCATCACCGTCGCGGGCCGCCGGCTCTACGCGATCGAGACCGCGGAGAAGGGCATCGCCTGGCTCACCCTCGTCGCGAAAGGCCGGGCCGGGCACGGCTCGATGCTCAACGACGACAACGCCGTCACCGCCCTCGCCGAAGCGGTCGCCCGCGTCGGCCGGCATCAGTGGCCGGTCGAACTGACACCGGCGGTCGAGGAGTTCCTGCGCGCGGTCTGCGATGCGCTCGGCATCGCGTTCACGCCGGACGACGTCGACGGCATCCTCGCGAAGCTCGGCTCGCTCGCGAAGATGGTCGGCGCGACCGTCCGGCACACGACGAACCCGACGATGCTCGACGCCGGATACAAGCACAACGTGATCCCGCAGAAGGCGACGGCGTACATCGACTGCCGGTTCCTGCCCGGCGGCGAGGAGCGGTTCTACGAGACCCTCGCCGAGATCGTCGGGCCGGACGTCGCGATCGAGTTGCTGCACGGCGACGCCGCGTACGAGACGTCGTTCGACGGGCCGTTGGTCGACGCGATGACGGCCGCGTTGCTGGCCGAGGATCCCGAGGGCCGGCCGGTGCCGTACTGCCTGTCGGGCGGCACCGACGCGAAGTCGTTCTCCCGATTGGGCATGCGCTGCTTCGGTTTCTCGCCGCTGCGGCTGCCGGCCGAACTCGACTTCGCCGGCATGTTCCACGGCGTCGACGAACGCGTGCCGATCGACGGGCTGCGCTTCGGCACCCGGGTGCTGTCGCGCTTCCTCGCGCTCAGCTAGCCCTCAGCCGGACAGCGTCGAGCGCACCCGCAGGATGCGCCGGCGCAACACGACCCGGCGGCTGCCGTCGGGATAGAGCCGCAGCCGGTCGAGTTCCCAATGGCCGTATTCCGCGGCATCGGTGAGCACCCGCTGCGCGACGTTGCGGCTGGTGCCGCGCGGCAGCCACAGTCGCTGGTACTCGTAGTCCGCCATCACCGTTTACGTTACGACGAAAGCAGCCGCGCCAGCCGGGTTCGGCGCGGACGCGCGCCGACGTCGCGGACGCCACGGGCCACCGCCGCACCGGCCGCGTGCACGATCGACAGGTGCCGTTGCGCGCGGGTCAGCGCGGTGTAGACGAGCGGTCGCGAGAGCATCCCGCTGGCCTCGGGCGGTAGTACGACGACGACCGCCGGCCACTCGGAACCCTGCGCCCGGTGCACGGTGACCGCCCAGCCGTGGACGAGATCCGACACGGCCTTCGGCGCTACGACGACCGGACCGCCGGCGAAGTCGACCATCAGCGAAGCCTCGACGATCCCGGTGACGACACCGACCTCGCCGTTGGCGAAGCCGTCGTCGAGATGGTTCGCGGTCGCGACGACGCGGTCGCCGACGTCGAAGCCCTGCAGCGTGCCCGAGCCGGGATTCAGTTTCTGCTTCAGCATTGCGTTCAGCGCTCGGGTTCCCGCCGGGCCGCGATGCACCGGCGTCACGACCTGCACGTCGGCCGGCTCGATCGACAATGCGCGCGGGATCGCGTCGGTCACGAGTTGCACGACCCGGTGCGCGGCCTCGCTCGACGACGAGGCGGGAACGAGCACGACCTCGCGGGTCGGATCGTCGACCGGCGGCAGCACACCGGTGCGCACCTCGCCGGCCAGCCGCGCGATCGATCCGCCCTCCGTTTGCCGATGCAACGTGGTCAGTTCGGTCGCCGGGATCGCCTCGCTGTCGAGGACGTCACCGAGCACGCGTCCGGGACCGATCGACGGCAGTTGCGCCGGGTCGCCGACGAGCAGCAGGTGCGTACCGTCGGCGCACGCGTCGAGCAGCGCGGCGGCCAACTCGACGTCGAGCATCGACGTCTCGTCGACCACGACGACGTCGGCGTCGACCGGCCACGATTCACCGCGCAGGAACTGGCTTTCGCCGTCGTTACCCGTGCTGCGCTGCGCGCCGAGCAACCGGTGCAACGTCTGCGCTTCGTGCCCGGTCAGTTCTTCCAGGCGCTTCGCCGCGCGGCCGGTCGGCGCGGCGAGAGCAATGCGTTTTCCGTTGTTTTCCGCCAGATCCACGACCGCCGCGACGGTCCGGCTCTTACCGGTACCGGGCCCGCCGTGCAGCACACAGACGCCGTGCGCCGCGACCGCTTCGACCGCCTCGCGTTGGGCCGGATCGAGTCCGGCCTCGACCGCGCTGACGTCCTTCGCCGTACCGAGCGGCTTGGCGGTCGCGAGCAGTCGTTGCAGGCCTTCGGCGATCGTCTCCTCGGCGATCGCGTAACGCGCGAGGCCGACGACGTCGCCGTCGTGGATGGCGACCCCGTCGTCCAGCGCGGCCTCGATCGCACTCGGCGGGTCGGGTACGTCGAGCCCGCCGAGGGCAGCCACGAGAGTGTCCTTCGACAGCACCGTGTGGCCGTCGCGGCCGGCTCGGGCGAGCACGTACGCCGTGAACGCCCGACCGCGGCGCGGGTCGGCTTTCGTCGGCCGTTCGGTCAGCGTCCTGATGGCGAACGCATCGACCTGGCGCGGCTCGACCATCCCGGTGTCGAGCAGCCGCCACGGATCGTTGCCGAGCGCGGCGGCGGCGTTCGTACCGAGCGCGTCGACGATCGGCCCCGCTGCCCGGACCGGAAGCCCGGCGCCGTGCAGCATCTCGGCGACCGCGTACCGCGGCTGGGCGTCGACGAACGCCTTGGCCAGCTTCTCCGCCTTCTTGGCGGCGATGCCCTCGACCTTCAGCAGCGCCGTCGTGGTGACGTCGTCGGGGGAGTTGATGCCGGCGGCGGTTAGCCGTTCCGCGGTCGTGCGACCGAGCCCCGGCCACAATCCCGCGGCACAGAACGCCGCGAACATCGACTCCACGACGCCGACCCTAGGAGAACGTCGCTGCGAAGCAGACAAGGCACCACGGCTTGTCCTCGGCGCGGGTCAGCAGGACGACGGCGGTACGGGAGCCGCGCAACCGGAGCCGACGCCGCAGGTCCTCGACGTCGCCGGCCAGCCCGCGGCGGCGGAAGTCGACCGCGCCGACGTCGAGGCGGCGCAGCTCGGCCGCGAGCGGCTTCACCCCGAACGGCAAACTCGCCGCGACTTCGAGCACGCGCCCGAACGGCGTGGACACCCGTGAGTCGCTGCAGAGAAAAGCGATCCGCTGGTCGATCTGCCACGCGTCCAGTTGCGCCGAGAGATCCGCGACCGCCCCCGCGCGAGTGACCGCGGGCGACGGATCCACGACGTAGCGGCCCGGCGGCCGCACCGGCGCCGGCGCCGTCGACGGATCGGCGACGAGCGAATCGCCCGCCGGCAGTACGGTCGCCCGCCGGCCGGCACTCGCCCATCCCGGCGACCACAGGCAGGCCTCCTTCAGGTCGCGGCCCTCGGCGACGAACTCGACCTCCCAACCCGATCCGACCAACGAGACGTCGAGACCTGGCGCGGCCTTCACCACGACCCGCGACGCCGGCAACTCCTGGCACCACGACAGCGGCGGCTCGCTGCCGCCGCGCCGGTCGCCCGAGCGCCGCGCGGGATCGACGTACACCGCTTCCGCCCGACCAACCGACACGTCACGCACGTCCGCGACGACGACCGGCGCGCCGGCCGAGTTGTAGCGGGCACACCACGCGTGCGCCTCGTCCCGGTCGACACCGACGGCGCGCAGACCGGCGCCGGCGAACTCGCGCAAATCGCTGCCGACACCGCAACACAGGTCGACGACGCTCGACACCGATGCCGCGACTCGCGCGGCTCGATGTGCAGCGACGGCACTCGACGTCGCCTGCTCCAGCCCGGCAGCGGTCAGCATCATCGACGACGCGTCGCGCAGTCGCCCCCCCGCGCGAGCCCGCAACGCATTCTGTTGCGTCGCCGCGGCGACGAGATCGGCCGGCCATCGCTCCCGCAACGAAGCGCCGACCCGCAGATCGCCCGGCACCGCCGCGGCCAGCAACTCCGGCGTCTGCGCCAGCCGCCGCAGGACAGCCGGCGTCAGGACCGCGACCACGCCTCCGGGTACCCGACGGAAGGCGTCGACACGTCGTCGAGCGCGACCCGGATCTCCTCCGGCAACGTCACGTCGTCGGCGTCGAGCGAGCCCTTCAACTGACCGGCCGTGCGCGCGCCGACGATCGGCGCGACGACACCGGGCCGGTCGCGCACCCACGCCAGCGCCACCGCGAGCGGCGAGACACCGAGCCCGTCCGCCGCGGTCATCACCGCGCCGACGATCCGCTGCGCACGATCGTCGAGGTACGGCGCGACGAACCGCTGGTAATCAGGCGACGCGGCCCGCGAGTCGGCCGGTGTGCCGCCGCGGTACTTGCCGGTGAGAACACCGCGACCGAGCGGTGACCACGGCAGGATGCCGATGCCGAGATCCAAAGCGGCCGGCACGACCTCGCGTTCGATCCCGCGCTGCAGCAACGAGTACTCCATCTGCGTCGCGACCACCGGCGCCCGGCCGGGCCAGGCGCGCTGCCACGTCGCGGCCTTCGCGGTCTGCCAGCCGTTGTAGTTGCTGATACCGGCGTAACGAACCCGGCCGCTCGACACCGCGACGTCGACGGCGGCGAACGTCTCTTCGAGCGGAGTCAATGCATCCCACGCATGCAGCTGCCAGAGATCGACGTACGGCGTCTGCAAGCGTTCGAGCGACGCGTCGAGAGCGGTGAGCAAATGCCCGCGGGACGCGTCGCGGCCGCGATCGCTGCCACGACGGCTGACCGCCTTCGTCGCGACGACGACGTCCTCGCGGCGTACGACGCCCTGCAGCAGCCGGCCGACGACGCGTTCGCTCTCGCCCTCGACGTAGACGTCGGCGGTGTCGATCAGCGTGCCGCCGGCCTCGACGAACGCCTTGAGCTGGCTGGATGCGTCGTCCTCGTCGGTGTCGCGGCCCCACGTCATCGTGCCGAGCGCGAGGCGCGAGACGTAGAGGCCGGTGGCGCCCAGCCGTCGCTGCTCCATGCCGCGACCCTATCGAGCCCTGAGCTAGGGTCCGGCCATGAAACTCGGGTTGAACCTCGGCTACTGGGGCCTGGTCTCCGGCGACGACAACATGGCGCTGGTGGCCGAAGCCGAACGGCTCGGTTACGCGGTCGTGTGGTGCGCGGAGGCGTACGGCAACGACGCGGCGACGGTGCTGACATGGATCGCGTCGAAGACCGAGCGCATCGACGTCGGCTCGGCCATCTTCCAGATCCCCGCGCGCACGCCGGCGATGACGGCGATGACGGCGGCGACGATCGACACGCTGTCCGACGGCCGGTTCCGGCTCGGGCTCGGCGTGAGTGGCCCGCAGGTGTCCGAGGGCTGGCACGGCGCGAAGTTCGACAAGCCGATCGGCCGCACCCGCGAGTACATCGACATCATCCGGCTCGCGTTCGCCCGCGAGCGGGTGCAGTACGCCGGCGAGCACTACACGTTGCCGCTGCCCGACGGTCCGGGCAAAGCGCTCAAGATGATCATCCATCCGGTGCGCGAGCACATGCCGATCTACCTCGCCGCGATCGGGCCGAAGAACCTCGAGCTCGCCGGCGAGAAGTGCGACGGCTGGCTGGCCATCTTCTACGACCCGGAGTTCGCGACCGAGCAACAGGCATCGATCCGCACCGGCATGGAACGCGCCGGCCGCGTCGGTGCGCCGTTCGACATCACGCCCACGGTGCCGGTCGTCGTCGGCGACGACGTGAAGGCGTGTGCCGATCCCGTTCGCGGTTACGCCGCGCTCTACATCGGCGGCATGGGATCGCGCGAGCAGAACTTCTACAACCGGCTGGCCGCGCGGATGGGATACGAGAAGGAAGCGAAAGAGATCCAGGACCTGTACCTCGACCGCAAGTACGTCGAAGCGGGCGCCGCGGTGCCGTTCGAGTTCGTCGACCGCACGTCACTGCTCGGGTCGGTCTACCGGATGGCCGACAAGATCCAAGCGCTGGCCGCGGCAGGTGTCACGACGCTGAACATCTCGGCGTACGGCGGCACGCAGGAAGAACGGATCGCAACCTTGCGGACGGCGGCCGAAGCGCTGGATAAATCAGGCGTCGGCGACTGAACCGGACGAGAACATCTCGGCGCGCAACTGCTCGAGGTTGCGCAACGTGTGCGTCAACACGGCGCGGTCGCATTCGACACCGTCCGGCGACGACAGCAGGTACTGCAGTCGCGCGATGCGCTCCTCGACCTCGGCCATCTGTGTTGCCCCACCCTCCGGTGTCCTTGTCCGTCCAACGAGTCAGACTCGCGGGAGGTGACGTGGTTACATGTCGGCGCAAGCGTCCGCGAAGTTGAGGCAGGCTGATGACGACGCTGCTGCTCGTCCGCCACGGCGTGACCGACGCCAACCGCGGCGGCCTGCTCGCCGGCTGGTCGCCCGGCGTACATCTCGCCGACAAGGGGCGTGAGCAGGCGGCCGCACTCGCCGAGCGACTGTCGTCGGTGCCGGTCGCCGCGGTCGTCAGCAGCCCGCTCGAACGTTGCGTCGAGACGGCCGGCGCGCTGGTCGCCGGACGTGACCTCGCGGTCGAGACCGACGACGACCTCGGCGAGTGCCGGTACGGCGACTGGACCGGGCAGGAGCTGAAGAAACTCGCGAAGGATCCGCTCTGGAAGGTCGTGCAAGCGCACCCGAGCGCGGCGACCTTCCCGGGTGGTGAGGCGCTGCGCGACACCCAGGCGCGCGCCGTCGACGCGGTCCGGCGGATCAACGAGCGGCTCGGCCCCGACGCGACGTGGATCGCGGTCAGCCACGGCGACGTCATCAAGGCGATCCTCGCGGACGCGTTCGGCCTTCATCTCGATCTGTTCCAGCGGATCCAGGTCGATCCGGCCTCCCTGTCGGTCGTCCGTTACACGTCGCTGCGGCCCTTCGTCGTACGGATGAACGACGTCGGCGGGGCGGTCGACGACTTGCGGCCGCCGGCCAAGCGGTCGCGGGCCAAACGGGGATCGTCGGACGCGGTCGTCGGTGGTGGCGCAGGTGGTCCGTGAGCCCGACATAGGCTGAAGCGATGCCTGGCCAGCTGTTCGAATTCGACCCGCCTGAGCGATTCGTCGCCGGCACCGTCGGCCAGCCCGGCGAGCGCACGTTCTTCCTGCAGGCGAGCGGCGGCGGCCGGCTGGTCTCGGTCGCCCTGGAGAAGGTGCAGGTGGCGGCGCTCGCGGAGAAGCTGGACGAGCTGCTGGACGAGGTACGCCGCCGGCACGGCAACGACTCGACGATCCCGGCGGCCGCGACCGTCGA
>JAICXQ010000122.1 GCA_025980325.1 Frankiales bacterium
AACTGCGGGGCGTGCTCGACGAGGCGACCGGCAAGTGGGGGATCCGGGTCAACCGGGTCGAGATCAAGGCGATCGACCCGCCGGCCAGCATCAAGGAGTCGATGGAAAAGCAGATGCGGGCCGACCGCGACAAGCGGGCCGCGATCCTCACCGCGGAAGGCGAGAAGCAGTCGGCGATCCTCACCGCCGAAGGGCAGAAGCAAGCCGCGATCCTGACCGCGCAAGGCGATCGCGAAGCCGCGATCCTGCGCGCCGAAGGCGAGGCGAAGGCGATCAACACGGTGTTCGCGGCGATCCACGAGGGCAAGCCGGATCCCGGTCTGCTCGCCTACCAGTACCTGCAGATGCTGCCGCAGGTCGCGGCATCGGGCACCGGTCAGATGTGGATCGTGCCGAGCGAGCTCACCGCCGCGTTGCAAGGCCTGTCGCAGGCGTTCAAAGGCGGCGGCAAGAGCGCCGGGTAACGTCTCGGCGTGGTGGCAATCGACGACGTCAAAGCGCGCATCGGCCGGGTCGGCGTCTGGACCGGCCAGCTCGACTTCTCCCCGGCGGGAGTCGTTCGCGACGCGGCTCGCGAAGTCGAAGACCTCGGCTACGGCGCGCTCTGGACCGGCGAAGCGGTCGGCCGCGAGGTGCTGACCGCGGCCCATTTGCTTTTGGCCGCAACGGATTCTCTTGTGGTCGCGACCGGCATCGCCAACATCTGGGCCCGCGACGCACTCGCGATGGCGGCCGGTCAGCTCGCCCTCGGCGAAGCATTCCCGGGCCGGTTCGTGCTCGGCATCGGCGTCTCGCACAAGCCGCTGCTCGACGTCCGCGGCCAGGACTACGGCAAGCCGCTCGCGATGATGCGCGACTACCTCGCCGGGATGGATCACGGGTACGGCGTCTACCGCGCGGTGCCGCCCGCACCCCGCCCGCCGCGGGTGCTCGCCGCGCTCGGCCCGAAGATGCTGGAGCTGTCCCGCGACGCCGCGGACGGCGCGCATACCTACTTCGTGCCACCGGAGCACACGGCGCGGGCGCGCGAGATTCTCGGGCCGGACAAGTTGCTCGTGCCCGAGCAGGTGTGCGTGCTCTCGACCGACCCGGCGACCGCGCGCGAGATCGCCCGCCGGCATACCGGGTCGTACCTGCGGCTGGCCAACTACACCAGCAATCTCAAGCGTTTCGGCTTCGACGACGCCGACTTCGCGGACGGCGGCAACGACCGGCTGGTCGACACCATCTGCGTGTGGGGTGACGTCGACGCGGTGGCCGGTCGGGTGCGCGCGCACCTCGACGCCGGCGCCGATCACGTCGCCGTGCAAGTGCTCGTCGACGACCGGCGCGGGCTGCCGCGCAAGGAGTGGGCCGAGTTGGCGCCGGCACTGCTCGACAAGTGAGTGCGTTCGACCGGGCGACCGCCGTACGGCGTCGCGCGAGCACCTCGACGTACGACGTCGACCTCGACGGCGGCTGGTCGATCGGCGGTCGGCCGAACGGCGGGTACCTGCTCGCGGTGATCGCGCGCGCCGCAACCGACGCCGCGCAACGCGAGCATCCGCTCGCGGTGTCCGGGCACTTCCTCCGGCCGCCGGTCGGCGGGCCGGCCGAGGTACGCACCGAGGTCGTGAAGGCCGGGCGCACGGTCGCGACGGTGCGCGCCACGTTGTGGCAGGACGAGCGCGCCTGTCTCGACGTACTGGTCACCGCGGGACAGCTGCCCGACGCCGACGCGGACCACGTCGGGACGCCGATGCCGGCGATGCCGGCGCCGGACGAGTGCCGGTCGCGCGGGGACACCCCGTTTCGGGTCGAGTTGCTCGACCACGTCGACGTCCGCCTCGACCCGGCGACGGTCCCGACGCCGGACAACGCCGGCGCGCCGGTCGTGCGCGGCTGGATGGCGTTGGGTGACGGCAGCGTCGCCGACGCCCTCGCCCTGCTGCTCGCGGTCGACGTCGCGCCGCCGACGGTGTTCCGGCTGGGTCTGGTGGGCTGGGCACCGACCGTCGAGCTGTCGGCGTTGCTGCGCGCGGTGCCGGCGCCCGGCTGGCTCGCGTTCGAGGCCGAGGCGAGCCTGGTGGCGGGAGGCTGGTTCGACGAGAACGCGACCGTCTGGGACTCGAGCGGCCGCGTCGTCGCCCAGGCGAGGCAACTCGCGCTGGTGGGGCGGCCCTGACCCGGGTTACGTCGCTTCGAGGATGAGGTTGGCGACGAGGCCGGTCCAGCCGGTCTGATGGGACGCGCCGAGACCGGCGCCGGTGTCGCCGTGGAAGTACTCGTGAAACGGCATGAGATCGCGCCAGTGCGGATCCGTCGCCGCCAGCGGATGCTCGCCCCACGCCGGCCGCCGGCCCGACGACGGGTCGACCGCGAACAGTCGCACCAGCCGATCCGAGAGTTCGTCGGCCGCCTGCGCGAGGGTCAACCGCCGCCCGCTGCCGGTCGGCACCTCGACGGTGAACTCGGCGCCGAGATACCGGTCGAACCGGCGCAACGACCGGACCAGCAGGTAGTTCAGCGGCAACCACACCGGGCCGCGCCAGTTGCTGTTGCCGCCGAACAACGCCGACCGTGACTCGCCCGGTTCGTAGTCGACCCGGCCGTGGAAGCCCTCGACGTCGATCTCCACCGGCGCGGCGAGATGCGCGCGCGACAACGCCCGCAGCCCGTACGGCGAGAGGAACTCGGTCTCGTCGAAGACGCGGGTCAGGATCCGTTGCAATTGCTGCGAATCCACGACCGACAGCAGCCGCTGGCCGGTCGCGTCGTCCGCCTTGTGCGCGAACTCCAAACCCCGGCACCACTCCGGCTTGTGATGCAGGAACCAATGCATCCGCTGCTCGAACTCGGGCAGCTCGCGCAACGTCTCCTCGTCGATCGCGAGCACCGCACACAGCGGCAACAGCCCGACCATCGACCGCACCCGCAACGGCACCCGCGCACCGGACGGCGTGTGCAACAGGTCGTAGAAGAAACCGTCGTCGTCGTCCCACAGGCCTTCGTCGACGATCGCCTGCGAGATGTAGGCGAAGTGCTCGAAGAACTTCGTCGCGACGTCCACGTACGTCGGGTCGTGCCGGGCCAGCGTCAACGCCATCTCGAGCATGTCCAGGCAATAGCGCGCCATCCACGACGTCGCGTCGGACTGTTCGAGGTGACCGGCCACCGGCAACTGCGAACGGTCGAACGGCCCGATGTTGTCCAGCCCGAGGAAGCCGCCCTCGAAGACGTTGTTGCCCTCCGAGTCCTTGCGGTTGACCCACCAGGTGAAGTTGATCAGCAGCTTGCGGAACACCTTCTTCAGGAAGTCGTAGTCGTCGGCGCCGGCGATCTCGAACACCCGCATCGCGGCCCAGGCATGCAACGGCGGGTTGACGTCGCCGAAGTCCCACTCGTACGCCGGCAGCTGGCCGCTCGGGTGCATGTACCACTCGCGGCAGAGCAGCAGCAGCTGCTCCTTGGC
>JAICXQ010000101.1 GCA_025980325.1 Frankiales bacterium
GACCGCCAGCTCAACCTCAACGAGTCCGTGCTGCGCACCAAGGTGCTGCGGCCGGACGCGAAGTAGGAGGCCGCGATGGCTGCCGGAGACGTCACTCTCACCGTGATCGGGAATCTCACCGACGACCCCGAGTTGCGGTTCACCCCGAGCGGGGCCGCGGTCGCGAACTTCACCGTCGCGTCGACCCCGCGCTTCCTCGACAAGAACACCAACGAATGGAAGGACGGCGACGCGCTGTTCCTGCGCTGCAGCATCTGGCGGCAGGCAGCCGAGTACGTCGCCGAGTCGCTGCAGCGCGGCACCAGAGTCATCGTGCAGGGCCGGTTGCGCCAGCGGTCGTACGAGACCAAAGAGGGCGAGAAGCGCACCGTCGTCGAGCTCGAAGTCGACGAGATCGGTCCGTCCTTGCGGTACGCGACGGCCAAGGTCACCAAGGCCCAACGCACCGGCGGATCGGGCAGCGGTGGCGCGGGCGGCGGCGGTTACGGCGGCGGCTCTGCGGCCGGCGGCGGCGGTGGCTTCGGCGGCGGATCGGACGACCCGTGGGCGAGCCCGGCACCGAGTAGCGGCGGCGGGGGCGGCGGCGGAGATTTCAGCGACGAGCCGCCGTTCTAGCCCGGCACCTTCCTCATCGACTCACTGACACATCTGACACGGAGCATCGACGACTATGGCCAAGCCACCCCTACGTAAGCCGAAGAAGAAGGTGTGCGCCTTCTGCAAAGAGAAGGCCGCCCGGATCGACTACAAAGACACGAACCTGTTGCGCAAGTTCATCTCCGACCGCGGCAAGATTCGCGCGCGCCGCGTCACCGGCAACTGCTCGCAGCATCAGCGCGACATCGCCATCGCGGTGAAGAACAGCCGCGAGATGGCGCTGCTGCCGTACACGTCGACGGCGCGCTGAGGAGGCTGGCGATGAAGCTCATCCTCACGCAGGAGGTCAGCGGTCTCGGTGGCCCCGGTGACATCGTCGAGGTCAAGGACGGTTACGGCCGCAACTACCTCGTCCCGCGCGGTCTCGCGTTGACGTGGACCCGCGGCGGCGAGAAGCAGATCGCGCAGATCCGCAAGGGCCGCGAGGTGCGCGAGATCCGCGATCTCGGTCAGGCGCAGGAGCTGGCCGCGCAACTCGCGGCGCTGACGGTCGTCCTGCCCTCGCGCGCGGGCCAGGGCGGCCGGCTGTTCGGCTCGGTGACCGCGGCTGACGTCGTCGACGCGGTGAAGAGTGCCGGCGGGCCGGCGCTGGACAAGCGTCGGGTGGAGTTGCCCGCCGCGCACATCAAGACGATCGGCACCCACACGGTGTCGGTGCGGCTGCACCCCGAGGTTGTCGCCTCGATCGACGTGGACGTCACCGCCGACACCTAGCCGCCCGGGGGACCACAACTTTGGCGCCCGGCCTTGGGGACTTGTCAGCACGACAGGTCGCTATAGCCACACCAGCTGCTGACACGTTCCTGTTTCTTTTCCGCACAGCGTGTGGATGCGCGTCGGCGCAGGTCACGACGTGTGTCGCGCAGCTTTGCCCGCCACGGCCCACAGCGGTTTCCCCACCGTGTCCGCAGCTTGCGACGGGTTCTGCACACCGCAATGCCCAGGACATCCACAAGCGCCGGCAAAAACCCTCGGCATTCGTGTCCCTATCTCGACCGTCCCTCTTAGCGTCTCGCACAGGGTTGACAAGGGCGGGGGAGACGTCGAACATATGTTCGAAGGCTGTCACGTGCCGGTGAGGGGTTGAGCGGGTGAGCGTCGCCGACGTCGTCACGATGCCGAGCGACCG
Organism: Frankiales bacterium; assembly: GCA_025980325.1. Classification (GTDB taxonomy): domain Bacteria; phylum Actinomycetota; class Actinomycetes; order JAFAQI01; family JAFAQI01; genus BP-197. Next base: position 1,787 of record JAICXQ010000101.1, read on the forward strand.
GGGTGGGGTCGAGGTCGATCGGACTCCGCCACAGGATCTCGCCGCCGAGCAGTGCGTCCTCGGCGCGATGCTGCTGTCCAAGGATGCGATCGCCGACGTCGTCGAGGTGCTGCGCCCGGGCGACTTCTACCGGCCCGCGCACCAGACCGTCTACGACACCGTCCTCGACCTGTACGGCCGCGGCGAGCCGGCCGACCCGGTGACCGTCGCCGCCGAGCTGACCCGCGAAGGCACACTCGCGAAGATCGGCGGCGCGCCGTATCTGCACACGCTGATCGCGTCGGTGCCGACGGCGGCGAACGCGGCGTACTACGCCGAGATCGTCCGGGAGCGGGCGATCCTGCGCCGGTTGGTCGAGGCGGGGACCAAGGTCGTGCAACTCGGGTACGGCGCGGCCGGCGGGATGGGTGGCGACGTCGACGAGGTCGTCGACCGCGCGCAGCAAGCCGTCTACGACGTCACGGAGCGGCGCACGAGTGACGACTACTTCCGGCTCGAGGACGTGCTGCAGCAGGCCTTCGACGAGATCGAGGCGATGGGCAGCCGCGGCTCCGAGGTCTACGGCGTGCCGACCGGCTTCCGCGAGCTCGACGAACTGACGAACGGCCTTCATCCCGGACAGCTCATCGTCGTCGCCGGCCGGCCAGGGCTCGGAAAGTCCACCCTGGGCATGGATTTCCTCCGCTCGGCGGCGATCAAGCATCAGCTGGCCTGCGTGCTGTTCTCGTTGGAAATGGGCCGCAGCGAGATCACGATGCGGCTGCTGTCGGCGGAGGCGAGCATCTGGCTGACCCACCTGCGCACCGGCCGGATGACCGACCAGGATTGGAACAAGCTCGCCCGCCGGATGGGCGAGATCGCCGAGGCGCCGCTGTTCATCGACGACTCGCCGAACATGTCGATGATGGAGATCCGGGCGAAGGCGCGCCGGCTCAAGCAACGCCACGACCTCAAGCTCGTCGTCGTCGACTACCTGCAACTGATGAGCAGCGTGAAACGGGTCGAGAACCGCCAGCAGGAAGTCGCCGAGATGAGCCGGTCGCTCAAGCTGCTGGCCAAAGAGCTCGAGGTGCCGGTCGTCGCGATCAGCCAGCTCAACCGCGGTGCGGAGCAGCGCCAGGACAAGCGGCCGCAGATGTCGGACCTGCGCGAGTCCGGCGCGATCGAGCAGGACGCCGACATGGTCATCCTGCTCCACCGCGAGGACGCGTACGAAAAGGAGTCTCCGCGCGCCGGCGAAGCCGACCTCATCGTCGCCAAGCACCGCAACGGCCAGACCAAAGACGTCGTCGTGTCGTCCGCGCTGCACTACTCGCGCTTCGACAACATGCAGACCGCGTAACTAGCCCGGCTCGTCGGGCTTGCGCGCCTGCTCGGCGAGGAAGCGTTCGAGTTCGGCGCCGATCTCCTCCGCGCTCGGCAACGCCGCGCTCGTCTCCCGGCTCTCGACGAAGGCGTCGTACTGCGCTTCCAATCCCCGCACGAGTTCGGCGAGTTCGTCGGACTGCTCGACCAGGCCGGTGATCGTCGTCGCGGCGTCCTCGCTCGCCTTCGTCAGCGGCCCGACGTCGAAGCGCAAGCCGGTCGCGCGACCGACCGCGCGCAGCAACGCCTCCGCAGCGGCCGGGTACGCCGCCTGCGCGAGGTAGTGCGGCACGTGTACGGCGAAGCCCAGCGCGTCGTGACCCGCAGCGCCGAGCCGGAACTCCAGGAAGGCACTCGCGCTGCCGGGCACCTGCACCGTGCCGACCCAGGGCACGTGTCCGGCGAGCAGTTCTTGCCGCGAGCCGTGCGCGGTCACGCCGACCGGTCGCGTGTGCGGCACCGCCATCGGGATCTCGTTGGTGCCGACGCACAACCGCACCCCGAGATGGCTGACGAGTTGTTCCACGGCCGCCGCGAACCGTTCCCACATGACGTCCGGCTCCGGCCCGGACAGCAACACGAACCCGGTGCCGTCGGCGTCGGTCAGCAGTCGCAGGTCGAGCCGAGGCGTGTCGTAGCTCGCCCAGTGATCCTCGACGAACACCATCGGCGGGCGGCGGGCCCGGTAGTCGAAGAGCAGATCCACGTCGAACGACGCGATCAGGACCGAGGCGCCGCCGGCGAGCAGGTGGTCGCGGGCGAGGCGCCGGGCGGCACCGGCGTCGACGAATCCGTCGAGCATCTCGACGAGCACCATGCCGCGCCCATCAGGGCCGCGCAGGTCCGGCACGTCCGGGGCGAGCGTGTAGAGCTCCTCCGGCGGCAGCGGGGCCACGGCACCTCCAGGCGCGGTCAGTCGTTACCGACATTGTCGGTCACTCGCGCCTGGAGGCGCCGCGTTGCCGCCGTTGCGGGAAGCGCGCCTAGCCGCCGACCTTGTAGGTCGCGCTGCTGCTCGCTTCGTCCATCACCGGGTCAAGCGTCGGCGCAATCTCGGTCTCAGCCGCGAGGCCGGAGAACGTGCTGCCGTTCGGGAACGCCCCCGCAGGGATCGTCCACACGATCGACTTGCCGACGACGCTCGCCTCACCCGGCATCGTCGCGATGTTCGTCGATGTCGGGCTGCTCGGCAGGCAGTCGACCTCGTTCAGGCCGAGCGTGCCGGTCGAGTAGGTGAAGTCCACCGTCCCGTCGCACAGCGAATGCGTGGCGAGCACGTCGTACGAGTGGTTGCCGTCGGGCGTCGCCGAGAGGTTCAGCGTGACGGTGAACCCGTCCGGCACCTTCGTGGTCACGACGACCTTCTTGGTGACCTTCTTCTTCTTGACGAACTTGGTCACGGTCTTCGTCGCGGTGACGACCTTGAACTTCGTCGCGAACACGACCGAGGTGATGTCGGCCGCGGAGTCGTCCGCGGGCGTCGCGACGTTCCCGTTCTGGCCCGAGCCGGCGCCCTGGTCGTTGATGCCGTTCGCGTCGCCGGGCGGATCGGTGATCTGTGCCGCCGGGCCGGACGTGGTCGTTGCGGTTGCGGCGTGTCCGGGCAGCATCGTCGCGACGACACCGACCGAGGCAACGAGGGTGAGCAGGCGCAACTTGTTCATGGCTGTCCTCACTTCCCGACCGTGAACGAGCCGGAGCCGCTGGCCAGGTCGTAGAACGGCGCGTTGAGCGCCGACGAGTCGACCGCGGTCAACGCGCCGAGGCTCGTCAACGGGGTCCCGACCGGGAACTGGCCGAGGCCGACGGTCCACGTGATCGAGCTGCCGGTCACCACCGCGGGCGCGACCGTGTACGACGTGGTGTCCTCCTGCGACACGCAGCGGATGTCGGTGGCGCCGCCGAGCGCCGCCGTCACCTGGCTGGTCGTGTACTCGAAGGCGAGGTTCGTGCAGACGCCCTTCGCGGCCGTGACCCGGTACACCGTCGCGGCCTGGGGTGCCGCCGAGAGGTTCAGGGTGACGGTGAATCCGGTCGGCACCTTCACCGTGTATGTGACGGTCTTCGTGACCTTCTTGCGGCCCTTCTTCGTCTTCACGACCGTGGTGACTTTCTTGGTCGCGGTGTGGATCGCGAACGTGTTCTGCAACAGCGCGCTGACGATGTCGGCGCCGGACACGTCGGCCGGCGTCTGCTCGTTGTCGACCGGCGAGCCGTTGACGATCTGGCCGTTGAGGAAGTTCGCGTCACCGGTGACGTCGGTGACCTGGGGCGCCGGTCCCGTCGTGGCCGATACTCCTGCGGCGTGGGCCGGAATGACCGCGACGCCGATGCCGGCGGCGGCCACGATGGCGGCTAAGCGTGTGCGCATTGCTGGGTTCCCCCCTCGAGAGTTGTGACTCCGGTCGGATCGGTGATCTGCGGCGTCGGCAGCGACGAGCCGAGCTCGCATGACACCTCGATCCGGCCGGCGGCAACGGCGTTCACGAGTGAACGGCTGGGTCGTTGCTGTCCTGCTGGTGTCCGCAATTCGCCGTACGGGGGGTCGATTCCTGCCTCTGCGGCCCGAACGAACGGCGGAGGACACCGGCGAGCGGCGGCGTAGGACAGAGTGTGGCCATGAGTCCCGCCGCCGACGACGGCTTGGCCGAGCGCACTCGGCTGGCCGAGACCGCGGCCGGCGTCGCCGACTGGCGGGCGTGGGGTCCCTACCTCGCCGAGCGCGCGTGGGGAACGGTGCGCGAGGACTACAGCGCCGACGGCGACGCGTGGGGCTACCTGCCGTTCGAGGCGGCCCGCTCGCGGACCTACCGGTGGAGCGAAGACGGCATGGCCGGCTGGTGCGACGCGGCGCAGCGGCTGTGCTTCGGGCTCAGTCTCTGGAACGGCCGCGACCCGATCCTCAAGGAGCGGATGTTCGGGCTGGCGAACGCCGAGGGCAACCACGGCGAAGACGTCAAGGAGTACTGGTGGTACCTCGACGCGACACCCACCGCGTCGTGGCTGCGCTGGCGCTACCACTACCCGCAGGCGGAGTTCCCGTACGCCGACCTGCGCTGGGTCAACGCCGAGCGCAGCCGGGTCGACCCGGAGTACGAACTCGTCGACACGGGTGTGTTCGCCGAGGACAGGTACTGGGCCGTGACGGTCGACTACGCGAAGGCCGCCGTCGACGACGTCTGCATCCGGATCACCGTCGACAACCGCGGCCCGAAGGCCGACGTGCTGCATGTGCTGCCGACGCTGTGGTTTCGCAACACCTGGGCCTGGGGGCCCGACGTCGACCATGCGCCGGGCGCGCCGGAGCCGGTGATCCGCGCCGACGCGCAGCGCCTGGTCGCGGATCACTACGCGCTCGGCACGGTGAGCTTGATCGGCGACGGGAACCCGATCCCGCTCTCGTGTGACAACGAGACCAACGCGCGACTGCTGTTCGGCTCGGCCAACCGCTCGCCGTACCCCAAGGACGGTATCGGCGACCACGTCGTGCACGGGCGGCAGACGGTGAACCCGATGGGCGTCGGGACGAAGGGCGCGTTGCACTACCGGCTGTCGGTGCCGGCCGGTGGGACCGCGATGATCCGGCTGCGCCTGTCCGGCCGATCCGCGACCCCGGACCTGCGCGCCGGTTGGACCCGCACGCTCGCCGCCCGCGAACGCGAGGCGGACGCCTTCCATCGTTCGCTGCTGCCCGCCGGTGCCTCGGACGAGCGTGCGTTGATCGCGCGGCAGGCGCTGGCCGGGATGGTGTGGGGCAAGCAGTTCTTCCACTACGACGTCGAC
>JAICXQ010000075.1 GCA_025980325.1 Frankiales bacterium
CGGGTTTTTGCCCCCGGTGCTGGTGTCCCCCGGGGGGGTTGGTTTTTTCGGCGGGTGTGCGGGGGGGGGGCTGGGGGTGTACCTTCCCGGGCCCCGCGCGCCACGCCGCGTTGCGCGACCGCATCCTCACCAATGCGTTGCACGCGCCGAGTGCCGGGTTCTCGCAGGGCTGGGCGTTCCTCGTCCTCGACGATGCCGCCGATCGCGAACTGTTCTGGCGCGCCACCGGCGCCGGCGAGCAACCCGACGAGCCCAGTCCGTGGCTCGAGGGGCTGCAGCGCGCGCCGCTGCTCGTCGTCCCGCTGTCGCATCGCGACGGATACCTCGACCGGTACGCCGAACCCGACAAGGGCTGGACGGATCGCGCCGAGCACCGCTGGCCGGTGCCGTACTGGCACATCGACACCGGCATGGCGTCGTTGCTGATGTTGCTCACCGCGGTCGACGCCGGACTCGGCGCGTGCTTCTTCGGCATCCCGCCCGAACATCACGCCCCTTTCCGGGAGGCATTCGGCGTACCGGACGCCTACGTGCCAATCGGGGCAATCGCGATCGGGCACCGCGCACCGGACCGGCCGTCACCGTCGTTGCGACGCGGGAGGCGAGGCCTCGGCGACGTCGTCCACCGCGGCCGCTGGGCCGTGCCGCGGTGAGTCTTGCGTGCGATGCCCGAAACCGCACCGGCCGTTACCGTCCGGGCAGGTTTGGCAATCGAATGACTCGAAATGACTAGGGACGGGCGGTCCCGGCCTGCCTACCGTGACCAGTGACACCCCACGACGGGGTCATCGCCGGCTGATCGGATCGTGCCCGAATGCTCACTTCGCCGCTGGGTGCCCGAGCCCGCACCGCATCGGGCATTGCCCCCGTCGCGATCGCGGTCGGCGCGGTCGTTCTGCTCGCGGCGCTCGGCTACCGGTGGGCGCCGGCGATCGGCGCCGGTGTCCTCGCCGCGACCGCGGTCGGCCTCGTCGTCGAACGCGACCGGCGTGCGTTGGCCGAAGCGCGCACGCAGTTCGCGATCGCATTCCTCAACTCGCCGATGGGGCTCGCCATCATCGACGCCGGCGGGCGGTTCGAACGAACGAACGCGGCGTTCGCCGGCATCTTCGGGTTCACCCGCACCCAGGACGGCACGACCCTCGCCGACCTGTTCCCGCCGAGCGGGCAGGCGGCGATTTCCGTTGCGCTGCAAGCAATCTGCGTCGGTCACGCCCCAGGCAGCCGGCTCGAGGTCCAGTTGCCGGGCGCCGGCGGCGAGCGGTCGGTGCTGGTCGTGCTGACGCCGCTGCACCGCACCGAGCGGCTCGGCGCGATCCTCGTCCAGGTCGAGGAGACGACGCAGCGGCGCGCGGCGGAGAACGCACTGCACGACCACTCGCAGCGCGACCCGCTGACCGGGCTCGGCAACCGTACGGCGCTGTTCCGCGCGCTCGACTACGCGACCGCGAGCGGGAGTGCCGTGCGCAACACCGTGCTGTTCGTCGACCTCGACCGGTTCAAGTGGATCAACGACACACTCGGCCAGGCCGCGGGTGACGACGTACTGATCGAGGCCGCCGCCCGGCTGAGCACGCTCGTCCGCCCCGGCGATCTGGTCACCCGCGTCGGCGGCGACGAGTTCGCCGTCGTACTGCGCGAGCTGCACCGGGCCGAGGATGCGCGCGACGTCGCCGATCGCGTCGTCGAGACGCTGCGCGAACCGATGCACATCGACGGGCAGGACGTGACCGTCAGCGCGAGCGTCGGCATCTCGATCGGCACGTCGCGGGACGAGACCGCGCACTCCCGGCTCGCCGACGCCGACAGTGCGATGCAACTCGCGAAGCAGGCCGGCGGCAATCGGGTCGAGCTGTTCACCGCCCCGATGCGCCGGGCGCGCGAACGTCATCTGGAGGTCGACTCGGAGTTGCGGGCCGCGTTGCGCGCGGACGAGCTCGACCTGCATTTCCAACCGATCGTCAATCTGCGGACCGGATCGTTCGACGGCGTCGAGGCGTTGCTGCGCTGGCCGGCGCGAGGCGACGAGATCGAGTCGGCGATCACCGTCGCCGAGGAGAGCGAACTCATCGTCGACATCGGCGACTGGGTGCTCGCCCAAGCGATGCAACGCGCGCCGAACTGCGCCGTCGGCGTCAACGTGTCGGTGCGCCAGCTGATCCAGCCGTCGTTCACCGCGGCGGTGCTGCGCATGCTCGACGGCGTCCGGCTCGCACCGGAGCGGCTGTGCATCGAGATCACCGAGACCGCGATCGCGGAGAACGTCGAGTCCGTCGTCGCCGCGCTGCGCCAGTTGCGTGCGGCCGGCGTCAAGGTCGCGATCGACGACTTCGGCACCGGGCACGCGTCGCTCACGTACCTCGCGAAGTTCCCGGTCGACATCGTCAAGATCGACAAGTCCTTCGTCCAGGGACTCGGCAACGACGCCGCGAGCGGTGTCATCGTCCGCAGCGTCGCGGCGATGGCACACGCGCTCGGCATGACCGTCATCGCCGAAGGCGTCGAGAACCTCAACCAGCTGGAGATCGTGCTCGAAGCCGGCTGCGACGCGGCGCAGGGCTTCCTGTTCTCCCGGCCCGTGGCGCGTCAGCAATGTGTCGAAGCGCTGGCGAACGCGGTGCCGTGGCCGGTCGGCTTCAGCGGCGCGCGGGCGAGTTCGTCGGTCCCCGGCGTGATCCCGGTCGACCCGGCCCGCCGCTACCGGTTGCTGCTCGACCTTGCCCGCGACGTCACCGGACGGCTCGACCTCGACGAGGCGCTGGCGTCGTCGTTCTTCGCGTTGCGCCAACTGCTCGCGTTCGGTGGCGGATCGATCCAGCTCGTCGACGGCGACGTCGTACGGCTCGCCGCGGCGGATCCGCCGGCGACGCCCGATGCGTACGAGACGTTGATCCCGATCGGCAAGGGCATCGGCGGGCGCATCGCCGCGAGCGGCGAACCGCGCTACATCCCGGACATCCTGCGCGACCCGGACGTGCCGAGCTGGCGGGCGACCTCGGCCGGCGTGCGCAGCTACTTCGGCGTCCCGCTCATCACCGAAGGCACCGTGATCGGCGTCATGCAGATCGACTCGCCCGAGGTCGATCCGTGGAGCGAAGAGGACCGGTTCATGGTGCTCGCGTTCACGCCGATCGTCGCCGCCGCGATCCAGAACGCGCGGCTGTTCGAACGCGAGGCCGCGCAGGCCTTGCTGCCTCGCCAACGCGACGACGAAGCACGCGAGGTGTCGTTGCGGGAGGAGTTGTCTTGACCGGTACGGCGCATCGCAAGGTCGTCGCTCTCGCTGGTTGTCTCGCCGCCGCGTTCGTCCCGTCGATGATCCTGCTGCCGGCCGCGGCGACGCCGCCGCTGCACCTGCCGCACTTCCCGAGCGCGCTGCAACTGACCGCGAACTTCCCGTACGGCCTGACCCAGGGCGAGCCGAACATCAAGGCCGACAACAACGGCAACCTCTACGTGATGGCCGCCGGCTCGACGCCGATCGGCTGCGAACTGTGGAGCCTGCCGCCGGGCGCGGGCACGTCGACGTTCCGCGGCGCGCCGGACGACGGCGCCGGTGGCGGTGACTGCGACATCGCGTTCAGCCCGGACGTCCCGGCCGGTCAGAGCGCGCAGACGCTCGCCTACGCGAGCCTCACGTTGCCGGACATCACCGTCGGCCGCTCGGTCGACGGCGCGCAGTCGTTCACGACGCCGAACCCGGCGGGCAGCCAGATCGTCGCCGACGACCGGCAGTGGCTGGCGGCGGCCGGCGGCAACACGTTCTACCTGTCGTCGCACATCGTCGCGAGCGACAACATCGCGGTGTCGAAGTCGACCGACGGCGGCCAGACCTACTCGTTCGCCGGGCTCGCGATCGACCCGGCGCACCTGCCGCAGGCGGCGTACAACAACGAGCTCTCGCCACTCGTCGTCGACGTGACCAGCCCGGCGAACCCGAAGCCGGTGTACACGATGTTCAGCGCGCCGTCGACGGTCGCGGCGAACGTCAACTCGGCGGCCGGAACCACCCAGGTCAACAACAACGCGCTGTACCTCGCGTCGTCGTTCGACGGCGGCCGGACATGGGCGGACACACCGATCTACATCGGCCCGGACGGTGCGTCGTACGACCACATCTTCCCGACCCTGTCGATCGACTCCTCCGGGCAGCTGTGGGCCGCGTGGTCGGACAACCTGCACGTCTACGTCAGTCATGCGCTGACCCGGGCGAGTACGGCGACGCTGCCGACCGGCACCTCGCTGTGGGATCCGGACGCCGGCGCGACGATCGTGCCCGAGACGCTGACCAACCTGACGAACCCGCCGGCCGGCACGCTCGCGTGGACCTCGCCGGTGCAACTGGATCCGCCGGGCACGACGTCGAACGTGTTCGCGTGGGTCACCGGCGGCGGTCCGGATCGCGCGGATGTCGTGTGGTACTCCGGGACCGGCAGCGGCAGCGGTCCCGACGACCCGACCGCGCAGTGGATCGTCCGCTACGCCGGCCTGCACGAGACGAAGAAGGGTCTCGCGGTCATCCCGCAGGTCGCCAGCAGTCATGTGATGCACGTCGGCCAGATCTGCGAGACCGGCGTCAACTGCAGCGTCGACGGCAACCGCGACCTGCTCGACTTCCTCGAGGTCACGATCACGCCGGACGGCCGGGCCGCGATCGCCTGGACCGACGACACGGCGGCGCCGCCGGCGGGCCAGATCTACGTCGCCGAGCAGTGCGACGGCGTCAACGCGCTGACCGGCGACCAGCTGCCGAGCACCTGCTGACCCGTCGAGCGTGACGTCGCGGGTCGAACCCGCCCGTCGCGCTGACACACGACGTCGCACTCGACGAAGGCGGCGGGTAACGTCCTCGGCATGACCGCGGCCGCCGCGCTGAACTTGCCGGAGTTCGACCCCGCCGACGTCACGCTGAACGGCGTCGCGTTCCACGAGACGATGCGCGACCTCGCGGCGCAGTCGTGGCTGGCCCGGATCCCGCTCGGCTACCTCACCCTCGACCGCGAAGCCGGCGAGTTCTTCCTGCGGACGCGCAAGGCGACATTCCCCGGGCAGTTGATCGCCGAGCTCAACGGCATCGACGGCGGGCCGCTGCGCGAGGAGATCGACCGCAACATCCTGCACATCGACGGTGCGGATCATCAGCGGCTGCGCAACCTGCTCAACCCGGCGTTCACGCCGCGAGCGGCCGACCGCTGGCGGCCGGCGATGCGCGACATCCTCACCTCGCTCGTCGACAAGGTGCGCGAGAGCGGCAGCACAGAATTCGTCGAGACGATCGCGAAGCCGTACCCCGCGATGACGATCGCCACCGTGATGGGCGCACCGCCGGCCGACGCGATGCGACTGCACGAATGGTCGGCGTGGATCCAGCGCCAGTTCGACGGGCCGAGCCTCGCGACGCAGCGGGATCGGATCGAGCAGGCCGTCGTGGAGTTCTACCGGTGGTGCGACGACCTGCTTGCCCAGCGCCGGACCGATCCAGGTGACGACCTCATCTCGACGTTGATCGCGGTCGAGGCCGAGGGCGATCGGTTGAGCGACGTCGAGCTCGTCAACCTCGTGCTCGACGTACTGATCGGCGGGGTCGACACGACACAGTCCCAACTCGCGCACGCGATGCGGTTGTTCGCCGAGCATCCCGATCAGTGGACGCTGCTCGGCAAGGATCCGGAGCTGGCCGCTCGCGCGGTCGACGAAGTGCTGCGGCACGAGCCGGTGACGCCGTTCACCGCGCGCATCCTCGTCGACGACGTGACCTACCGCGACGTCGTCTTCCCGGCCGGGACCCTCGTCATGGTCTGTTCGTTCACCGGCAACCGGGACGGGACCGGTCCGGCAGAATTCGACATCACCGCGGATCGCCCGCCCGGTCGGCTGATGACGTTCGGCGCGGGCATTCACTTCTGCGTCGGCGCGAACCTCGCCCGCGCCGAGCTCGAAGAAGCGTTGCGAATCCTCGCGATTGCGCTACCCGGCGTGCGCCTCGCCGGCGAGCCGGTGCTCGGAACCGTGCAGGGGATTTACGGGATCGAACGGCTTCCGCTCGCCTGGGACGCCTGAAGCGTCGCCGGCGATCCGCACATCCAGTCCCAGATCGGGTCGCGGGTCATGCCGATGTCGGCGAGGCTGCGCCCGGCCGGCAGTAGCGGCGCCGTCACCGTCGCGGCCGAGGCGGCGCTTCGCACTCGCGCGGCTGTGCCGGTGAGCCGGATGACGTCGATGCCGCGCGCGTTGTCGGCGATGAACACGTAGCCCTTGTGCCAGTACGCCGCCCACGTGTCGGCGTCGTTCGGCCGGTAGTACGCGATCTGGCGCGGGTGCCGCGGGTTCGACACGTCGAGGAACCGCGTGCCCTGGGTGTAGTACGCACCGGCGAGCACCTGGTCGCCGCGGTCGGTGAAGTAGTGCGCCGAGTCGCAGCCGTTGCTGCCGGCCTGGCCTTCCGGCGTCCACGTCGAGAGCTGCTTCATCCGGAAGTGCGTCTTCGCGATGTTGCGCCAACCCTCGCCGTGGAACGTGCCGCGCAGGTCGTAGATCGCGAACCGGCCGTAGCCCGCGCACGACGACGCGCCGGTCACCTCCTCGGTCGCGTACAGCACGACGCCCTTGACGCCGTCGACCTTCGCGTTCATGTCCCGCCACGCGTTGTGCATGAGGCCGCCGCGCGTCTCGTCCCGGCCGAGGATCGTGCCGCCGCCGGTGTACGGAACGGGGTCGCATCCGGGCGCGGTCTTCACCTTGCCGTCGACGGGATCGCGGTGCCTGCCGGTCACCCAGTAACCGCGCACGCCGCCGTCGCCGGAGACCCACGCGACGCCGGCCGGATCGACCTGCACGTCGTGCGAGTACGACGTCGTGCCGTCGCTGCGGTTGGTGTCGAGCGGGTGCGCGCACTGCACCGGGTGCGACGGGTCCTTCATGTCGAGGCCGAACAGCGGCCGGCCGAAACCCCAGTCGCGCGCGTCGGCCGGGCTCGTCGCCGGGCCGCCGGTCCACGTCCACCGGCAGCCGCCGACGCAGGTCGTCGTATGCCCGGTCGGCAGCAGCGTCACGGACACCGGCTTGAACACCGCCGGGTTGCTGACGTCGTACACCTCGACCGCGCCGTACGGGAACGCCGTCGTCGCGGGCGAGGTGAAGCCGCGCGGGTCGCGGGAGACGAACAGCAGGTGCCGGCCGGCGTCGACGTCGACGTCCTCGTTCTCCCAGATGTAGTGGGGAAGTGCGCCGAGCAGCTTCGGCGCGGCCGGGTTGGAGACGTCGTAGGAGTAGACGCCGGACTCGGCGCTGACGAACATCGTGTCGCCGATGAAGTTGAGCGAGATCGCGGTCTGCATCTCCGGCAGGCTGGTGACGAACTCGACGTTGCTCGAGATCGCGCCGGCCGGAGCCGCCGCATGGCCCGGCGTCGCGGTGGCGACGCTGACGACGCCCACGGCGAGGGCGGCGGATTGGACGACGGCGAGCAGGCGATGCGATCGCGTCATGGCGACGCATTCGACGGGCGGTACGGCGATCCTCCCGTACCTTCGTGAGGTGACAACGCGACCGCTCGTGCTCGCGTCGGCCTCGCCGGCGCGGTTGCGGCTGCTGCGCGACGCGGGTTTCGACCCGGTCGTGTGCGTGAGCGGGATCGACGAGACGACGGTCGCCGACGACGATCCGTGGGTGCTGGTGCGCGAGCTCGCGACGCGGAAGGCGACGGCGGTCGCGGCGGCCGTGCGGGCGCCGGACGCGCTCGTCGTCGGCTGCGACTCGATGCTCCTGCTCGACGGCGAGGTGCTCGGCAAGCCGGCCGGCAAAGCCGACGCAGTCGAACGTTGGCGGCGGATGCGCGGCCGGACCGGCGTGCTGCTCACCGGTCACTGCGTCGTCGACATCGCGACCGGCCGGCGCGCGACCGACGTGGCCGACACCGTCGTACGGTTCGGCACGCTGAGCGACGACGAGATCGCGGCGTACGTCGACACGGGTGAGCCGCTGCGTGTCGCCGGTGCGTTCACGATCGACGGTCGGTCGGCGGTTTTCGTCGACGGTGTCGACGGGGATCCGAGCAACGTGGTCGGGTTGTCGTTGCCGCTGTTGCGGCGGCTGCTGGCCGAGCTCGGGGTGGCGGTGACATCGTTGTGGCACTGAAGATCGGGCCGATCGACGTCGATCCGCCGGTGGTGCTCGCGCCGATGGCCGGGGTGACGAACCCTGCGTTCCGGCGCCTGTGTCGCGACTTCGGTCCCGGGCTCTACGTCACCGAGATGGTGTCGTCGCGCGCACTCGTCGAGCGCACCGCGAAGACCCGCGACATGATGCGGCCGGACCCTGGCGCGCCGGTGCACAGCGTGCAGTTGTCCGGCGTCGATCCGCGCGTCGTCGGTGCGGCGGTGCGGGTCGCGGTCGACGACTTCGGTGCGGATCACGTCGACCTGAACATGGGCTGCCCGGTGCCGAAGGTGACCCGTCTCGGCGGCGGCGCGGCGTTGCCGGTGCACCGGGTGCTCTTCCGCGACATCGTCCGCGCGGCCGTGCGCGCGGCCGGCACGGTGCCGGTGACGGTGAAGATGCGCAAGGGCGTCGATGACGCGACGTTGACCTTCGTCGAGGCCGGCCGCACCGCCGAAGCAGAGGGTGTCGCCGCGGTCGCGCTGCACGCGCGGACCGCCGAGCAGCTGTACTCCGGCCGGGCCGACTGGACCGCGGTCGCCGAGCTCAAGAACGCGGTGACGTCGGTGCCGGTGCTGGGAAACGGCGACGTCTGGCAGGCCGGCGATGCATTGGCGATGATGGCCGAAACCGGCTGCGACGGCGTCGTCGTGGGTCGCGGCTGCCTCGGCCGGCCGTGGTTGTTCCGCGACCTCGCCGCGGCGTTCGCCGGCCGGTCCGTGCCGGCGCCGCCGTTGCTCGGCGAGGTCGTCGCGGTGATGCGCCGGCATGTGCGGCTGCTCGCCGAGTTGCGCGGCGACGAGTTCCTCGGCGTCCGCGACTTCCGCAAGCACGTCGGCTGGTACCTCACCGGCTACCCGGCCGGGCCGGAGCGCCGGCGGCGGATGGCGCAAGCCTCGTCGCTGCAAGAACTCGACGGCCTGCTCGACGAACTCAATCCCGGCACCGAACTGCCGCCCGACGTATGGCACCTGCCGCGCGGTCACCTGCACGGCCCGCGCCCGGTGACGTTGCCCGAACGCTGGCGCGAAACCGCCGCCGATCCCACGCCGCCGGAAGGCGCGGACGTAGAGTCGTCCGGTGGTTAGTGACGTCGTACGGGCGAGTGCCGCCGACGAGAAGCGAGTGGGTGCGGCGCTCGCCGATGCGTTCAGCGACGACCCGGTGTTCGCGTGGCTGATCCCGGTCACGACGACACGTCGCGACGCGAAGATGCTCACGTTCTTCACCAGCATGGCGCGTTCGTACCTGCGCCGGGGCAAGCACGCGTACGTCGTCGGTGACGGCCAGGCCGCCGCGCTGTGGTCGGCGCCGGGCGCATGGACGTTGCCGATGAGCGAGATGCTGCGCGAGACGCCGAGTGCGGTAAAAGCCTTTGGCCGCAACACTTTGCGCGCCGTACGGACTCAGCTACAGGTCGAGTCGTTGCACCCGAAGGATCCGCCGCATTGGTACCTCGGCTACCTCGGCACCCGGTGCGACTCGCAGGGCAAGGGCATCGGCACCGCGATGTTGCGCGAGGTGCTCGACCCCGCCGACGCGGCCGGAACTCCCGCGTACCTCGAGTCGTCGAACGAACGCAACCTCACGCTCTACCGGCGGCACGGGTTCGACGTCGTCGACGAGATCCGCGCGCTGGGCACCGGCCCGACTATCTGGCGGATGTGGCGCGACCCTCATTAGCCCGGCCGAGTTGCGCGGCCGTGACGAACTCGGCCGCCGCACTCACGACCGCGAGCGCACCGGCGGCGACTGCCCGCGGCCGGCTGAGCCGGCCCGCTGCCGCGACCCCGGCCACGAGCACGGCATCGGTCGCGTCGGCGATGCCTTGCCAGTTGACCGCGCGGCGCACGTCGCCGCTCGGCCGCGTCGAGGCGAGCGTCACGACGCCGACCGTGACGTCGCGCACGCCGAAATAGCCGAACAGCAGCGGCAGCACCCGGTCACTCTCGCTCGCGCCACCTAGTCGCCGCGCGAGCGGGCCGCGCCAGCGCAGCAACGACAGGCCGACGAGGACGCGGAGCAGGCCGGTGCCGACGGCGGTGTTCCAGGAACGCGTGGTCACGCCCGCCATTCTGGTCACACTGATTCCATGAGCGACGACCCGGCACCGGCAGCGACGTGTTCGTGGTGCGGTACGACGGCGTCGCCGCCACCGGTGACTTGGACCGTGCAGACCGGCGCCCGCGGGCTGGAGTACCTCTGCGAGCGATGCACCCGCGACAACGTACGGAAGATCGAAGGCAGCCTGCCGACCGACTATTGGTGATCCAACGGCGTCGCTAAGGGGCGAACCCCGGCAGCCAGCGTTCCATCTCGGCCCGGAACGGCGCCTCGGTGCCGAGTTGGCACAGCACGCCGATCCCGCCGAGCGTGACCCGATGGATCAGCAGGTACGTCGGCGGCAGGTTGAGCTGGCGACCGAGCCGGTTGGCCGGCGAGCGCGGATCGGCGACCCGCGCGGCTTCCCGCCGCAGCCACGCCCGGCTGAACCGGAACGTCTGCGAGCGGATCGGCTCCAGCATCGGCTTGATGTAGTCCAGGACGGCCTGCGCGTCGACGTCGAACTCGGGCCGGACGAAGCCCTCGGCCCGCAGCCCGGCGAGCACGTCGTCGGCCCGGCCTTCCAGCGCGAGCCGGACCATCGGCCCGATCGGTGCCGGCAGGCCGTGCGGGAGCCGGTTGACCGCGCCGTAGTCGAGGACGGCGAGCCGGCCGTCGGCGGTGAGCCGGTAGTTGCCCGGATGCGGGTCGGCGTGCAGCAGCCCGGCCCGGGCCGGACCGGAGAACAGGAACCGGACCAGCAGCAACCCGGCGCGGTTGCGCTCGTCCTCGGTGCCGGAGGTGATGATCGCCGACAGCGGCGTGCCGTCGATCCACTCGGTGACGAGGACGTTGCCGGCCGCCTCGACCACCTTCGGCACGAAGATGTCCGGGTCGCCGTCGTACGCCGCGGCGAACGTTGCCTGGGACGACGCCTCGAGGGAGTAGTCGAGCTCTTCGGCGACTCGCGCCTTCAGCTCGGCGATGAGTGGCTTGACGTCGAGGCCGGGGTTGACGATCGCGAACAGCCGCGCGATCCGGGCGAGCTGGTTGAGGTCGGAGAGCAGGGCCGGCCCGGCGCCGGGGTACTGCAGCTTGACCGCGACCTCGCGCCCGTCCGCCCAGACGGCGCGGTGCACCTGCCCGATCGACGCCGCCGCGGCCGGCCGGTCGTCGAACGATCGGAAGCGATCCCGCCACTTCTCCCCGAGCCCGGCCGTGACGACCTTGGACACGGTGCCCGGCGGCATCGGCGGCGCGGCGTCCTGCAGCTTCGTCAGCGCGGCGCGGTACGGCGAGGCCAGTTCCTCCGGCAACGCCGCCTCGAACACCGACAGCGCCTGACCGAACTTCATCGCGCCGCCCTTGAGCTCGCCGAGGACGCGGAAGATCTGTTCGGCCGTACGGGCTTGCAGTTCGCTCGCGACGATCTCGGCGGGCCGGCCGCCGATGCGCTTGCCGAGGCCGACCGTCGCGCGGCCGGCGACGCCGAGAGGCAGGCTCGCGAGCTTCGCCCCGCGCGAGAACGCCCACCGCGGGATGTCGCTCACGCCTCCATTGTGTCCAACTCCGCGGCCGGAGAGCAGCCACATGCCGGATGTGACGCAACCGACCGGCGCCGCACGCGCCCGTCGACGCCGGTCAGCTCGAGGACGCCGCCCATCGTCGCGGGCCGCTCGACGCCGTCGACCAGCGTGAGCAACTGCGCCGCCGCGACGGCCGCGGCCGTCGTCGCGAGGACGACGTCGCCGGCTTCGAGTGCGGGCGGCTCGCCCACGATCTGCGCGGCGAGGCGGGGCCAGGCCGGGTCGCGCTCGCCGCGGCCGAGTTCGAGGCAGCGCAGGCACGCGGTGTGCCCGGGCACGACGAGCGGTCCGACGACGGCGGTGACGTCGCGCACCGCGACGAACAAGTGGGTACGGCGCCGTACCGCCGTCAGCACTTCGGGCGCGGCGGCGAACCCGACCGGCGCGACGACGTCGAGCCGTCGCGCGAACGGGGCCGGCGCCGCGGTCGGCGTCGCGCTGGCCGCGGCGGCGCGGGTCGCGGCCTCGCCCCGGCTGCCGCTGCGCATCC
>JAICXQ010000036.1 GCA_025980325.1 Frankiales bacterium
GCCCCGGCGGTATTGACGCCGGGTGAGGTGGCTCCGGGGCTGGCCGGGACACTGAGGGCCCGGCCCCGCGCCACTATCACCGCGGCGACGATCCGCCGCTGCTTTGCCATGCGATCAGTGGACGATGTAGGTGAACGGTGCCGTCGCGCTGATCAGGTTCGGGATGTTGGCGTCGGCGAGGTTGCCGCCCTGGTTCGGGACGGTCACCGAGGTCGACGAGTCCGGCGCCACCTGGGTCGAGGTGAACCCGGTCACCGAGAACATCCCCTGGCCACCCTTCGGGCTGCCGACCGCGGACAGCGGCAGCGTCCAGATGATCGTCGCGCCCTGGATGACGCCCTTGATCGTCGTGGTCTGCGGATAGGTGAAGTACTTCGTGTGCGTCGTCATGATCGACGTCGTCGTGCCGGTGTAGAACGACGGCGCTTGACCACCGTCGGACTGCATGCCGACGTAGAACATGTTGCCGTCGCCGAGGACACCCTTGTAGTCCGGTGCCGCCCAGCGAACCATCCACGTGTCGACCGGACCGCCCAGCGGCGGAACCGCCTGCAGGTCGTTCTGCAGGTTCGGGTCGTTGGTGGTCAGGGTCACCGTGACGTTCTTGGCGTCCTTCTTCTTGATGCTCGCACCGACGACGTCGAGCGCCTTCGGGGCCGGGACATCCTGACCGCCCGTGGAGAGGAACGCGTCGCCCGCAGCGTTGCGAACCGAGCCGACGTACGACGTGATCGTCGGCACGTTCTTGCCGGCGAACATGCTCGCTCCAGCGCTCTGCACGGCCACCATCACCGGGCCGGCCGCCTCCGACGGCGTACCGCCCGCGACCGGCACCAACTGGCCGTTGAGCGTGTCGGTGTTGCGGTCGGCGGAGGTGTCGTCGACGTAGCTGATGACGGCCTCGCCGTGCAGGCCGAGCTGCACCTGCATGTAGTCGCCGAGCGAACGGTCGTGGCTACCGCCGAGACCGCCGGTCGAGATGTCGCCGTACTTGACCGGGTGGTCGCTGACCTTCGTGACGCCGAAGCCGGGGTGCTTCGCCAAGCCGTTGGTCGTCATGGCGTAGTAGACGTTCCAGCTGCCGTTCTGCGTGACGGCGTCGGGGCCGTACTGGTTCTTCGCGTTCTTCGCGACGGTCGAGCCGTACCACGCGATGCCGACCCGGCCCGGCGAGCCGGCGATGATCCACGGCATCACGTTGTTGGGCAGGTTCGACGGCGAGACGGTGATCGGGGCGCTCCAGTGCTGCGCACCGTCACGCGAGACCGACATCTTGATCGCGCCCGGACCGGTCGGCGCGCTGGTGCCCGGGTACTCCGACCACACGGCGTAGAGGTTGCCCGCGGTGTCCATCCGGATGGCCGGGAAGAGCTGGCCGACCTGCCAGTCGCCCTTGACCCGCGCGAAGCTGTCGTGCCAGTTGACGTTCTTGCGGTCTTGGTCCGAGGCGCTGATGGCCTTGGGGTCGAACTGCGTCGGGTCGGTGCAGTCCTGCGCGACCGTGGCCGCGGTGTGGTCGCCGGCCTTGCCCGAGCACCAGGAC
Source organism: Frankiales bacterium (assembly GCA_025980325.1). Lineage (GTDB taxonomy): Bacteria > Actinomycetota > Actinomycetes > JAFAQI01 > JAFAQI01 > BP-197. The sequence goes on from JAICXQ010000036.1 coordinate 1,544, forward strand.
ACGATGACGCCCGCGCCGTTGTTGCTCGTGTGGATCGAGTAGACGCGGTGCTGGTACTTGCTGCCCTTGACGTTGTCGACGATCACGTTGCCGGGGATGCCCTCGTCTTCGCTGATGACGGCCGGCGGCAGCGGGCAGACGCTCTGCGGGCCCACGACCGGGACCGTGTCGGGCGTCTGCGGGGTGTCGGCGCCGTTGCACTCGCCGCCGTAGTGGACGCCGTCCTCCGACTCGTTCATGACGAGCTGGTTGCCACCGTTGGGGCCGAGGTCCTGGTCGACGTTGTCGTAGTCGAAGTACAGCCGGCCGTCGCCCGCGGCCGTGCCGACCGCCGACGTGCCGCCGTTGCTGTCGATCGCGAGCCACTGGCGGTCGACGCCGGCGCCGTTGACCGAGGCGCACGAGGTCTGGAAGGTGTGGCCGCCGTCGTTCGAGCGGGAGTTGGTGAAGTTGGTCAGGCCCTGCAGGTCGTTGAAGTAGACCGCGCCGTTGACCGGGTCGACCTGCAGCTCGGAGTCACCGCCGCCGACACAGGTCGAGCTCTTGCCGAGCGCGTTGCCCTCCACCATGTGGAAGCTGCGCCGGTTGTCGTCGGAGCGCCAGATGTAGGACATCGTGGTCGAGAAGCCGTTAGGCACGGAGACGTACGTCGAGCCCTTGTACTTGCCGGCCGGCGACGTCATCACGTCGGGCTCGTAGCCCGGGTGGAAGAAGTCGACCACAACCGGGGTCGCGAACTTCACGACCGGACCGGCCGGTGCCTTGCTCGAGGCGTTGGCGGCCATGCCGCCGGCAAGAGCGGTGACGACCAGTCCCGTGGCCAGCACCCGCTGTGACGTCTTCATCGACGACTTCCTCCTGAATCTGATTAAGCGACAATTTGTGCTATTCGCCGCGCCAGCGGCCTCTCCTGCTACTCCAACGAATGCGGGCCGGCTTCGGTGACGGCCTAGCCTGGGGGGTGTGGAGTCCAGCCCGTTGCTCGCGCGGCCCGGTGCGGTCGCCGGAACCGGCGTGGATGCCCCCATACCTGCTCATTACGGCGATCCGCTCGGTGAGCAACGCTTTTTGCTGGCGTCGGGTGGCGTGGTGGACCGCTCGCACCGCGGCGTCGTACGGATCGGCGGCCCGGATCGCCTCGCGTGGCTGCATTCGCTGCTGACCCAGCACGTGTCGTCGTTGCCGGTCGGCGAGGCGCGCGAGGCGCTGGTGCTCTCGCCGCACGGGCGCGTCGAGCACCATCTGGTGCTGGTCGACGACGGGGAGGCGACCTGGGCGCACGTCGAGCCGGGGACCGTTGCCGCGTTGACGGACTACCTGCGCTCGATGGTCTTCTGGAGCAAGGTCACGGTCGACGACGTGACTGCCGAGTGGGCGGTGCTGTCACCCGTCCTGCCCGGCGGCGTACCCGCTCCGGACGAACTGGTCCGGCGCGACCAGCTTGGTCTCGAGGGGCGGCCGCTGGCCGGGCATCTGGCCTGGGAGGCGCTCCGCGTCGCCGCCGGCCGGCCCCGGCTCGGCTTCGAGACCGACCACCGCACGATCCCGCACGAGGTCGGCTGGCTGGAGACGGCGGTGCACCTCGACAAGGGCTGCTACCGCGGCCAGGAGACGGTCGCGCGGGTGCACAACCTGGGCCGCCCGCCGCGCCGGCTGGTGCTCGTTCACCTCGACGGGTCGGCCGAGGTCTTGCCGGTGCCCGGGGTCGCCGTGTCGGTGTTGGGATCGGAGCGGCCCGTGGGCTTTCTGGGTACGGCGGTGCACCACGCCGAGCTCGGGCCGATCGCGCTCGCGCTGGTCAAGCGGGCCGTCCCGGACGACGCTCAGCTGGTCGTAGAAGGCATGGCCGCGGCGATCGAGCCGCTGGTGGGCACCTAGCTCGCATCCGCGAAACCGCTGCCAAGGTTCGTGATCATGGCGTTTGCCGCCGTCCAACGCCATGATCACGCGAAAATCTGCAGCGAACGCCATGATCACGAAACGGCGGGGCGTCGGACTGGGCGTTGCTGAGCCGGTTGTGGGCGGCTCAACCCGCGATGATCATGGCCGGCAGGCTCTAACGCCCGAACAGGCCGCGCTTCTTCTTCTTGTCCACCGGCGGCGGGGCCGGCCGGCTCGGTACCCGCGGTGGCGGCGGGGGCGCCGGCTCGTCCTCGAGGCCGAGCGACGACAGTTCGCGTAGCAGCGCGGCGGTGTCGGTCATCTCCATGGACGCCGCACCCACGCTCACCGGTACGGCGACCGGCTCGTCCGCGGGGGTCGGCGACTCAGGCTCCTCGTACGCCGAGTCGTCCGGCTGAGACGGGATGTCCTGCGCCAGTTCGGCGAGCGCGGCGCTCGCCGCAGAGCGGTTGTGCAGGCGGCGGCTGGCCTCCTCGGCCTCCGCGGCTTCGGCTTCGGCTTCGGCGATGGCGCGGGCCTCGGCTTCGGCGGCGGCGCGCTCGGAGGCCAGCTCCGCGAGTTCGCGCGCCTGCTCGGTGGCCTGACGTTCTGCTTCCTCGGCTGCAGCGGTGGCGACGGCCTCCTCGGCGGCGACGCGGTCAGCCTCGCGCGACCAGTACTCCGTCCACGCCTGGTCCTCGGCCTCTGACTTCTCGGCCGCAAGTTGTTGGGCCGCGTCACGCGCGGCGATCTCCTCGGCGATGCGCGCGGCTTCCTCAGCCGCGAACTGCTCCGCCTCCAGCCGAGCCGCCTCTTGTTCGGCGGCGACGCGAGCAGCTTCTTCTTCGGCGGCGATGCGTTCGGCTTCGAGTCGCGCGGCCTCTTGTTCGGCTTCGAGCCGGGCAGCTTCTTCTTCGGCGGCGACGCGTTCGGCTTCGAGTCGCGCGGCCTCTTGTTCGGCTTCGAGCCGGGCAGCTTCTTGTTCGGCGGCGTCGCGGGCAGCTTCTTCTTCGGTGGCGAGCCGTTCGGCTTCGAGCCGGGCAGCTTCTTGTTCGGCGGCGACGCGCGCCGCTTCTTCTTCGGTGGCGAGCCGTTCGGCTTCGAGCCGGGCAGCTTCTTCCTCGGCGGCGATGCGCGAGGCTTCTTCTTCGGCGGCGAGCCGTTCGGCTTCGAGTCGCGCCGCTTCTTCCTCGGCGGCGATGCGCGCCGCTTCTTCTTCGGCGGCGATGCGTTCGGCTTCGAGGCGTTCGGCTTCGAGTCGCGCCGCGTCTTCCTCGGCTGCTACGCGGGCGGCTTCTTGCTCCGCCGCGATACGTGCCGCCTCGTCCTCAGCGGCGATGCGTTCGGCTTCGATGCGTTCGGCTTCAGCCCGCGCGGCTTGTTCGGCGGCGCGTTGGCTCGCCAGATCCTGCTCGCTCGGCTCCTCGGCGGCGGCCGCGCGCAGCGCCTCCGCTAGCGCATGGGCGGCAGCCAGCTCCTGCGCCGCGGCGGCACGTACCCGGGCCGCGCGCGGGTCCAGCGGCGGCGGGCCCTGACGTTCCTTCTTGCGGGTCCGCTTGACCCGCATCTCCGCCGGTACCTCGAACGGATCGTCGGTCACGTGCGCCGGGCCGAGCACTTCCGCCAGCGCCGCGGACACCCGCTCGACCGACGTCGCGAACGCCTGGCTGTCGGGCCGCAGCGGTACCGACCCGGCCGCGGGTTCCTCGACGGCCGGTACGACGTCCGGGACGCTCGCCTCGGACTCGTCCCGTACCCCTGCCGCGACTTCGCTCACCAACCGCGCCAACGCGGCGAAATCGTCGTCCTCGTCCGCGCTCTCGGCCTCGACCGGAGCGGCAGGCGAGTCTTCTGCGGCGGCCGCCAGTGCAGCCGCGGCCAGCGCCGAGCTGACCGAGGTCGCGCCGTACAGCGAGTCCTCGTCGGCCAAGGCGACCGGCTCGTCGGCGACGACCGGCGGTGGCGCGACTTCGACGTCCTCTTCGATGTCGACCAGGCCGGCTTGCACCAGGCTGACGAGCACCTGACCGGCCTCGAACAGCGTGTATCCGCAGTCGCGCGCCAACTCCGCGACCGAGCGCTCGCCGTCGATCTTGCACAGCATCGACCACGCGTCCGCGTCGAGCGTCATCTCGGCCGCGCCGCCACCGCCGGCGGACAGGACCGGTACGGCCGTCGGGCCGTGGACGACCTCGGAGATCGCCTCCCACTCGACCCCGCGCTCGCGCAGCGTCGTCAGCAGTTCGGTGACCGCCATCGGCGGGGCGACGTCCTCGCGGGTCTTCTCGCCTTTACGGAACCGCCACCGGCCCTCGGTCCAGCGGATGAGGTCCCAGATCGCGTCGTTGACCTGCTCTTTGACGAAGGCCTCGACGACCGGCTGGTCGACGTAGCCGAGGTGGACGAGCAGTTCGCCCAGCTTCCAGCCCTGCAACTCGGTCCGCTGCGCCTCCAGCGCGTCGGCGAGCGCTTCCGGCGCGAGCGCGCCCGAGGACACGAGCTTCGCCCCGAGTTGCGGGCGCCGGCCGGGCACGGAGACGGCGTACACCATCCCGGTCCGGAAGTAGATGAGCGCCTCGTCACCCTCCGCGTCGGAGATGTGCAGGCAGCCGGTGGACTCCTCCTCGGCGAGAGACAGGAGCAAAGGGGCGAACGGCATGGAGGTGAGGTCGCCCTTGAGCATGCCGACCTCCCTCACCGCTGCTCGTTGCCTGGATGCTCCATTTGCATCGGCAAGAGCGGGGCTTGTGTTGAGCCATCTGGGGGAATCAGTACGAACCGCCCAGGCGTGGTCGAACGCCCCGCCGACCGCGCGTACGACGGGCCGTCCCGGCCACCTCGAACCGTGCCAGGATGGCGGTATGGCGCCGACTCTCCTGACGGTCGCCCCGACCGGGGCGGAGACGGCGAAAGCGGACGCACCGGCGCTGCCCTGCAGCCTCGACGAGCTGGTCTCGACCGCGAAGGCGTGCGAGGCCGCCGGCGCCTCGGTCATCCACGTGCACGTCCGCGACGACGACGCGCAGCCGACGCTCGATCCGGGCCGGGTCACGGCCTCGGTCGAGGCCATCCGGGAGGCGACCGACCTCGTCGTCCAGGTGTCGACCGGCGGCGCGGTCACCGACTCCGAAGCCGACCGGCTGCGGGTCCTCGACAGCGGGCCGGACGCGGCCAGCCTGACCTGCGGCACGGTCAACTTCGGCACCGACGTCTTCCTCAACCGTTGGGAGTTCGTCGAGCGGTTGTTCCTCGAGATGCGCGAGCGCGAGATCGTGCCCGAGTTCGAGCTGTTCGACCTCGGTCACGTCGCGACGATGCGCCGCCTGCTCGACAAGCACGGCGCGCCGTACGGCGGGCACGTGCACTGTGACCTCGGGATGGGCGTGCCGGGCGGGATGCCGGGCACGCTCGGCACGTTGACCGCCTGTGTAGCCGCGCTGCCGGCCGAGGCGACCTGGTCGGCGACCGGCGTCGGCCGTACGACGCTGCCGGTGTTGCTGGCCGCGCTCGCGGGCGGCGGTCACGTGCGGGTGGGGATGGAGGACACGCTGACGTTCGCGCCGGGCCGACCGGTGCGCGACAACGCCGAGTTGGTGGAGCGGGCGGCCGCCTTCGCCCGGCTCGCGCAGCGCCCGCCGATGACGCCCGACGACGCTCGCGCCATGCTGGGAATACGCAACCGGACAGGAGCGCACTGATGGTGGCTGGCAACCGGCGGATCGACAAGGTCCTCGCCCCGGAGTACGCGACCGACCTCGAGGCGCTGCCGCTGGCCGACATCCGCGAACGGCGGCGCGAGGCCGAGCAGGAGGAGACCGATCTCTCCTACCTCCGCCGGGTGCTGCAAGGCCGGCTCGACATCCTGCGCGCCGAACTGGCCAGGCGCGCGGGTGAGGAGACCGATCTGGTGCAGGCGTTGCCGCGCATCCTTGCCGACGATCCGGGTCCGGGCGCGCACGCGCCGCGCGGCCTCGGCCGGCACATGTCGGCCGAACCGTCGCGCGCCGACGCGCACCGCCGCCACGTCGAGGCGCTGGTCGCCGACGTCGACCTCTCCAACCCCGAGGCGCACGACGACGCGTCGTTGCGCAACGTGTTGACGCGGCTCGAAGACGAAGAGCGCCGCGTGTCCGTCCAGCGCCGTGCGGTCCAGTCGGTCATGGACGCGTTGACCGCCGAGATCACCCGCCGCTACCGCGACGGCGACGCCGACCCGAGCGACCTGTTGCCCAGCGAGGCATGAGCGGCCCGCTCGTCGTCGAGGTCACGCGCAACGGGTTCGTCGAAAGCATCCACTCCGGCTCCGTCGTCGTACTCGATCCGTCCGGATCGTTGCTGGCCTCGTGGGGCGACGTCGGCGCGCCGATGTTCCCGCGCAGCAGCCTGAAACCGTTGCAAACATTGGGATTGCTCGACGCCGGCTGGTCTCCCGACGATGACGAGCAAGTCGCGCTCGCGGCGGCGAGTCACTCCGGCGAGCCGCGGCACGTCGACGTCGTACGGCGGATTCTCTCGGCCGCCGGTCTCGACGAATCCGCACTCGACAACACCCCGGACTTTCCGCTCGACCAGACCGCAGCGCGCACGTGCGCGGCACCGGATCGGTTGCACCAGAACTGCTCCGGCAAGCACTCGGCGATGCTCGCGACGAGTGTCGCCGCCGGTTGGCCGATCGAGGGCTATCGCGATCCCGCGCATCCGGTGCAGGTCGCCATACGCGCCGTCGTCGAGCGGCTCTGCGGCGAAGCGGTGTCCGCGGTCGCGGTCGACGGTTGCGGTGCGCCGCTGTTCGCGGTGTCGTTGACCGGCTTGGCGCGCGGCTTCGCCGGCATGCGCGACTCGACCGTCGCGACCGCGATGCGTGCGCACCCGGATCTCGTCGGCGGCACCGGTCGCGATGTCACCGGCCTCATGACCGCCGTACCCGGGCTCGTCGCGAAGGACGGCGCCGAGGGTGTCTACGCCGCGGTCACCGATGAGGGCGGCGCGGTTGCGGTGAAGGTGTACGACGGCGCTGCGCGCGCTCGATTGCCGCTGTTGCTCCACGGTCTCGATCGCCTCGGGGTCGACGTGGCGCCGTTGCAGGAATTGGTCGCGCCGGTGCTCGGCCACGGCGAGCCGGTCGGCACCGTTCGGCTGCGCCATCCGGGCGAATCTCGCTGAATTTCTCGCTCGCCGTATCCCCGGCGTCGCTGCCGTCGATGACCTGCGTGAGTACCTCGACCACACCGAGACTGCGGAGGTTTCCGATGCGAGCACCGTCGAAGGCAGCGCTTGTTCTTGCGATGGGCGTGTTCACCGCGAGCGGTGCGGGAGCGATCGGCGTCACCGCCGCGATCGCCTCCCCGTCGCATTCGCACAGCGCGACCGCGCACGACGTCAGCACCGAGGTTCCGGGCACCGGCGTCGACCTCACCGACACGATGGACGACAACGGCGCGGTCACCGGAACGACTGCCGGTGACGACGACGCGACCGAGGTCGAGAACGACGACAACGCGACCGATCTCGGCGACACGGACGACCCCGCCGAGCCGGCCGAGACCGAGCACCACGACGGCGGCGCGGCCACCGGTACGACGCATGACGACGGTGACGGCGACGGCCAGGACGCCAACGACAACGACAACGGCGACGACAACGGCCAGGACGCCAACGACCAGGGCGACGACAACAACAGCCCGACCCCGACTCCGACCTCGACCAGCAGCGACAACAGCGGCTCCGGTTCGAGCGACTCCGGTGACGACGGCGGCGACGGCGGATCCGATGGTGGCTCCGACGGCGGTTCCGACGGCGGCTCCGGTGGCGGCGACGGCGGCTCCGACGGCTGACATGCCGGCATCGACTTCCCAGGCAGGGGCGCGGCCAATGGTCGCGCCCCTGCTGCTCATCCTTGCGATCACGCTGATCGCGGCTACTGCCGCATGCAGCGGTTCGACTACCTCGCACAGCGCGGCGCCCGCGTCGGCGGCGTCAGCGGCGACGACGAGCCCGATGGCGGACACCGCCGCGACGGCGGCCTTGGCCCGAGCCGAAGCGGCGGTCGGGTCGACGCGGTCGTTCACGTTCGTCGCGACCGAGGTGTTGTCCGGCAACGCCTCGCACGCGACCTCCGTGCGCGGCAGCGTCGTACGCGGCCAAGGCGTCAGCTACGTCCTCACCGCGAACGGGCGGACGTCGCAAGTCATCCGTATCGCCGGCGCGACGTACGTCCGGCCGGTCCCCGGCCGGTGGTCGAAGTTGCGCAAGCCGCGCCCGGTCACCGATCCCGCCGGCACCCTGCTCGCCGTGCTCCGCGGGCTGACTCAGGTCTCCGGTACGGCGCAGGCCGTCAGCGGCTCGTTGCCGGCGGCGGCGGCGAAGGCGGCGCAACTGCCCGCCGGTTCGGCGCCGGCCCGAGTCGACGTGACGCTCGACCCGGCCGGGCACGTGACGAAGCTCGTCGTCACGACCGCGTCGGGCGCGACCGAGGTCACCCTGACCACGTCGTACGCCAACTTCGGCCGGGTCAAGCCGCTGAAGCGGCCGGTCTGACCGGCAGTGACGCAGGTCACCGGACGGGCTGCTTGCTGAGTGCTTGCAATAGTTAGCAATGGCGGCTAGGTTCGGTTCGTGGCCAAGCTGGATGTGCGCAACCTCGGCGAGTACATCCGCCAGCAGCGCAACAGCGCGCAGATCTCGCTGCGGCAATTGGCCAAGTCCGCCGGCGTCTCCAACCCGTACCTCAGCCAGATCGAACGCGGACTGCGCAAGCCCAGCGCCGAGATCCTCCAGCAGATCGCGAAGGCGCTGCGGATTTCGGCCGAGGCGCTCTACGTCCAAGCGGGGATCCTCGACGAGCGGTACGGCGACAGCGACGTGCCCTCCGCGGTGATGGGCGACGAGGCTCTGACCGAGCGGCAGAAGCAGGTCCTGCTCGAGATCTACGAGTCGTTCCGGCGGGAGAACGACGAGAGCCCGGCCGAGCCGGCGACCCCGGCCGAGACCGGATCGCGCGCTCGCGCGGCCCGCGCCGCGCGCGAACCGCGAAAGACCAGCACCACCGGCTGACCGTTCGCGGCCGCCGAACGAAACGGTCGCCGCGTCCTCACTTCGTCCCAACCTGATCTGGAGGCCAACCCCAATGCCCAACGTCCCGACCCCGAAGCCGTTCTACGCCTACGTCGGCGCCGGCGAAGCGGCCATCACCCGGCTGCGCACCCGCGTGACCGCGCTGCCGAGCACCCTCAAGACCGTCCCCGCGCAGGTGCAGGAGCAGGTCAAGGCGCTGCCCGTGCTGGCTCAGACCCTGCCGCAGCAGGCCAAGGAACTCCCGGCCGTGTTGCGCAAGCAGCGCGAGGACTTCGGCAGCAAGGCCGAGAAGCTCTACGACGAGTTCGCCGCCCGCGGCGAGAAGATCGTGAGCGAACTGCGTGGCGGCAAGATCGGCGCGAAGCCGGCTGGCTCGACCACGACGGCGAAGCCTGCGACGGCGAAGCCGGCGTCGAAGCCTGCGGCCAAGAAGAGCACGCCGGTGGCCAAGGCGGCGGCGACCCCGGCCCCGACGACCGCGGCCCCTACGACGCCGGTGCCGGCGACGGCAACGCCGACCGTGCCCGCGCCGACCAACGGGAACGCCGCGACGCCGGGCAGCTCGACGACCAGCTGAACCTGTTCTGACGAAACGCTGCCCGCCCCGCCGTGACACCCGCGGGGCGGGCAGCGTTTCGTTTTCTCAGCGGTCGAGGTACGCGCCGCCGAAGTACATGAGCTCGTCGGAGAGCAGCTCGATGCCGATGCCGTCGGGGTCGCGCAGGTAGATCGACTCCGGGATCCCGCGTTGCGGCCCGTCGTACGGGATGCCTTCGGTGTCGAGCTTCGCGCGCAACTCGGCGTGCTTGTCCGGCGGGACCGCGATCGCGATGTGTTGCACCGTTCCGATCCGCTCCTCGGCCGGTTGCAGGCCGAGTCCGGGGAAGTCGAAGAAGCCGAGCAGCGTCGAGTTGCCGAGGTCGAAGAAGAAGTGCGACGACCCGGGGTAGTCGCGGTTCTCGGTGAGCTCCACCAGCGGGAAGCCGAGGAGCCCGTCGTAGAAGCGGATCGTTTGCTCGACGTCGCTGCAGATCAGCGCCGCGTGGTGGATGCCGCGACCGCTCGTCTTCGGCCGGTTGGCGACGCTCTTGACGTAGCGGGCCTTGAGCTCGGCGCGTCGTTCGGCGAGCTGCGCGCGTTCGGTGTCGTCGGGAGGGGCCATGCGCCCACCCTCCCACTTCTCAGTACGCGCCCACTTCTCAGTACGCGACTGCCATGCCGCGATAGGCGGGCGCGAGCCGATCCGCGTACTTCTTCGGGAATGTGACGTGGCCGGGATTGCCGGCCGAGACGTAGCGCGTGACCGCGCCCGACTTGATCTGATCCAGCCACCAGGTCGAGAGGAATTCGCCCGTGCCGCCGCCGTACGACGACGATCGGATCCGCGGCACTCCGGCGGGGTTCCACGACTTGTGCCAGGGCGAGTGCGCCGGCTCGGCACCGACGAGGAGCACCGCCTCGTTGCGGTACGTCGTCTGCCGCCAGCGACCCGCCCGTGCGAGCGCGGGCAGTGACGGCTCGACGCCGAGCGGCAGCGCCATCGTGCGCGGCTGCAGTCCGGGCACCGCGGCGCCGACCATCGCCGCGAGCTTGCCGAGTTGCTCCTGTACCTTCGCCGCCGAGAGCCGCAGCGGCACGTGGTCGTAGGTGTGGTTGCCGACCTCCATGCCGTGCTTGGCGAGGTCGGCGACGACGCGATGCGGGTCGCCGATCGCGAACGGATCCTTGTTCAGGTAGAACGACGCGACCGCCGGGAACTCGGGGTGCTCGCGAGCGAAGTCGAGCAGCATCCCGACCGCGGAATCCTTCGCGATACTGCTGCCGTCGTAGTGCAGCTGCCCGCGCGAGGAGTCGTCGAAGGTGAGCACGACCGGCGCTCTGCCTGCGGGGACGTGACCGAGGTCGCGGCGCGCGACCTGCAACGTCGTCACCGGGTAGTAGCGCTCCTTCAGCAACCGTTCGAGCTCGGCCCGGAACCACGCCGGCGTCATGTCGTACTCGCTGTCGACCTTGTCGACGAGCCGGTGGTGCATGAGCACCGGGATCACGCCGAGCTCGTTGGCCTTGACGCTCGCGGGGTCCGGCGGCGGGCTCGTCGGTGTCGCCGACGTCGTCGGAGTCGCGGGCGGGCTCGGGTTGATCGAGGGCGTCCGTGAGCTGACCGGCCGCCGGGTCGCGCTGCTGCACGCCGCTGCCGCAGCCGCCAGTCCCGCCGTCAGCAGCGCCCGGCGAGTGAACCGCGAGTCGAGATGATCCATGACATCTGCCACAGTACGTGCGTGCATCGTTCTCGGGTCGCCGCGACGGTGACGATGTGCTTGCTGTTGCTGGGTTTTGCCGCGATGGTGATCGTTCTGACGCCGTGGCATCCGTTGCCCGGGCACGTGCCCGGTGGCGCCGCGCAGCCCGACGCCGCGGCCGACTTCACCCCGGCGCAGATCGCCCGCGAGACGGCGTACCACGACCAGATCAGGCCGTGGGGTCTGGGCGAGCTTTTCGTCGGGCTGGCGGTGGCCGCCGCGGTCGGCTTCACCCCGATCGGCGCGTGGCTGGTCGACCGGTTGCGCAAGTGGCGTTGGATCGTGCAGGTCGTCGTCGCGACGGCCGGCACGACCGCGCTGCTGACGCTCGTGTCGCTGCCGTTCGCGGCCCGCGAGGAAGTCGTGTTGCGCCGGTTCGGTCTCAGCACGCAGGACTGGGCCGGTTGGTGGAGCGACGTCGGCCGCAGCTACGCCGTCGGTCTCGTCTTCACCCTCGTCGTCCTGCTCGTCGTGATGGCGCTCGCCCGCCGGTTCCCGCGGCGTTGGTGGCTGGCCGCGGCCGGCGCCGGTGCCGCGTTGGTGATCGGTGGATCCTTTGCGTACCCGGTCGTCGTCGAGCCGGTGTTCAACAACTTCAAGTCGCTGCCGGCCGGCGACTTGCGCACGCAGATCCTGGCGATGGCGGCGCGGGATCATCAGCCGCTGCACGACGTACTCGTGGCCGACGCGAGCCGCCGTACGACGGCAGAGAATGCGCACGTCTCCGGGTTCGGCGCGAGCCGGCGGCTCGTGCTCGACGACACGTTGCTCGCGAAGGACACACCGCAGGAAGTGCTGGTCGTCGCGGCACACGAGTTGGGACACGCGAAGAACGACGACGTACTCATCGGCACGGTCGAAGGTGCGCTCGCGGTGGCGGCGGGTTTGTGCGCGCTGTACCTCGCGTTCGGTGATCGGGTCGCGCGAGCGCGGTCGGTGCCGTTGCTGATCGCGACGTACACGATCGCCGGCTTTGCGGTCAGTCCGCTGACGAATCTGATCAGCCGCCATGTCGAAGCGCGGGCCGATGCACATGCGTTGGACTTGACCCGGGATCCGACGACGTTCATCCAGGCACAGCGCGACCTTGCGATCTCCGGGCTGGACGACCTGCGCCCGTCGTCGGTGTTGTACGTGTTGTTCTTCACCCATCCGTCGACGCCGGAACGGATCGCGATGGCGCTCGACTGGCAGCGCCAGCACGAGCGCTAGCGCAATGCGTACGCCAAGGCGCGCCTAGTGCTCGACCAGGACGACGCCGAGGAACACCGCCAGGACGGAGAACAGCGCGGCGAGCGCACCGCCGGCCGCGAGCACGACCCGCGACTTCGCCCGCTGGTGCGCGTACGCGGCGAGACCGGACAGCGCGACGACGCCGAGCTTGAGTCCGAGCGTCACCTGGTAGCCGTTCGCGTTGGTGTCGCCGGCGGCGGCGACGTTCCAGAATCCCGGTCACGATCAGGACGGCGAACGCGCTCCACGCGACGCGGCCGAAGACGCGCGCGGCCTGCCGGGGTACGTCGGCGCCGGCGCTGCGCAGCACCGGCACGAGTGCGCCGAGGGTGATCTGACCGCCGACCCACACCGTGGCCGCGAGGACGTGCAGGAACAGCCGGACGCCGTCGACGGTGATGGGCAGCACACCGCGAAGTCTTGCAGAGCGGGTCAGGCGTAGCCGGGCGTGTGCGGCATGTGCAGGTTGGCGGCCGGAACCTCGGTCGCCGGCTCCTGGCCACTGAAGACGTAGACCAACGCGTCTTCGTCGTTGCCGGCGACGTGCGCGAGCTCGTCGGCGCGGTCGTAGACGTCGATGAGACCGGGCGCGTGCGACGCGGCCAGCACCCGCTCGACCGACTCGTCGACCGTCGTACTCTCGCCGTCGCGGGAGCCGCCACGCAGCAGTACGAGGGGCATGAACGGGTCATGCCACGCCACGTAATCTGCCAAACGTGTGCACCTTGCGGCTGGAGCTGACCGACGCGAGCTTGCGCGAGTGGGAGGCGACGGTGTTGTCGAGCGATCCGGAAGCCGGGATCGTGCTCGACCGGTCGGCGTTCTTTCCCGGTGGCGGCGGCCAACCGCCGGACGAGGGCGTGTTGATCTGGGGTGGCGTGCAGACCCGGATCGTCGGAGCGCGCAAGACCGCCGACGACGTGTACCTGCTGCCGGCCGACGGCGATCCACTGCCGCGTTCGGGTGACGTGGTCCGCGGTGCGCTCGACGACAAGCGGCGAACGGAGCTGATGCGAACGCATTCGGCATTGCATCTGCTCAACGGCGTCATCTACCGCGACTGGCGGCTGCCGGTGACGAGCGCGGACATGCGGCCGCTCGAAGGCCGGATGGACTTCGACCTACCCGCGGTGCCGGACGGTTTCCGCGACCGGGTGCAGGAGGCGTGCCTGGCCGAGATCGCCGCGGATCGGGCGATCGAAGTGCGCGAGGTGCCGGCGGCCGAGGCGTTCGCCATCGAGCAGGTCGCCGTGGCCGCGCGCGACCTGTTGCCGACCAGGTTGGAACAGGTACGGCTGGTCGACATCGTCGGTCTCGACGTCGAGGCCGACGGCGGCACGCACGTCGCGTCGACCGCACATATCCGCGGCCTCGAGATCGTCAAGATCGAGAACAAAGGCAAGGGTTTTCGCCGGTTGCGGCTGCGACTTCCGGCATGACCGGTCTCACCATCCCGTACGCCGAGGCAACGCTCGCGGACGTCGGTACGTCGCTGCTCGCGGCGCTCGGTGTCGCGGGCGAGGTGGATCGATTCGGTCTCGCCGCGACGCCGCGCGCGTGCGTGTTCCTCGTCGACGGCCTGGGTTGGGTGCAGTTGCAACGGCACGCCGACGCCGCGCCGTTCCTCGCCTCGTTGGCCGGTCGCCCGATCCCGGCCGGCTTCCCGGCGACGACGGTGGCGAGCCTGTCGTCGTTGGGCACCGGCCTGGCGAGCGGCGAGCACGGACTCACCGGTTACACGTCGTACGTCGACGACGTCGACGCGGTCGTGAACTGGCTGGCATGGAAGTCGGTCGGTGCCGGTGAGGATCTCCGTGACCGTCTCGTGCCCGAGGTATTGCAGCCGCGCCCGACGGTGTGGGAACGGGCCTCGGCAGCCGGGATCACGACGACGCTCTGCATGTTCGACAACTTCGCCGCCAGCGGTCTGACCCGGGCGGCGCTGCGCGGCGGCCGATGGGGCGGCACGCTGACCGAAGGCGACGCCGTGGCGCGCACGATCGAAGCGTCGAACCTCGGTTTCCGGTCGCTGGTCTACGTCTACGTCAGCGCGTTGGACCTGGTCGGGCACATGCGCGGCCCGGACACCGAGGCGTGGCGCGAGCAGTTGGCGGTGGTCGATCGGCTCGCCGAGCGACTGGCCGCCGGGTTGCCGCCGGAGACGACGTTGGTCGTCACCGCCGACCACGGCATGGTGCACGTACCGGAGGACGCGAAGCTCGACGCCGATGCGCTGCCGGCGTTGCGGGACGGTGTCGCAGCGTTGGCCGGCGAGCCGCGGGCGCGGTACGTGCATTGCGTCGACGGTGCCGGGACGGACGTGCTGCAGCGATGGCGCGAGTTGCTCGGCGAGCAATGGTGGGTCGGCACCCGTGACGACGCGATCGGCACCGGGTTGTTCGGCCCGTCGATCGACGGTGCGGCGGCGCGGCGGATCGGTGACGTCGTCGCCGTCTCGCTCGGTTCGGCCGCAGTCGTCGAGCGGCGCCGGTTGCCGAGGCTGGCGGCGATGCCCGGTCAGCACGGTTCCGTCACCGACGAAGAGTTGCTGGTCCCGCTGCTGGTCAGCCGCCGCGACGGATGACGAACAACTCGGCGGTGATGCCGTAGTAGCGATCCGTACGGCCGATCGAGGTCATCCCGACCGCGCGTGCGACGGCCAGTGACGGCGTGTTCTCGGGGCGCACGACGGCGTAGATTTCGTTGAGATCGTTGGCAAAACCGTGTGCGACGGCAGCGCGGCCGATCTCGGTGGCGTAGCCGTTGCGTTGATGCGCCGGGAACACGTGCCAGCCGACCTCCCACTCGCCGTCGCCGCCGGGTAATGGCTGCAGCTGCGCGGCACCGACGAGGTCACTCGTACTTCTCGATTCCACCGCCCAGAAGCCGGCGCGCTCACTCGCGACGATGCGCGCGATCCAGGCCCGGGTGTGGGCGAGGTCGGCGTGCGGACTGGGATTGCCGAGGTAGCGGACGAACTCCGGTTGCGAGTACGCCTCGTACGCGGCCGCGGCATGGGCGTCGCGCCACGGCACGACGACCAGCCGCTGCGTCTCGAACACCGCGTCGTGTCGTCGACTCACGCGTCCGGGTCGACTCCGACGAGCTTGCCGAACGACGGCAGCACCGCCGCGAGCAGGAACGCGGCGATCGCACCGAACTTCGTCGCGTCCGACCATTCGAAGGCGAAGGCCGAGCCGGGCACCGCCATCGCGTATGTCGTGAACGCAACCGCGCCGATGAGGAAGACCCAGGCCAGGTGTTGCAGGGTCGGTTGGGCGGCGGGCGTCGCCGCCGCCTTCCGTTGCAGCGCCCAGCCGATCCAGGCGATCGCGATCAGCAGACCCATACCGGCGGCGAAGCAGCCCCAGCTCGCCGCTCGGGTCTTCGGCTGCCAGATGCCGAGCACGGCGACGTAGGTGGCGACCACCTCGCCCGGGATGTAGGCCGCGATCTTCGCGAGGGTCGAGTCGAGCGGCGCTTTGTCCCCCGCGCCGGCCTGCCGCGGGTCGGCCGGTGGCGGCGTCCCGCCGGCCGACGCGGCCTGCGTGCGCGCGGCCTGCCGGGTCATTGCCATGATGCTCATGCAGCCTCCTGCGAGTGCGAACGGACGTTTCGCGGTCTGCCGACCACAGTGGCGAAGATGACATTGCGGCGCAGCCGAATCGAGC
This sequence comes from Frankiales bacterium, assembly GCA_025980325.1. GTDB lineage: Bacteria > Actinomycetota > Actinomycetes > JAFAQI01 > JAFAQI01 > BP-197. The sequence goes on from JAICXQ010000036.1 coordinate 17,703, forward strand.
AAATCCGGCCCGGTTTCGAGTGCCGCTGCTACATCGTGTCGGGGTCGGGGAACTGGTCGAGGACCGGTGGCAGCGTTCGCAACACCGCGCCGGTGAGCCGGCGCTCGACGTCGCCGGCGTAGAGGTAGCTCTGCCACCTCGTGCACATCACGACCCGGGCGACGACGACCACGGATCGGTTGCCGGCGAACGAGAATCGCAACACCACCGGTCCGTCGTCGCTGTCCTCTGGCGGGCCGCGATCGACTCGCGCGCAGCCGGCGTCATCCGGAGCCCGGGCGGACGTCACCACCGGCGCCGCGTCGATCGCCCGGACGAGAGCGCGCAGCTTCGCGGCCGGCATCGACGTCGCCGTCGTCACCAACCACCCCGCGACGTAATGACACGCACGCACCCCGACCGCACCGGAGATGTCGATCGGCCGGTCGAGTCGCGGATGGCGCGGCGCCTCGTCGTACGCGGTGGTGCGGGTCGGGCAGCCGGTCGACGGATCCGTCCCGACGACGCGGATCGACGCGACCGCCGCGTCGCGGATCGATTGGCGCATGGACGCGATCGCGACGAACGTCTCCCGCTGCGGCAGTACGACGAGCACCGCGGGCTCGTCGGCAGCGGGGTCGCGCCCGCGCCACTCCCGCGCCGGCTCGCCGTCGATCGTGATCGGTGTCATCGCGGCCGGCCCGCCGTCGGGCAGCTCGATCAGTCCGAGCACCGTGCCGGCTCGCAACGGCGACACGTACCCGCCCAGCCACACCACGTCCGGGTGCGCGCCCTTGGCCGGGAGTGCGAGGCACAACGGAGATGGCGCTTCCGCCGGTTCGACGACGAGTGTGGTCCGTGCGGGGTTGCCGCAGTGCAGCTGATTGCGCGGCCAGGTCGCCGGCACGTCGACGCCGACGCCGTGCATCCATCCCGTCTGCTCCGCCGGGACGTACCTCGGCGTGATGGCCACCGGCGGCGCGGTCGGTCCCGGGTGCGGCGCCGCGGCGCGGTGTGATGCGCCGTCGCAGCCGGTGACACCAACGGCAAGAGCGAGCACGGGCATCAGGAAGCCGAGTCGGCGCGCCACGCTGGTACGACGCAGCGGACGCCCCCTCGGTTCGGCCAGAATCGAGGGCGTGGAGATCGTCGTCGTGCGCGGGAACATCGTCGAGCAGGACGTCGACGCGGTCGTCAACGCGGCCAACAGCGGCCTGCTCGGCGGCGGTGGCGTCGACGGCGCCATCCTGCGCGCCGGCGGCGCAGCGCAACTCGACGCACGCCGCGCGCTCAAGGACAGGATCGGCTCGTTGCCGACCGGGCAGGCCGCGTGGACCGACGCCGGCGACATGCTCGCGCGCTGGGTGATCCACGTCGTCGGGCCGGTGTGGCACAGCCGCGAAGACCGCAGCGACCTGCTCGCGTCCTGTTACCGCGAAGCACTCCGCGTCGCCGACGAACTACGCGCCCGCACCGTCGCGTTTCCGGCCGTGTCCGCCGGCATCTACGGCTGGCCGATGCCGTCGGCCGCCGACATCGCCGTACAGACCGTGCGGACCACCGAAAGCGAGGTCCGCGAGGTCCGGTTCGTTCTGTTCAGTGACGACGCGTACGCGGAGTTCGCCCGCGCGCTACAGCGTCAAGCTCCGTGACCACGCTTCGAGTGCGCCGGCGTCGCCCTCGACCTCCAGTGACGACCAGGGCACCCGGTTGTTCATCGCGAGCAGCAACGCGCTGGACGTACCGCGCACGGTGACATCGGCGGCGTCGTCGACCCCGGCTCGCCCCGCACCGCCGTCGCCGAACCGGATCCGCCAGGCGCCGTCCTCGACCGAGTCGAAGACGTACGTCGCGGCGGGCACCTCGATCCCGCGATATGCGACGACGGCGGGCAGCAACACGTCGACGAATTCGTCGAGGCCGTCTTCCGCGAGGTCCGCGTCGATCGGTTGCGCGATGCCGTGCGCGCGCTGCGCGTCGAACCGGTGGACGGCCGACTCGTGCGCGGTGCGGCGAGCCCAGAACGCTGCCACCTGCGTTTCGCCCGACCAGTTCCACATCGGCGTGTCGGCGTCGCACCCACTCAGCGCGGCGACGAGATCGTCGAGTTGCTCTTCGAGCCATTCGACCGGATCGGCGTCCGCCGGCGGGTCCGGCCGGACATCGCTCGCCGACGTCAGTCGCTCCGACACGACGTGTGCGACGTATCCGTAGATCGCACCGACGTGCCGGCACAGGTCGCCGACCGTCCAGTCGCCGCACGTCGGGACGACGACGTCGACGCCCTGCCGGCTCGCGGACACGATCGCTTCGCCCTCGCTGCGAACGAATGCGACGAGTTCGGCGTACTGCGGTGTCGTCACGTGTCGGCTCCTGCACTCAGGTCGAGATCGTCCGGTGGCAGCGACGGCAGCACCCAGACGATGTAGGCCTTGCCGAACACACCGTGGTAGTGGTTCGCCCGTTCGACCATGTGCTCGAACGCCGACTCGAACGCAGGAAGATCCCGGTCCCGCAAGGCCGAACGCACCGGCTCGCAATCGTCGCCGAGAAAGGCCGCCATGTCCGTGTCGTACTTCGGCCGGCTGGTCGCGCAGAGTCTCAACTGCTTGACCATCGACCGGAAGAAGTAGTCCGCGAGCCGCCAGTTGCCGGCCTTCGCGGCGTAGTACGTCCGATACGCGCGCGGTCCGACTTCGGCCATCAACCGGTCCATGCCCGGCTGCATGAGCGCGAGTTCGTCGAGGGTGAGCTCGCGCTTGCCGTTGCTGACGACGTGAGTGTGGTCGGCGGTCACGTGTCGGCCACGCTCACGCGATGCACCTTGTGCGAGGCGGCTTGCGCGCGCGGCCGCACGACCATGAGGTCGACGTTCACGTGTGCGGGTCTCGTCACCGCCCATGCGATGCAGTCGGCGATGTCGTCAGCGGTGAGCGGGTCCGGTACGCCGGCGTAGACCGCGTCGGCGCGAGCCTGGTCGCCACCGAAGCGCACCAGCGAGAACTCTTCGGTCGCGACCATGCCCGGCGCGATCTCGACGACGCGCACCGGTTGCCCGCACAACTCGAGCCGCAACGTCTCGGACAACGCGTGCTGCGCATGCTTGGCCGCCGTGTATCCGGCGCCGCCTTCGTACACGCCGTGCCCGGCCGTCGACGTCAGATTCACGACGACGCCGTCGCCACTCGCGAGCAACTTCGGCAACAGCGCGCGGGTTACTCGCAACGTGCCGAGCACGTTGACCGCGTACATGCGTTGCCAGTCCTCGTCGGACGCGGTCGCGATCGGCGCGAGGCCGAACGCGCCGCCGGCGTTGTTGACGAGTACGGCGCACGACTCGACGGCGGCAGCGAGCTCGTCGACCGAAGCCTGGCTGGTCACGTCGAGGACCTGCGCGCGGCAGCCGGTCTCGGCCGCTAGATTCTTCAACCGGCCCGCCCGGCGGGCCGCAGCGACGACGTCGTAGCCCTCGGTGACCAGCCGACGCGCGGTCGCGGCGCCGATGCCACTGCTCGCGCCGGTGACGACGGCGACTCCCCGGCCCATGCGATCGAGCCTACGGACACCCCTCCGTACGGGAATCAGGCAGGATGGTCCTCGGTTGGGCTTGGAGAATGCGACGGGACGGCCGCTGGATCCGCTGGCGGTGACGGCCGCGCCAGGGAGGTGGCGGGGTAGTGAGCCTCCCTCGTCGCGTGGCAACCGTGTCCGTGCACACCTCGCCGCTCGACCAGCCCGGCGCCGGTGACGCGGGCGGCATGAACGTCTACATCTGCGAAGTCGCCAAGCGGCTGGCCGCGCGCGGTGTCGAGGTCGAGATCTTCACGAGGTCGACATCGAGCGATTTGCCGCCGCGGGTCGAGTTGTCCGACGGCGTCACGGTTCGCCACATCACCGCCGGTCCGTACGAAGGCCTCGACAAGAACGAACTGCCGGCGCAGCTGTGCGCCTTCACCTCAGGTGTGCTGCGGGTCGAAGCGCAACACGAGCCGGGTTACTTCGACCTCGTGCACTCGCACTACTGGTTGTCCGGGCAGGTCGGTTGGCTGGCGAAGGAACGCTGGGGCGTGCCCCTCGTGCATTCGATGCACACGATGGCGCGAGTGAAGAACACCGCGCTCGCCGACGGTGACACGCCGGAGCCGAACGCGCGCGCGATCGGCGAAGCGCAGGTCGTCGCCGAGGCCGACCGGCTCGTCGCCTCGACGGTCGACGAAGCCGAGGCGCTGGTCCGGTTGTACGACGCCGACCCGGAGAAGGTCGTGACGATCGCGCCCGGTGTCGACCTCGGTGTGTTCGCACCCGGCAACCGGGCCGAGTCGCGGGCGCGGCTCGGTCTCGACCGCGACGCGGTGGTGTTGCTGTTCGTCGGCCGGATCCAACCGCTCAAGGCACCCGACGTGTTGTTGCGCGCGGCTGCGTCGATGATCGCCCGCGATCCCGCGCTGCGCGACCGGCTGCGGGTCGTCGTCGTCGGCGGACCGAGCGGCACCGGCCTCGCCGAACCCGAGCAGCAGCAAAAGCTCGCCGGCGCGCTGGGCATCGCGGACCTCACCCTGTTCGAGCGGCCGGTGCACCAGGAACGCCTCGCCGACTACTACCGCGCAGCCGACCTGACCGTCGTTCCGTCGTACACCGAATCGTTCGGTCTCGTCGCGGTGGAGTCGCAGGCCTGCGGGACGCCGGTCGTCGCGGCGAGCGTCGGCGGTCTGCGGACCGCGGTCGCGGACGGTCGCTCCGGATTGCTGGTCGCCGGCCACGATCCGCACGACTACGCCGCCGCCATCGCCGGGTTGATCCGCAACGCCGATCTGCGTTCGGCACTCGCGCGCGGCGCCGTACGGCATGCGTCCGGCTTCGGCTGGGAAGTGACCGCCGACCGCGTCCTCGAGGTGTACGCCGACGCCGTGGCCGCTTCCTCGTGTACCGCGACGGTGGCATGACCGACTCCGTGACCACGGATCGGGCCACGATCGTCCGCGAAGCGCTGGACGAACACGGGCTCGAGTACGACGAGGCGCAGCCCGGCGCGTTCCTGGTGAAGCTGCCCGGGACGCACAAGCTCGCGACGATGACCTGGCTGGTCGTCGGCGACCATTCGCTGCACATCGAGGCGTTCTTCATCCGCAAGCCGGACGAGAACGCGGAGGCGTTCTACAAGTGGCTGCTCGAACGCAACGCGCGGATGTTCGCGGTCTCGTTCGCGGTCGACAACGTCGGCGACGTCTATCTCGCCGGCCGGTTGCCGTTGTCCGCCGTGGACGCCGACACCATCGACCGCGTCCTCGGATCGGTGCTGACGTACGCGGACGAGGGGTTCGACCAGGCGCTCAAGCTCGGCTTTCGGACCAGCATCGAACGCGAGTGGGACTGGCGGGTCAAGCGCGGCGAGTCGCTCGCGAACCTGCGGGCGTTCGCGTCGTTCGCGGACCCCGACCGTAGGTTGTCGGGATGACCGGCACGCTCGTGTTGCTCCGCCACGGCGAGAGCGACTGGAACGCCAAGAACCTGTTCACCGGCTGGGTCGATGTCGACCTGTCGGTCAAAGGCGCGAACGAAGCCGCGACGGGCGGCGACCTGCTCGCCGAGCAAGAACTGCTTCCCGACGTGGTGCATACGTCGGTGCTGCGCCGCGCGATCAGCACCGCGACCATCGCGCTCAACGCGTGCGACCGGCATTGGATCCCGGTCCGGCGATCGTGGCGGCTCAACGAACGGCACTACGGCGCGTTGCAGGGCAAGGACAAGAACCAGACGTTGGTCGCGTACGGCCACGAGCAGTTCATGCTGTGGCGCCGCTCGTACGACACGCCCCCGCCGCCGCTCGCGGACGACGACGAGTGGTCGCAGGTCGGCGATCCGCGCTACGCCGAGCTCGCGCCCGAGATCGTGCCGCGCACCGAGTGTCTCAAGGACGTCGTCGCGCGGCTGCTGCCGTACTGGTACGACGCGATCGTCCCGGACCTGCGCGCGGGCCGTACGGTGCTGGTCGCGGCACACGGAAATTCGTTGCGCGCCATGGTGAAACACCTCGACGGCGTCGACGACGAGACGATCGTCGGGCTGAACATCCCGACCGGCATACCGCTCGTCTACGACCTCGACGACGACCTGCGCCCGCTCAACCCCGGCGGCATCTACCTCGACCCGGCCGCAGCCGAGGCGGCGATCGAGGCGGTCAAGAACCAGGGGCGGTAGCGCGCTTAGGACAGCGGCGCGGTGAGCAC
>JAICXQ010000015.1 GCA_025980325.1 Frankiales bacterium
AACCCCTCGACGATGAGAGCGAACTCGTCGCCGCCGAGCCGGACGACCGCGTCGTCGGCGCGTGCGACCGCGCGCAACCGCGCACCGACCGTCGTGAGCAGCTGGTCGCCGGCCCGGTGGCCGTAGCGGTCGTTGACCGACTTGAACGCGTCGAGGTCGGCGTAGATGACCGACACCGGTGCGCCGTTGCGACGGCGGCGGGCGAGCGCCGCCTCCAGCTTGAGATCGAAGATGACCCGCTGGCCGAGCCCGGTGAGCGGGTCGTACAGGCGCTGCTCCGCGAGTTCCTGCGCGAGCCGGTGCCGGCGGTGGTTCAGCACCACCAGCAGGATCACGACGATGGCGAGCAGGACGACGAGCGCAAGCACCACGCGGTCGCCGTGACTGGCGAGCGAGCCGTAGAAGACGTCCTTCGGTTGCCCGGTCATCGCGCCCCAGCCGCCGACACCGACGGGCGCGAAGCTCGCCAGCATCGCCGTGCCGGCGCCGCCCGGCGCGGTAAACGTCGTCGTCCCGGTACGACCGGCCAGCACCGAATGCACCGCGGTGCCGGCGGACAGCTTCGTGCCGACGAGCGACGGATCCGCGGCGGCCGTGACGACGCCTTGCCCGTCGACCGTGTACGCCGACGCCTTCGGTCCGATGGCGAGCTTCTGGACATAACCCTCGAGCGCCCACGAGCGAAGGTCGGCGTACGCGAGGAAGATCGCGACCGGGATGCGGGCCCGCATGACCGGTACGGCGAAGGCGACGACGGAGTGCCCGCGGACCTTCATGACCGCGGACAGGCCCGGCTTGCCGGCGAGCAGCGCCAGCCGCAGCGGCCCGTAGCCCGGATCGGTCGACGGAGGCAGCGCCGCGACCGACGGGTAGTACGAGATCGGCTTACCGGTGAGCGCGATCAGCGCGGCGCCGTAACCGGTCAGCGGCGAGGATGACGCGAACGCCTTCAGCCGCGCGGTGTCGGCCGGGCTGCGCGGCGTCAACTGCCACGACGCGGACTGTGCCGCGGTGTCGACGGAGAGGAAGGTGAACTGGAGGTATTGGTCGGTGAGCCCGGCGAGCAGCTTCTCGACCTGGGCGCGGTCGGCGAGATGCACCGACCGGGCCTGGCCGGTCGCGCTCAGCTGCGCCCAGCCGGTGATGCCGGCGAGCACCGTCACGATGAGCACACTCGAAGCCAACAGCGTGAACCGCCGCCACTGCATCCCGAACCCCCGGATCAACGATGGGGCGGGGCACCTGGGACAGGGGCGGCCCCGCATAACGGACATCGGTGACGAGGGGCCGGCAGGTGAAGCCTTTGCGACGAAGATGACGTGTACTGACTACCTCGACGATCAATACCGTCCCAACGGGCTACGCCGTGTGGTGCCCGCGAAGGGCATGGCGGGACCGGCAGTCAGGCCGACCGCTTCAGCGGCCGCAGCCAGCTGTCGTCGCTGTGCTCCTCGGCGTACATCCGGCGGGAGTTCGGACCGCGCTCGTCGAGCAGGTCGAGCAGCAGCGTGATCGGAACGCCGCGGGCGAGCAGGTCGAGTGGGTCTGGCATCCGTTGCATGACGCCACCTCCGATGCCGGCCGCGTTACGGCCGTTCATCTAATACATCGGGGCCGAACGGAGCAGGAAGAACCCGCCATCCGGGTGAAATCCGGACAGACCGATCCCCGTGATGCCGATCCCGTACCGACGGCTGGTTTCGCCGACCTTCTAGTGACGCGCGGTGTCGCGCGTGATGTACGGCGACGATCCGCGCAACGCCGGCCCGCTGACTTCGCGGATCACCACGCCCTGCATGTCGTCGGCGGCGCCGTGCGTCGTGCCCTCCTCGTACGACACCGTGTCGTCGTCGTTCTCGCCGTCGATGCGCTTGGTGCTGCACGACAGGTACGTCGTGCAGGTGTCGACCTCGGTCGCCCACACGCGGCCCTGGTCGATCGGCGACGACACGACGTCGAGGAAGTCGTACATGCGGCCGCAGCGACCACCGGACTCGCCACCGCAGTCGCCGCGGTGCACCGGGTCGTACTGCGGGTTCGCGATGTTCGACAGGAACAGCGGGTTCGCCGACAACGCGTCGGTCGACATCACGACGTAGCTGTTCCACGGCCGGGTCTTGTCCTTCGAGCCACCGGTCGACGTGGTGCCCGGGAACGTGATCGCGATCCGGCCCGGGTCGCCGACGTCGATGCTCGGGAAGTCGACCTCGCGCACGCCCGGCGGCGCGATCATCAACGGCGTGCTCCACGTCGCGCCGTGGTCCTTGCTGATCGTCAAGAACGGCAGGTTGCGGCCGCCGCCCTGCCAGACGTAGTAGAGCGTGCCGTTGCGGTCGACGGCGACCGACGCCTGCTCGCCGTCCATGCTGACCTTCGAGACCTGCACGGTGTTGAACGTCGTCGCGGCGTCGTCGGAGATCGCGATCATCGGGATGTCGCAGTAGCCGCGCGGCACGAACAGCCGGCCGTCCTTGTCGGTGACCGCGTGGCCGTGCAGGCTGCCGCAGATCCCGTCGTTGTGGCTGTCGTCCAACCCGGCGAGGTACTGCGGGTTGACCGCTTCGTAGCCGGACTGGTTGCCCTGCACGAACGTCTTGCCGCCGTCGAAGGACCGGATGCACGAACCGTCGGCGACCTGATTGACGCAGTAGTAGACGATCTTCTGGTAGTTCGCGTCGGTCAGCGGGATCGGAACGCTCTTCGGCTCGACGCCGCTGATCAGCGTCTGGTGGTCGTTGACACCGGCGCTGGTGAGCAACGTCTGCGTCCACGTCTTGCCTTGGTCGTCGCTGAACGCAAGATGAGCGCCGTTCACGCCCTGCAGGTCGATGTCGAAGATGCGGCCGGGGCTCTGCGGAACGTTCGGGTCGACGTAGATGTACGGATCGGTCGAGACGACCATCGTGTTCTGGCCGGCGACGTTCGGCTGTTCGTTCTGCCAAGTGCGCCCGCCGTCGGTCGAACGCATGACCAGCGTGCGCGGTTCGTTCTTCGGCGGGTTGCCGGGGACCGCGTCGAACGCCGCCGCAGTCGTGTAGATCGCGCCCTTGTGGTCGAGGCCGAGCGTCGGCTCCGCGGACTGCCGGCCGATGTAGCTCTGCGCGAGCACCAGCTTCGGTCCGTGGTACGCGATCGCCTTGTTCGCGAGCACCGTCGAGGGATTCGACGGGTCGCTCGCGACCCGGATCGCGTGGTACGCGGCGAAGCCACCCGGTGCGGCGCCGAAGGTCGACTGGTTGAGCGCGCTGCTGTTGGCCTGACTCGCGACGGTGATCGCAAGCGACGCTCCGAGCGCCATGGAAGCAAGGACCGCGATGCGACGACGTGACATGCCTAGCGTTTCGCCGTACGACTGCGGTCTTCCTGCCCTCGCTAGCCGCGTTTGCTCACCGGCGCGACAAGAGCGGTCGAGCGCAGGCCGAGCGAGGCGCCCGCGCGCCGGTACGCGTCGCGCGCCTCGTCCGCTTCGCCGACGTCGTCGAGCTCGACGCCGAGTTGGTACCAGAACTGCGCGGCCTCGCGATCCGCGTTCGCTCCGGTCAACGCCGTGACCGCCGCCCGGTACGACGACCGGGCGGACGTCACATCGCCGCGGACGACCGCGATGCGGGCTCGCAGCGCATGCACGTGCGCGCGAGCGAGCGGCGCATCGGTCGCCTCGGATTCGGCCTGGTCGGCCAGCCGTTCGGCCGCGTCGAGATCGCCGGCCAGCAACCGGGCGTGCGCAAGGTCGGCGTCGCAACGGGCGAGGTCGACTTGGCCGGCACCGGCGGCGACCAGGTCGAGACGCGCCCGGGTGAGCTGCTCCTCTGCGGCCTCGACCGCCGGCGGATCCTCGGCCAGCAAGGACGTGCCGAGTTGCAGCCGCAGCCGGCTCAGGTTGCGCGCATCGTCGCCTTCGCCGAACAACGCGAGCGCCTTTTCGGCCAGCCGCACCGCTTCGCGATGGTCGCCCTGGTTGTACGCGATGACGCTCGCGTTCCAGTACGCGCTGCCGCGGGCCGCCGGCGTACCGCGTTCTTCCGCCGCCGCGACGACGTGCCGGCACAGCCGGGTCGCGTGGAAGACGTCGCCGCGTTCGAAATACGCGGCCGCCACCGTCAACGTCAACTGCAGCGCTTCGTCGAGACCGGCAAGACCGCGCTCGATCAGCTGCGACTGCGCCTGCTCGCCGATGTCGATCGCACGGGCGAGGTCGCCGGCTTCGCGGTAGCACCGGCACAGACCGATCCGCGCCCGCAACCAACCGGTGCCGTCGGGAGCACCGCCCAACTGCTCGTAAAGCTCGGCGGCTTCGGTCAGCTTCCCTTGCGCTTCATATGTTCCGGCCAGCAACGCGCGCGCCTCGTCGAGCCAGCGCCCGCGCAACGGCTCGCGCATGACGTCGTGCAGCTGGCGCTCGGCTTCGCTGAGCTCGCCGGAACGCAACGCCATCTCGGCGTAGCGCAAGGCGAGAACGAGGCGGTTGTCGTCGTCGGCATCGCGGCCGGTGAGCAGATGCGCTGCGGTGGTGCCGAGTCGTTCGGCGATGATCGTGAGCACGCGGGTGTCCGCGCGCCGTTGGCCGGCTTCGATCCGCGAGACGTACGCGACCGACATGTCGTCGCCGGCAACCTCGGCTTGCCTTAGTCCGCGGGCGAGTCGCAGTTCGCGGATCCGGGCGCCGATGGCGGCGAGCTCGTCCGATGGATCCGCTTTTGCGCCCGCGTTCGGGCCGGGTGTGCGCCGCCGCGGAGCCGAGGTGCCACCTCTCGGCACGTAACCCCCACCTCCCCAGGGTGATGACGCGGCAGATCCCGCCCGGGCAACCGTATGGGCAATTCGAGGCGCTGTCCCGCAAGGGTGAAATTTTCCTGTTCTAGTTGACATCCTTATTTGACTCTGTCTGACTGCTCGTCTGAAGGCGACCGTCGCCTCCGGGAGGGGAGCAGTCCGATGAGCAGGGTTAGCCGCCGCATGCGCTTTTTCAGTGCTGCATTGCTTCTGGTCGGCACGTTAGTGTCGGGGATGTCCGGGATTGTCGGACATGGAAGTGCCCATTCTTCGCGGGTTTTGGCGAGCGGAACGTGGTGCTGCTGACTCGCCGGGCCACTCCGTAATGACTAGCCAACCTCGGGCGATGGACGAATACAGAGGTCGGGCCGGTCGGACTCGGAGGCAACTATGGCGATCGCGGTACGGTGCGAGGCTTGTCAAATAGAAGCCAGCGCCGTCGCGCCGGCCGAGTTACGGGTGTTCCTCGACCGGCATCGCGATCCCGACGAGTGCGCGGAGCGCATCCAGGGCCGGACCGAACTCGCGATCCGTCTACCGCGGCCGCTGCGCCGAACCGCCTGAGCGCGGGTTAGTTCGGGGCGCCGATCGCGGTGCCGCCGGTCTGGACGGCGTAACCGGTGTAGGTGTTCTGGCCGCCGAGGTTCGGCGAGTCGTGCGAGTAGGCGATGTGCGCCCACCCGGACTGGTCGGTGTCGACACCGAAGTCGTCGAAGAGCTGCCGGTTGCCGTTGCAGGAGAAGCCGCTCTCGCAGACCGGTCCCTTGTGCACGTCGACGACCTTGGTCGTCGTCCAGTGGCCGGTCACGGACTGCACGAGGGTCTCGGCGAAGTAGACGCTCCAAAGCTGGTTCGCGCCGGTGCCCTGCGCGCCGTAGTAGACGAGGTCGACGCCGCTGTTCGTCGCGACGAGCCACGGGAAGATGGCCTGCGAACCGGTGCTCAACGCGTTGGAGCACGTCCACGTGTCGCCATGGTTGGTTGACATCGCGACGTACACCGCCTTGTCGTTGCTGACGGCGTAGAAGAGGTTGCCGTTCGGCGCGACGGAGACGTCGGGGAAGTTGTGGTCGAGTCCGTTCGCGCCGAACTTCGTCGTGCACGGGATCGCCTTGTCGGTCCACGTGGCGCCGCCGTCGTTCGAGACGCCGAGGAACGCTTCGTTGAACGACGCGCCGCTCGAAGTGCTCGGCGCGACGAAGCTCTGGTACGCCCAGAACTGACCGGCTGCGGCGCCTTTGGTGTTGACGTGGTCGATGACGAGGTTGCCGTGCTGGTTGGCGCCGGACTTGTAGTCGCTGTCGGGGATGACGCGCGAGCTCTGGGTGAACGTCTGGCCGCCGTCGTCGCTGCGCAGTACGTCGATGTTGCCGGTCGCGACGTCGTGGTAGCTCAGCAGCGCGGTCGACGCGCCGGACGCCGCGATCCAGTCGCGGTCGTCACCGGGTACGCCGACGACGACGGGAACCTGGCTGAACGTCTTGCCGTCGTCGATCGACGTGGCCACGTTGACCGACGCGAGGTTCAGGCTGGCGACATAGATGCGGTACTTGTGCGCGGTCGGGTCCTGCACCGGCGCGATCGCGATGTCGACGTCGCCACCGGAGAGGCCGACGCCGCCCACGGCGTTCGGTTGCCCTTCGTAGGTCAAGGCGCACGCAGCAGCCGGCGACGTGCCCCGCGCCTGGTGGCCGGCCCAGAACTCGCTCCCGCCGCCGAGCCCGTCTTCGGAACCGAGCGCGACGAGGTTGGCCTTGGAGACGTGGATCGAGGGCTCACCGGCGACGTTCGTCCCGCAACCGGTCGAACCGGGGGTCTGGGTCTGCAACTGCCCGACCGCGAAGCTCGCGGGCGCGGCGACCGGTGGCGCGGGTGGCCGCTTCGGCAGCCGCGGCGGGTGCGTCGGATGTGACGGGTGCCTTGGATGCGACGGGTGGGCCGGCTGGCCGATCGCCGGGACGGCGCCCGCGGCCGCGAGCGTTACCGCCAGTCCCCCGACGAGTGCGGACACGAACCGGCGGCGGGGCATCGTCGAACCTCCTGGGAAGGGGCGCTGTCACAACCCCTTCCCGACCGCTAAACCGGACAAACCGGACGAGTCGCCTTACTCGCCGGTGAACGCCGCCGAGATGACGTCGACCGCGGCGGAGATCAGCGTCCACGCCTCGTCGTACACCTGCGCGGATCGGCGGTACGGATCGGGGACGTCGTCGGCGCTCGGATCGACCGGGCCGGCCAGACCGCGCCGCGCCCCGGCCAGTGCGAGCAGCGCCTCCGCCCGAGTCGCCGGATCGGTTGCGGTCGGCCACGCGTCGCGATTGTCGGCCAGCACGCGCGCGAACTCGCGCAACGTGAACAGCTTCGGCAGCGCCCGCGGCGCAAGGCGAGCGGTCGCGGCCCGATGCTCGCGCGTCATCGCGAGGATCAGGTCGGCCGAATCGGCCATCGACCGGCGCAGGTCACGGGCCGCGAAGCCCTCGACGTCGATGCGGTCGCGGGTCAGCAGTCGCGCCGCGTCCGGATGGATCGGCTCGCCGACCAGCGCACCGGTGCCCGCACTCGTGACGTCGAACGGCATCGCCGGACCGAGCCGGGCCGCAAGCCGATGCCGCAGCAGACGTTCCGCGGTGGGCGACCGGCAGATGTTGCCCGTGCAGACGAACAACACCGCGAACCGCACAAAGCGCAAGTCAAGCAGAACCCGACGGCCTACGTGACGGTGAACGTTGTCGCGACGGTGGTCGTGTCGACGTCCGACGTCGCGACGTTCAGCACGAGTTGCCACGCGCCCGGTGCCGCCAGCGTCAACGACGCGACCGCGCGGCCGGGGCCGTCGAGAGCGAACGACACCGGCAGCGGACCGACCGCCTGCGCCGGCAACCACAACGACCCGGTGACCTCTTGGACGGCCAGCGGCCGGCCGTTGCGCGCCGACGCGCGGATCCGGATCGAGGACGGCCCGGTCTTCGCCGGATCGACGGTGACACCGAGCCGGAACGTCGACGTCACGATCGTTCGCGACACCGGCGCGGCGTACGCGGTCTTGCCCGGCAACGTCACGACGAGGACGGCGGTGACGGCGAGGACTGCGGCGCCGGTCGCGCTCTCGACCATCAACCCGCGCCGGAAGACGGCGAGATCGCCGGTGCCCGACGCGTGCTGGATGACCCACCGCCGGGCGAGGTAACCGAGACCGACGATCACCGCCAGCCCGCCGATCTTCGCGAGCACGAGGCGCCCGTACGTCGTGTCCGTCAGCGCCGGCCAGTAGCCGACGTTGCGTACGGCTTGATACGCGCCGGTGCCGGCGACGACCGCGACGCAACCGAGCGCGACCGCCGAGAACCGCGGCAGCACCGTGTGCAGCGCGTCCGCGTGCCGGCGCAGCACGACGGCGACCAGCATGACGAGGCCGCCGAGCCAGATCGTCATCGCCAAGACGTGCGCGCCGTCGGACAACTGCGCCAGCCCGTGGTTGTCGTTGATGGTCGAGTGACCGGCGTCGGCGAAGGTGTCCGCGAGCACGACCGCAAGTCCCGCGACCGTGGACGGATAGCCGTACGGTCCGCGGTCGAGCAACACCCGGAAAAGCAAAAGGATCAGCGCGACGACGACGATCCGCATGATCACCGCGATCCCGAAGTGGGACGTGACGATCGTCGACAACAGGTGCCGGTCGAACGCGGTGCCGAGACCGCCGCCGGCGAGGTACGGCGCCTCCAACAGCAGCGCCACCACCGACCCGGACAGCAAGGTGGCGAAGCCGCCGAAGACGACTCGGCGCGCGAGGCGATCGCGGCGTCCGGCCGGCCAGAGGACGAAGAACACCAACCCGCCGAGACCGACGATCAGGCCCGCGTACTCGACGAACCGCGCCGCGCCGAACGCGACGCCGACGACCCGGCTGCCGCCGCCGAGGTCGCTGGCGATGGGGCGCACTTTGCTCGGCGCGACGACAGAAAAGGTGAACCGGCCGGCCACCGGATGCGAGTCGCCCGAGATCACCCGGTAGATCACCGTGTAGGTGCCGGTCGCGAGGTTCGGCACGAGATGCACACCGACCGTGTCGACGCGGCCCGCGACGATGTGACCCGCCGGGCCCGTGTCGACTCGGTGCAGCACGTCGTCGTACACCCGGATCGCGCTCGGCGTGATCTCGACCGGTTCGCCGAAGCCTAGCGTCACCTGCGCCGGCGGGGTCGAGACGACCGAACCGGCGAACGGCGTCGTGCTGACCACGATGGCGTGCGCCGACGCCGCCGGTGCGACGCCGACGACGACCAAGGCGCCGGCCGCGACAACGACCGCGATCCGACGCATGCGGACATCGTCTCAGCGGCGCGAGGATCCGGCCGCGAGCGAACGCGCGCGTTACGGATTCGTGCAGCGCGGGGTCAGCGGCGAGTCAGGGGTCGCGCCGTACCCGCAGCTCGGCGACGCGCCCTTGGCCGGCGAGCCCTGGACCCGGACGCCGTGCCCCTCGAGATCCACGTCGAGGAACGCGCGGACCTCGCCCGGCCCGGCATGGATGACGTAGTACGGCGTCGGCTTCGTCGCCGGTCGCGTGGCGGCACGATGGCTCGTGCTCACCCGCCGGCCGGGTGACGACGACGTGGCGCCTGACCGGGCCGGTGTCGCGGCATGCAGCGCCGACGGTCGTGCGGCCGTCGCCGGCCACACCGCGATCGCCCCGGACCGCGATGCCGGCGCGTGCGTCGTGGCCAGCGTCAGCACGAGCGCGACCGACGCGACCGCACCAGTGGCAAGGCCGGTGCGAACCGGACGGCCGAGCGCGCGCAGCGCGGCAACCGCGAGCACGGCGGCGGCACACGCCACGCGCAAGGATGCTTGCAGGGCGCGGCGGGCCCGGCAGCGAGCCATCCGCAACGCCGCCGGCGTGCCGCCCTCGGTCGACGCATCGCTTTCGGCGTCCGCCGCGGCAACCCGCAGCACCGCCGCGGTCGAGGGCCGCAGCCGACCGAGCGCCCGTGAGACCTCGTGCACCTCGATCCGCGCGAGCGCGACGCGTTCGGTGTCCGGCCCGGCCGCGACCTCCGGTACGTCGCCGAGGATCTCGCGATCGCCCCGGCGGCGCCACTGGTCCCGCCATGCGTTCATCGCGATCCGGCAGGCGAGCGGTTCGATGCCGCGCTCGTGGTCGATCTTCGGCCACATCCGGTAGAGCCGCAACGCCGTCTCCTGCACGAGGTCGTCGCGGTCGGTGACCGGCGCGCCGGCTCGAGCGAGCATCGTCCGCAGCTTCGGCACCAGCTTCGGCCACAGCGTCGCGAAATACTCCTCAGGCGACATCGCCGTCCGTCCCTTCGTCCGCGCCGCCGGCAGGTGCCAGCTCTGGCAGTCACCGGGTTCTACGCGCGGGCGCGGCGAACGCAACAAAAAGACTTAGGCGGATCCGGCGAAGGTGTCGATCCGGCGCAACGCGGCCTCGACCGTGCGCGCGTGCCAACGCTGCCCCTGCGGGGTGCGGTAGTCCTCCTGGTTGAGCGCCGCGGCGATGCTCGCCGCCGACGCACCGCTCTGGTGCAGCGCGACCAGTCGGAGCAGGCCGTGATCGACGGTGACCTCGTCGACCGGATTCGCGCCGCCCACCCACGTCGGGCCGCCGGCCCGCGAACCTTGCAGGCCGTGCACGATCCGGGCCAGCGGGATCGGCTCGCTCCAGAGGTAGCCCTGACCGGAGTCGCAACCCAGCCGCCGCAGCATCATCGCCTGCCGTTGCGTCTCGACGCCCATCGCCACCGCACCGGCACCGAGACCGCGCGCGAGCTCGATGCCCGACGCGACGACGGTGAGCGCGTCCGCGCTCTCGCTCATCGTCTGCACGAACGACCGGTCGATCTTCAACGTGGCGAACGCGAACGACCGCAGGTCGGCGAGGGTCGCGCCGCCGGCGCCGAAGGCATCCAACGACACACCGACACCGAGCCGGCGCAGTACGCCGACCGCTTCGAGGACGCCGTCGGTCGAGAGCAGGCCGGCTTCCTTGACCTCGACGAGCAAGTTGCGCGCGGCCAACGCCGACGACGCGAGTGCCGAGGTGAGCAACTGGCCGACATCGCCCGCGGCCAACGTCTGCGCGGAGAGGTTCACCGACACGTAACCGTCTCCGCCGAGGATGCCGCGCTGGCGCAGTCGAGCCGCGTCGGCGCAGGCCTGGCGCAGCACCCACCCGTCGAGATCGACGGCCAATCCGGTCTGCTCGGCCAGTTCGACGAACTCGCCCGGCGCGATCGCGCCGCGGTCGCAATGTTCCCAGCGCAGCAACGCTTCGAGGCCGACGAGCAGGCCACTGTCGATCTCGACGATCGGTTGGTAATGAAGGGAAATCTCGTCGTTGTCCAGCGCCCGGCCGAGGTCGTTCGCGAACTCGACGCGGGCCCGCGCCGTCTCGGTCATCGCCGGCTCGAAGACGACGATGCGAGCACCACCGGCCCGCTTGCCGTGGACTCGCGCGGCCGACGCGGCGGCGAGCAGTTGCTCGGCACTGCGCGGTGACGTCGCGGCGTGCGCGCCGACCGTCGCGGTGACGTGAATGCGATGCGCGCCGACGCTCACCGGGGTCGCGATCGCGGCGAGCAGCGAACGCGCGACGTCGGCGACCTGTTTCGGATCGACACCGAGCCGTACGACGACGAACTCGTCGCCGCAGATGCGTGCGACGTAGTCGTCGTCGCCCGCCCAGGCCGTCAGCCGTGCCGCGACCGCGACGAGCAACTTGTCGGCGACGTCCGCGCCGTACGCGGTGTTCACGTCGGAGAACCGGTCGAGGTCGACCGCGAACACGCCGAACGCCGGCCCACCCGTCGCGGCGTGCGTGACCGCGGCCCGCAGCCGCTTGAGCAACGCGGGCCGGCTGGGTAGGCCGGTCAACGGATCGCTTCGGCCGGTGACCGGTGCAGCGCTGGAAGTGCTCATGGTTACTCATGTCGTCGGACCCGACATGTCCGATCTGAATGCCCCTACGTAACCGTTGCGGGCCTAGTCATTTCCGACGAGGCCGACCGAGGTACGGCGACGGTCAGGGCGAGCAGACGACGTACGCCGTGACCGCGCCCTGCGGGTTGGCCACGGTGGCCTGCCAGCCGGTGGGGTCGGTCAAGGTTGCGACGGGCGCCGGCAGCGTGACCGTTTGCGCATCCGCGTTCACGAATCCGCCGCCGGTCGCCACCTGGCCGGTACCACAGAAAGCAACGGCAGCGCCGGCGCCCGTCTGGAAAGCAGCGTTGATGCTCGCCGGACCGGCCGCGCCCCTGCGGACCTTGGGCACCCTGCGCGCACCGTACGCAGAACAACGGCCACTACATCGAGTACATTGTAGTGGTGACTACTCCTACCTCCATCCGCTTCGACGCAGCGGTCTCGGCCCGGCTCTCGTCGTACGTCGCTCGGCATCCCGGGACGACCAAATCGTCGGTCGCCGCGAGGTATGTGGACGAAGGGTTGCGGATGGAGGAGCACCCAGGCATCCTGTTTCGCTCCGGACCGACCGGGCGGCGGGCTGTGCTCCTGGGGGGTCCGGACGTGTGGGAGGTGGTTCGCGACCTGAAGGCGGCCCGGCTGGCCGAACCGAAGCTGAAGGAGAGCCAGTTGCTCACCCTTGTCGCAGACAACACGGGAGTCGACCGGGCACAGATCGACGCCGCTCTCGCCTACTGGGCCGCCTATCCGGACGAGGTCGACACGATGATCGGCCACGCCGAGGACGTCGAGCGTGAAAACTCCGCAGCCGGCCGTCGGACCGACGACCTGCTCAACCGGTGAGGCTCCTGCTCGACGAGATGATCAGCCCGCGAGTCGCAGAAGTGTTGCGCGCGGCCGGCCATGACGTTGTTGCTGTCGCCCAAGACGTCGCCTTGCGTGGCGTCCCGGATGACACGTTGCTGGAGAAGGCGACCGCCGCGAAGCGCGTGCTCGTCACCCGCAACGTCGCCGACTTTGCCCGCCTACACTCGCAGTGGGGCGCGGAGGGGAGGCGTCATCACGGCATCGCGATGGTGACGCAGCAAGCCTTTCCGCAGAACCGATCGTTCATCGGCGCGCTGACGGCGTCGCTCGTCGGTGGCGAGGACCTATTGCGACTTGCGAGTGGCGGCGAGTGCGTCTTTCTGCACAGCGCTTGAGGAGTGGGCGCGACCCGGCGATTAGAACAGTTCGGCCGTCGTCGACTTCGAGCTTGGCGACAGAGCGCTTCCGCTGTGGCCGTTCAGTCCGTTGGTGGCGTTCCACGTTGCGGTGTGGTTCGCGGCCACGGACGGCTTCGTGCCGCCGGACCCCACGGTGCCGAGTGTGATCGCCACCGTGCTGTTGCCGGTAGTTGACGAGTAGCTGTAGGCCAGCGTCGACCCGGTGAAGGTGATCGCGTTGGAGTAGATGCCGCCGCCCCCGTCCAGAGCGATCGTCCCGAACCGGAACGTCGCACAGGTCGCCGAGCTGAACGTGATGCTGTCGTTCGCGCTGGCGGTGCCCTTGACGTACGTCACGACCACGTCGCTCAGGGAGCGACTCGTCGTGTCGCCGGCGGGCGAGGCCCACGTCGCAGCAGAGCACATGCTCGCGGTCTGCAAGGCGGTGCTGAACGACACCGTGATCGTGTCGCCCTGTTCCGGCTGCCCGGCGGTCGTTCCGGCCCCGCCCTTGTTGGTGATGGCCACGCTGATCGGCTGAGCTGCATTGGCGACGGTGACCGCGACGGTCGCCGACGTCGTCTGGTTTCCAGCACTGTCCGCGGCAACGTCGCGCAGGTCGTACGACCCGTCGGTGAGACCCGACACGTCCCATGTGGCCGAAGCCGGTGACGACGTTCCTGCGCTGCCTATGTTGGTCCAGGTTGATCCGGTGTGCAGCTTGTACTGCAGTTGGATCGAGGCGAGGTTCGCATCGGTAGCCGTTCCGGTGACCGTGACGCTCGTTCCGCTGACAGCGGCGTTGCTCGCCGGCGCGGTCACGGCGACCGACGCCGGTGCCGTGGTGTCGTAGGTAAACGAACTCACTGTTGCGGACGACTGGGTGTTGCCGGCGTTGTCAGTCGCGTACGAGCTCACCGTGTAGGTGCCGTCAGCGAGGTTCGCGGCCGGGAACGCCAACGTCCAGTTCCCGGACGCGTAAGTGGCCGACAGCTTCACCTCGGTCGCGCTCTTGAAGCCCGCGGGCGCCGACGGGTCCCAGTACTTGCCCGAGTTCGCACCCGACGTCGCCTGCACGCTGACCGAAACCGATTTCGCTCCGGAGCCGCCGGCGTTGTCGCTCGCGGTGCCGCAGATCGTGTCGGTCGCGCTGAACGGGGCGACGTTGCAACCGGCGGTCCAACCGGACGCGTTGTACGCCGAGCCGGTCGCCGGGAACGACACCACAGACGACGGCGCGGTCGTGTCCGATGCGGTCGGCGTCACGGTCTTCGTGTTGCTTGCGGCGCTTGTCCAGGAGCTGAACGTCGCGGTCAACGTCACGGTGTACGTCGTGCCGCTGGTCAGTCCGCTCAACGAGCAGCTGCCCGCGCTGGCGGCGGCGTTGCAGCTCTGACCACCGCTGCCGTCGACGGTCGCGGTGTACGTCGCGTCCTTCTGCCAGCCGGTCGTCACCGCGGTCCAGTTGATCTGCGCGCCGGTCGACGTCACGTTCGTCGGGTTCGTCTGAACCGGAGCAGCCAGCGTGTCCGTGTTCGCGTTGCCGCTGCCCGAAGACGTCACGCTCCAGAACGCGAACGCCGTACCGGTGCCGAGCACGACGACGATCGCGGCCGCCAACGCGGCGACAACGTGCTTGCGAGCGATGCGCGCCATGTCAGCCGTTCCAGTTCAGCGTCGCCGGGACAGTGAGGGTGACGTTCTGGCAGTCGTTGCTCGACGCGCCCATCTGCACCGCGCCGACCACCGTGACGGTGACGGTCGAGCCGGCGGTGATCGACAGCGGCAACGTCGCCGCACCGCTACCGACCGTGTACCCGCTCGGCGTCACCGCGGACAGCGCCGGCGTGATGCAGCCGGTCGCGGACCCGGGAGTCAGGTTGATCGCGGTGAGCTGCACGTCGAAGGAGTTCGGGTTCGTGATCTTCACCGTAACGTCGCCGGTGCCACCCGGGCGCAGCAACGTCGTCGTGGTCGTCGCCGACGTCGTCAGCTTCACCGAGCTCGGGTACGCGCTCGCTGCGACACTGCTGCCGGATCCGGTGCCGGTCGTCCGCAGGTACGCATACGCCGTGCCCGTGCCCGCCACTGCTGCTGCGGCGAGACCGAGGGCTACGACGGCAACTGCGGGACCGCGCGACTGCGACGCACGTGCCGATCCGAAATCGATCGAGCGGTGCGGCAACAGCGCCTTGCCGGCCACGACCCACGGCCGCACGGTCGTGTTCCACGAATAGGCAGTCATCTCAACCACCCTGACCCGCGCCGGTAAAGGCGAGTACGACGGTCGCGCCGCGGCAGCCGTCCTGATCAGCCGTGGTGCTGTTCGCCATTCCGATGCTCGGCAGATCGCCGGGCACCGCGTCCAGCGAGGACAGATTCACCGCGGGCGCGCCCGCGTCGAGAGCCAGCGGGTACGTGCCGCCGTACTGCGTCACGACGTAGTCGGCGGTCGTGCAGCTCAGGCTCGGGTCGACCCCGGCAGCCTTCGTGACCGACTGGACCGTGACGGTCAGGTTGGTGACGTTCAGCGGTTGGTTGTTCGGGTTGCCGAGGACGAGGTCGAGCGGGATCGTCACGCCGGGCGCGACGTCCGAGAACGACGGACCGTTGATGGAGAACGACTTTCCGGTGCCGTCGAGGTTGAGCACGACGGTCGTCGTCTGCTGCGGCTGACCCGTCGCGTCTCCAGCGATCGTCAACGTATAGGCGCCGCTCGCCGTGTTGCTCTTCGTCGTCACGGTCATCGTCGAGGAGTGGCCGGTCGTGACCGACGTCGGCGAGAACGACGCCACCATGCCGGCCGGAAGAGCACCCAACGTCGAGAGCGCGACACTGCCGCCGAAGTCGCCGCCGACGTCAACCTGGTACGTCGCGGTGTCGCCCGGCAGCATCGAGTTCGCGGCCGGTGTGGCGGAGACCAAGAAGGTCGGCGCGACGTACGGCGTCACCGTCAAGGTCATCGTCGCCGCGTGTGAAAGCGAACCGCTCGTCCCCGTCACCGTGACGTCGCGGTAGATGCCGGTCGGCGTCGTCGGCGATGTGGTCACGGAGACCGACGACGTGCCCGACCCCTTCGTCAGCGCAATCGGGCTGAACGAAGCGGTCGCCCCCGTTGGCAGGCCGGACGCCGTCAGTTGGACCGGCGACGAAAAACCGTTGGTGCCGTTGAGCGTTACCGCGAACAGTGCGGTCTGTCCTTGGCCGACGCTCTGGCCCAACGGCGACGCGACGACGGTGAAGTCGGCCTTCGCCGCGCCGGTGAGGAAGAAGCCGCCGGTCGCGGTGACCGCCGCCACCGTTACGACGACGAGCCCGCCGACCGGCGTCAGGGCCCAAGCCCCTAGACCTTTCGACAGGCTCACGGTCGGCTCCTCAATGCGGTCGTTGCGAAAAGTGGGAAGAAAATGGGGGCGAGACGTCCCCTGTGCCGCCTCGCCCCCGGCGCTTGGCTAGCCGGTCAGCTGTTGCCGAGCGAGATGGTGATGGTCTGGCCCTCGCACTTGGACTGGTCGTCGGTCGTCGAGTCCGCGAACGAGAGGTTCGCCGTGCCGAGGCCGACGCTGCCGTCGCCGCCCGCGGTGTGGGCCGGGACCTGACCACCGGTCGGTGCGGCGTCGAGGCTGAGGTACTGCGCACAGCTGTTCGACTTGTCGTCCGCCATCGCCAGCCCGTCGACGGTCTTGTTGGAGCTGATCGTCGCCGTCGGAGCCGGGACCTGAAGGATCGTCGGGCTCGCGTTGGTCGCGCTGAAGGTGACCACAACCGGCGTGCTGCCGGGAGCGAGGCTCGTGGCGGTGAACGCTGCGTGGTAGGTCACGCCGGCCGGCGTCGCGGTGCTCGTGCTCTGGCCGGAACCGGTACCCGTCGTCGTCCAGTACGCGTAGGCAACGCCCCCGCCCGCGACCACGACAGCACCTGCGGCCAGACCGGCCACGACCTTCTTGTTGACCTTGAACATCTCGGCTCCCCTTCCAGGAGACTTATCTGGAAGAGCGCCGGTTTCGCCTCTACTCCCCGCCGGGCCAATCAAGGCGACCATGTCGCCCGGCGGATCAACGCTCGCTCTGGCCGGACCCCCGTCGGCTCCGGCCTGACACGAGCCACCCTGCCGCGTCATTACAGCCGGCAACATCGGACGTTGCGTCACTGTCCGTAGGCGTCCGGCTGATGAGCGCTCCGCCGTACGACGAAACGACATAGGCACTCGGGACCACTCGCGCGTAGTCCGGCGCCCGCTTATGCCCCGATATGGGCGTTGAGATGGGCCTCAACACCAGTAGGTGACGATGCAGGCGTTGAGACCCGTTGAGTGACGGATCGTCACCGTCACGGCAGACTGCATGTCGTGACGAGCCCGCTGTTGAACCCGAAGATCCAGTTCTTCTTCTACCTGATCGCGTGCCTCGCGTTTCTGGGCGCGGCGTTCATTCCGGCCGAGGGCGCGCTACGCGTACTCACCAAACAGAACCTGCTGGCCATGGGGCTCGCGCTCGTGATCGCGCCGAGCGTCTACATCTTCTTCCGGCTCGGGTTCCACCCGCGGCCGTTCTAACCCAGAGCGCGCAACGAAATGTGGCCCCGGCAACGCACGGGGGCGGTTGCCGGGGCCACGTCTCGCTAGCCCGGCGGCGGATTGGATGCGCAGGGGGCCGCCGCCGGAGTTCGGGTTAACTCAGTGCCCGTGCCCACCGTTGTTCGGGTGCGCGGGGTGCGACGGCGGCACGGTGGTCGGCTTGCCGCCCTCACCGGAGTCGCTGTCCGGGCTGTCGGTGCTGTCCGGGCTGTCGGTCGCGTCCGGCGTGCCCGCCGTCGACGGCTTGCCGCACGACGACTGCGCCGCGGCGCTGACCGCCTTGCCGTGCGCGTTCGGCGCCGGCGACGCGGTACCCGACGGGGTCGGCGTCGCGTGCGCCACCGACGAGACGTACGCGCCGTGGTTCTTCGCGTTGTCGCAGGTCACCGGCGAGGCCGGCGCCGAGCTGGTCGGGGTCACGTCGGGCGTCTGCGTCGTGTCCGTCGTGGTGGCGGAATCGGTGCCGTTGGCCGACGCGGAAGCGCTCGGCGCTGCACTCGCGATGGCGAGGCCGGGCGCGGCGTGCGAGTTGGCGACGGTCGTCGCGACGGCGAGGCCGCCGCCGGTCGCGGCGCTGACGGCAAGAACTGCGGCCGCGCTCTTCGCGTGCGTGCCGACGATCGTGATGACACTGGACAAACTCATCGGTTCCGGTACCTCCGAGAAAGGGGGCGTTCCCGCCATCGGTCAGCGGGCTCAACAGTCCATCGACCGGGCGCGCCGGCTCATTACAAAGAACTAGTGCGCATGCGGGTGAATCGTCGGCAGTGGCGAGGGCCGGTGCGAAGGAGTCGGCGTCGGCGGCGCCGGGTGCGCCGGCGAAGGTGTCGCGTGCGGATTCGGATGCGACGACGCCGGCGTCGACGGGTGCGCCGGATGCGACGGGTGCACCGGGTGGACCGGCTTGCCGGTCGAGCCCGACGGCCGCGGGCTGGGGTGCGCGCCGGTCTGACCGGGCGCGGTGCCCGACGTTCCGTTGCCGTGCGGACCGCTCGACCCGCCGTGGTTGTCCGGAACGTGTACGCCGATGGCGCCGAGCACGTCGTGCGCCGTACCTTGCGCCGGACCGGGCAGCGACCCAGTCGCGGCCGCGGCGACGCCGCCGCCGAGCACGAGCACGCCCGCGCTCGTCGCGATCGCCAGCCGGGTGCGCGTCTCGGTCAGCCAGCGCACCGGCGTACGGCGCATCTTGCGGAGGGGGACGGCCTCGGTGAACGCGGCGAGAGCGGCCGACTCGCCCGGCTGGGCGCCTGCGTCGGCGGGTGCCGAGGCGGCCCGAAGCAGGGCGTACAGGGAGCCGAGCTCCGGCGCGGGCTCGTCGCCGGCGGCAACGTTCGCGAGCAGGCGCTCGAGAGCGCCGGCGGACATGCCGCCGACGTCGCCGGGCTGCTCGGGAACGCTCACGTTTCGTCCATCGTCGTGACCAACGCGGGCATTACATCGGGACCGGGGATCATCTCGGCCAGCCGGCGCAGCCCGCGGTGGCACAGCACCCGCACGTGGTTGGCGGTCTTGCCGGTGATCTCGGCCACCTCGCCCACGTCGAGCTGCGCCACGACCCGCAACGTGACGATCTCCGCCTGTTCCTCGGGCAACCGGGCAATCAAGGCGAGCGCTTCGTCCGACGCGGCGCGGTCCACGACCGCCGACGCGACGTCGTCCGGCGCGCGCTGCTCCGGCGGCTCGTCGGTCAGCTCCTCCGGCCGCCGGGTCGACGCGCGGACCATGTCGACCCATCGCGCCCGGGCGATCGTGACGAGCCAGCCGCGCAGATCGCTTTCGTTCCCGCGGAACTTGACCAGTCCGCGCAATGCACCGACCCACGTCTCGGCGGCGAGATCCTCGGCGTTCGACCGGCCCGCGAGGACGGTGAGGTAGCGCAACAACACCGGCTGCATGGCCCGGTAGAGGACGGTGAACGCGTCCTCGTCTCCGTGCTGAGCCCGCCTCAGCACGCCGGGGAAATCGTCCACGTATCTACTGTGCCTGTTCGCGCCGCCGAGCGCGACCGGAACGCCTTAGTGATCAGCGCTGGCGCAGTGCTACGACCCGCGCTTCCTGCGGGACCCGCTGCTTCGCTATCTGTGGCACCAGGGCGTCGCTCATCAGGATCCGGGCGCGGAACGCGTCGGCCGGCATCGGCCGGTCGAGGTGGAAGCCCTGCGCGATGTCACAGCGCAGCGCGTGCAGCGCAGCCAGCGTCTGGGCGTCCTCGACGCCCTCCGCGACGACGCGCACCCCGAGACCGTGGGCGAGCTCGATCGTCGCGCGGACGATCGCCGCGTCGCTCTCGGAGACCGTCATCCGCGAGACGAAGTTGCGGTCGACCTTGAGTTCGTTCACCGCCGTACGGGTCAGGAACGTCATCGAGGAGTAACCGGTACCGAAGTCGTCGACCGACAGCTGCACGCCGAGCTGCCGAAGTTCGCCGAGCACCCGCTCGACGACCTCGAGCTCGCTCATCATCGTCCGCTCGGTGATCTCGAGCACGAGCGACGATGGCGGCAGGTTGTAACGCTGCAGCGTCGTCGCGACCGCCGACGGCAACGCGGGGTCGAGCAGGTTACGGGCCGACAGGTTCACCGACACGTGCAGGTCGGTGCCGAGGTCGCGCCACGACGCCGCCTCGCGGATCGCCTTGTTCAGCACGTACATCGTGAAGTCGTGGGCGAGGCCGGAGTCCTCGGCGAGGCTGATGAACTCCGACGGCGGCAGCAGACCGCGCTGCGGGTGGTTCCAGCGCACGAGCGCCTCGGCCGCGACGAGCCGGCCTTCCGCGATCGAATGCTGCGGCTGGAAGTGCAGCACCAGTTCGTCGCGAGCGAGCGCGGTACGCAGTTCGGCCGCGAGCGTGAGCCGCGACACCGAGCTGTCGTCGTGGTCGCGGCTGTACGTCCGCGACGATCCGCGAGCCGTCTTCGCCTGGTAGAGCGCGATGTCCGCGTGGGCCAGCAGTTCGTCGACGTTCATCGAGTCCGCGGGGTAGTGCGCGATGCCGACGCTGCCTTCGACCGACAGGCGCAGCCCGTCGACGATGACCGGCGTCGCCAGCGCCGTCAGCACGGCCTTCGCGACCCGCTCCGCGTCTTCGGTCGCCTCCGTGTCCGGCAGCAAGATGGCGAACTCGTCACCGCCGAGTCGCGCGATCGTGTCGGTCTGGCGAAGCACCGCTTCGAGCCGTTGCGCGGCGGCTTGCAGCAGCCGGTCGCCGGTCGGGTGGCCGAGAGTGTCGTTGATGCTCTTGAAGTGGTCGAGGTCGACCAGCAGCAGGCTCACGGCCGCGTCCGGGGCGGACAGGTACTCCGCCGCGCGACGGACCAGCAGCGCGCGGTTCGGCAGGCCGGTGAGCGAGTCGTGCGTCGCTTCGTGCTCGTGCCGGCGGGACGCCTCGCGCGTGTGTTCGTAGAGCTGCGCGTTGTAGACGCTCGCCGCGACCGAACGGCCGAAGGTCACCAGCACCTGCCGTTCGCGGTCCGTCAGGCGTACGCCGGAGCGGAACTGCAACCGCAGAGCACCGAGCGCCTGGTCGTTCTCCGGGCTGTCGAGTCGCATCACGAGTGCGTGTGACGACGTCGTCGCGCCGGAGCTCAACGACTCGGACACCGAGCTGACGAGCGCACCGCTCTGCAGGTCGAGTACGTCGAGCACACCCGCGTCGGTGAGGTTCTGCGTCACCTCGCCGGCCGCGTCGAGGTGGTAGCGCATGAGACCCGGGCCGTCGTTGGCCCGCAACAGGATCTCGACCTCGTCGGCACGCGCGAGCCGCAGCGATCGCGCGGCCGCGACCCGTGCGACCTGGTCGACGTCGAGGCTGGCGAGGTCCTTGCTCGCGGCTTCGAGCTCCCGCCATGTGTCGCGGTCTTCCCGGGCCGAGAGGTTGCCGCGGTAGGTCGTGTAGAGCAGGCCGAGCAACACCGGCAACATCGCGACGGTCGCGGCGTTCCAACGGATCTGCAGCAGCAGCGCGGCGACGAGAGTGTTGCCGGCCAGTACACCGAGCGTCGCCGGCAGGTGCCGGCGAAGCACGGTGCCGAGGGCGAGGCCTTGCGACGCACTGACGGCCGCGGTCGTCGTCGCCGAGTTGATCCCCGAGAACACCGCGGCGGCAGTCGCGAGGCCGACCCAGTGCCGCCAGCCGTTGCTCGACGCGATCGCCGAATGACCGCTGACCGCGACCATCGCGTCGTACGCGACGGTCACCGCGATCGCCATCGACATCGCGTTGTAGTAGACCTTCATCGGCTGGCGGCCGGACAGGCTGTGCGTCAACGCGACCGACAGCGGCGCCACGAGAACGAGGTGCGGGTACGGGACCAGCACCAACCCGAGGACGACCGCTGCTTCGCTCCAGGTGTAGGTGTAACGCTCGCCACCGAAGCGAAGGTGCATCACCGCAAGCTCGCTGGCGGCGACCAGGAACGCCGCCAGCAAGACATGCGTACCGCTGACCTTCGCGTTGCTCGTGCGTGCGTAGAGCCCGGCCACGGCCATGCAGGCGAATCCCAGCACGTACACCGTGAACACAAGGTTCCGCAAGCGGCGTGGGCTACCGCTTAGCGATGCGAACACGTCTACTCCTCAGACCGAACCGGTCGTGACTCTTACTTCACAGTGCTGGTGCGAATCCCGGCATCGGCTCGCTGACCTCGCCCGGCAGGTGCTTCCAGTACGGCGGCCGGTTGCCCCAGAACGCCGTGTCGAAGTCGTCGTACACCGCACTCGTCCAAGCGGAGCCGGTCCATGCCGAGCCGGTCCACGCGCTGCCGGTCCACGCGGAACCGGTCCATGCACTGCCGGTCCAGGCCGAACCCGTCCACGCGCTTCCCGTCCAGGCACTGCCCTGCCACGAGCCGCCCGTCCAGGCCCCGCCGGTCCACGCGCTACCGGTCCATGAGGCGTTGGTCCACGCACTGCCGGTCCACGCCGAGCCGGTCCACGCACTGCCGGTCCACGCGGAACCGGTCCAGGCACTGCCGGTCCACGCCGAGCCGGTCCAGGCCGAGCCGTTCCACGGCTCGCACCGCACGTCGATCTCGCCCTGGATGACCGTCGACACACCGTTGCAGGTCGTGGTGACGTGCTGGCCACCGCGGCTGTTCTCGATCGAGCCGAGACCGGAGCTCGGCGACGACTGCTGAACCGCTGCGCCCGGGTCCGCGTTCATCGCGGCGGCGAGGTTGACCCGACCGCTGCCCTGGTTGTTGGC
Organism: Frankiales bacterium; assembly: GCA_025980325.1. Classification (GTDB taxonomy): domain Bacteria; phylum Actinomycetota; class Actinomycetes; order JAFAQI01; family JAFAQI01; genus BP-197. The sequence goes on from JAICXQ010000015.1 coordinate 22,700, forward strand.
GGTGTAGCCGGAGATCGGCGATGCCGTCGACTTCAGCGCGTTCTTCACCTGGTCCGGCGTCCATGTCGGGTGCGCCTGCAGCAGCAGTGCGACCAACCCGGACGTCACCGCGGTCGCCTCGCTCGTGCCGGAGCCGCGGATGTACGACGGGGCGTACAGCGCCTTCGGGTAGGTCTGCTCGATCGTCGAGCCGAACGACCGCTGGGCGATGATGTAGCGCCCCGGCGCCACGATGTCGGGCTTGGTGACGCCCTGCGCCGTCGGACCGCGCGACGACCACGACGCGATCGAGTCGTCGGCGAGATCGGTGTTCTGCTTGTCGTCGTACGCGCCGACGGTGATGATCGTCGGGTCGTCGCCGGGCTTGGTGATGGTGCCGGCGTTCGGGCCGAGGTTGCCGGCCGCGACGACGACGACGATGCCTTGCTTCCACAGCCGCTCGACCGCGTAGTTGAGCGGGTCGACGCTCGGGTCCTGCGTGCTCGGCGTGCCCCACGACAGGTTGACCACGCGGATGTTGAACTGGCTGGCGTATGCGCTGACCCACGACATCGCCTGAAGCACGGTGGAGACGTCGACAGCGCCGTTCGCACCGGCGGTCTTGACCGCGACCAGTGTCGCCTTCGGGGCGATGCCGGTGCGCGCGCCGGACGACTGGTTCGCCGAGTCGGTGCCGTTGCCGCCGATGATGCTGCCCATCACGGTGCCGTGGCCGTAGGTGTCGACGAGCGAACCCTCACCGGAGAGGTCCGGGCCGTAGACGACCCGCCCGGCGGTGTCGGGCATCGGCGAGATTCCGGTGTCGATGACCGCGACGCCGACGCCCTGCCCGGTGTCACCGGCTTGCCATGCGGCACCGGCGCCGGTCGAGGCGACGAAGTTCGAAGACGTCGTCGTGTCGTCGAACGAGTAGCTGTTGAAGCTGCCCTTGCGGTCGAGGGTCACGGCGCGCAGGCCCGGCTGACGGGACAGCACACCGAGATCCGCGGCCGGCACCGTCGCGGCGACGCCGTCGACGATCGGCAGTGGTTCGCGCACGGTTCCGTGCGACGAGGTGACCGCGCGCGCCGCAGCGCTGACGCCGCCGCTCGCGGCGGTCACGATGACATGTACGGCGCCGCTCGCGTGAGCGAGGCCGCTGTCGACGATCGCGGTGACGGATCGTTCCCAGTTCGTGCCGGCCTGCGCCGGCGACGAAGTCGTGCTCGCGAGTGCCAACGTGATGGCTGCGGCGGCGAGCGTTGCCGTCTTGCGTGGAAGTACGTGTGTTGCTGCGTCCATCGTCATCCTCATCCCCCGGTCCGGTGGCTCTCGATGTGTCTCGGAGCCGAGCGCGGAAAAGGAGATGGCACGTTGTCGTCAATCTGTGTCCGGTTTGGCACCGCCCACAGGGACTATTGACGGGATCGCGGTTTGCGGTATCGACGGGCATGTCCGGCAATTCGACCTGGGACTAGCCCGACTGGCGTCATGACCGTTACTCCGGGCAGAGTGATGGCGTGACCGAGACCGGCGACGAGGAAGCGGAGGCGAGAGAGCTCGCCGACCTCGTGCACGAACACGCCGACACCCAGGTGTTCCTGCACGACGACATCGTCCGCGAAGCCGCGGCCGGAGCGACCCCGGAGCGGCCGTTCGGCATTCCGGGGCGGCGCCTGTCGCAACGGTCGCCGTTCTACATCGCGTTCCTCGCCAGCCTCGGCGTCGCCTTCGCCGCCGCGATCTGTTACGCGGTGATCAAGGCCTGGGGCGTGCTGATCCTCATCCTGGTCGCGGCGTTCTTCGCGGTCGGGCTCGATCCCGTCGTCAGCTGGCTGACCGAGCGCGGGTGGCGGCGCAGCCTCGCGGTTGCCGCCGTGTTGCTGGCGGCTGTCGGCGTCCTCGCGTTGTTCATCGCAACCGCCGTGCCGGCGATCACGAGCGAGTACAACAACCTGCACAAGAGCGTGCCCGAGTACCTTCACCGGCTTCAGGTCCGGCACGACTCGATCGGGCAGCTCGCACGCAAGGTGCACATCAGCTCGAAGGACATCTCGAAGGCCTTGTCGTACAAGGGCGTCGTCAGCCTCAGCAAGACGATCCTGTCGACCGTCGTCGCGACGCTGACGATCGTCGTGCTGACGTGTTATTTCCTCGCGAACCTGCCGGCGATCAAACGCGCGACGTACGGGTTGGTCCCGCGGACCCGGCGGGCGCGGGTCGGGTTGCTCACCGACGAGGTGCTGCGACTCGTCGGCGGCTACCTGCTCGGCAACGTCATCACGTCCGCGATCGCGGGCGCGGCGATGACGATCTTCCTGCTCGCGGTCGGGGTGCCGGACGCGGTGTTCCTCGGCTTGCTGGTCGCGCTGTTCGACCTGATCCCGATGGTCGGCGCGCCGATCGCCGGCATCATCGTCGCGCTGATCGCACTGTCGGTGTCGCTGCCGACCGCGATCGGCACGGTCGCGTTCACAATCGTGTTCCGGCTGGTCGAGGACTACTTGCTCTCACCGCGCGTGATGAAGAAAACCGTTGAGGTTGCACCGATATTGACGATCGTCAGCGTCCTGCTCGGCGGCGCGCTGCTCGGGATCGTCGGCGCGCTGATCGCCGTACCGGTCGCGGCCGCGCTGGACCTCATCCGGCGTGAGGTGTTCCAGCCGGCATTGGATCAGAGCTGACCGACGCGGGCTCCACGGTCGCGACGAAGTACTCGCCGGCGCGCTCGTCGTACGCCCGGCCGATGAAGATCCGTACGTCGACTTCGCTGCCGTCGCGACGCACGGCCGGCAACTCGAGCCACCGGCCGAAGAACGCCCCGGTGCCGTCGAGCAGGTAGCGGGTGAACCCCGCCACGTGCGCGTCCCGCATCCGCGGCGGGATGACCGAAACCAGCCGGTGGCCTTCGAGCTCCTCTTGCGTCCAGCCGAGGAGGTCCGCCGCCTCGGGGCTGACGGCGACGATCCGGTTGCTCCGATCCGCGGCGATCATGCCGACGCCCGCGGCTCGGATCTCGTCGAGCACGGCCGGCGAGACCTCGTCGAGGACGAAGTGGTCGTCCGGTTGCTCGACGTACGGCGTCGGCGGCAGGCCGGCCGCCTGGCGCATCACCTCGCCCGAGATCCAGTTGCGTACGGCCTGGATCTCCGGCAGGGCGGGCGGCACCAGCAGTTGCCCGACGAGCGACATCGCCGAGCACCGGCGCAGGACGTCGCGCATGACCGGGAAGTGCGGGACCGACGACACCGGCAGGTCGACGGTGACGTCGGCGTGGTGCACGCCGGCGTCGCGGAGGGCGAAGGCCTCCAGCGTCGCGCCGGACAGCGCCGAGATCGCCTCGTTGCCCATCGCGAGGTCGTTCGGCACACCCGCCTGCCGTTCGTCGAGCGCCGCGAGCAACGCTTCGCGCAAGATGGCCGACGCGTGCTGCTGCCAGGCACAGAACAGCGCAACCGGGAGGTTGGGCAGCGCGACGCTCACGACCGACGTGGCCGGCGCGGCGGCCTGCTCCTGCTCGCGATCGGCCGGGGCGGCGCCGAGCCGGAACCACACCCGCTTGCCGTCCTCTGCGAGCGGCTGCACGCCGAGTTCGTCCGCCAGAAGTTCGAGCATCTCGAGGCCGCGGCCGGTCATGGCCTCGTCGTCGTAGTCGCGCCGTTGCGGCAGGTTGGGATTGCCGTCCACGACCTCGACCCGCACCCACGCGGACGTGGCCTCGACCGTGACCTGCAGGTCGGTGAGCGCGTGCACGATGCCGTTCGTGACGAGTTCGGAGGTGAGCAGCACGGCGGTGTCGCGGCGGTCGTCGTCCACGCCGGCGGCGGCGAGCACGTCGGCGACGAAGCGTCGCGCGAGGCGAGCGCTGTCCGGCGCCGGTGGCAACGTCACCAGGCGCGCGATCCCGCTGGTGTACACGCGCGCGTCTTCCTCCACGTTTTGGGACAGGCCCAGCCGGGCACACCGGCCGGTCAATGGAGGTTTACCTACCTTCGGCGGCGGCTGAAACGTCCGCCGGCCAAGATCTCTGCGGCCATATGCCGGCTGCTAGCCGAGCGTCAACCAGGTCGCGACGTCGACGACGCCGTTCGCCGCGTGCTTGTGGGCCTGCTGCCACGACTTGACCGCCGCGAGCGTCGCCGGGCCGTACCCGCCGTCCACCGCGAGCTTCGCCCCGTGCCGGTCGAGCGCCTGCTGCAGCTGGGCGACCGTCCAGCCGCTCGCTCCGGGCTTCGTCGGCAGCGCGAGCGGGGCGACCGGCCGCCAGACGACCGGCAGCAGGTTGTCCGTCCACAGCGACCGGGTGCCGACGTACGCGCCGGTGTACGGAGCGTCGATCAGCTTGCCGGCACCGAGGTAGATCGCGACGTGGTAGATCGTGGCCGGCTTCGCGACGTCGCTGGCGTAGAACAGCAGGTCACCGGCTTGCGCCTGGTCCAGCGGCACCGGAGCGCCGGTGCCGTACTGGTCGGCCGCCACCCGCGGCGTCGTGATCCCCGCCGCGACATAGGCGGCCAGCACCAGCCCGGAGCAGTCGTACGACGCCGGGCCGACCGCCCCCCACTTGTACGGCTTGCCGGTCTGCGCTTTGGCGAACGCCACCGCCTTCTGGGCGATCGGGCTCGCCGTCGTACCGGCCTTCGAGGGCAGAACGGCGGCGAGCTTGCGCACCTGAGCCCGGATGGCGGCCTGCGCGGCGGCCTGCGCGGCGGCGTCCGGCGGGGCCGGCGGGGCTGGCGCGGGCTTGACCACGGCGACCGGGGCCGACGCGAGAACGCAGGCCGGCGAGCCGATCAGGCCGAGGGCGGCCCAGGTCGCGGCATCGACCACGCCGGTCGCGGGCAGCTTGCGCGCGGCCTGCAGCTTGACGACCGCGCCCCGGGTCTGATCGCCGAACATCCCGTCGACGGTGAGACGAGCGCCCGCGGCACGTGCCGCGGTCTGGAGCACGGCAACGGCCGGGCCGACGGTGTTGCGCTGCAGCGTCGTGCAGGTGGTCGTGACGCCGCTGCCCTTGACCTGCTGGCCGCAGGCGGCGACCGCGACCGCGACGGGCAGCGCCTTCCAGGTCGCCGCGTCGACCACGCCGGTCGTCTTGAGCTTGTGTGCCTTCTGCCACGCGGTGACGGCCTTCTTCGTCAGCGGGCCGAAGTCGCCGTCCGGGCTCGCGCCGACGGCACGCTGCAGGGTCTTCACGGCCGGTCCCTGGCTACCGATCGCGATCGCTGCGCAATCCGCGGTCGGCGCGGCCGGCTTGCTCGCTCCCGCGGCGGCGAACGAGGTGAACCCGAGGGCGCCGACGAGACCGACAGCGGCAATGCGGCGCGCGACGAGCATCGTGGTTCCCTCCAGGTTCTGACAACCATCGTGGCCACAGGTGCCCCTGTGACTCGTGTGACGCAAGCGGGCTCTTGATGTCTCGGCGGATGGGGGCGTGATCTTGACCGGACTCAGCGTGATTCCGACATTGCGGACGAGACCTTACCTTTACGGGACGATCGTGCCTAGTCCGGGCTAGCCATTTACTGCGACCTGCCCGTAATCGCCCGCTCACTCGCCGTACGCTTCTCACGGCGGCGCGGTGCCGCCGGGGGCTTCGCGTTCTCTTGTGAACTTTCATCACCCAGAAGGCGATGTAGAGCACATGGTCACGATCACCGTGGTGGCGTTCGCCGCGGTCATCGTGCTGGCCGCGATCCTGGGGGTGAGCCGCCGCGACCGCAAGCGGCTGGCCGCGACGACGGCGATGCTGGCCGAAAGCGAGTCGCGGCTGCGGATGATGGCCGAGACGGTGCCGGCCGGGATCTTCCACATCGACAACGCCGGCCGCCGGCTCTACGTCAACCCGAAGTTGACCGAGATCACCGGCGATCCGACCACCGCGGCGGGCGACGCGCGCGCGTGGCTCGTGTACGAGCCGGACATGCCGCTGCTCCAGACCCATTGGCGCGCGGCGGCGGAGGCGAAGACCGACGTTCACGTGACGTTCCGGATCCGCCGGATGGACGACGGATCGGTGCGCTGGATGCACGTCGACGCGCGGCCGTTGCTCGACGCCGACGGTGCGGTCGCGAGCTGGGTCGGTTCGACCGTCGACGTCACCGACGAGACGACGGCGATCGCCGATCTGCGGCGCTTCGGCGAGATCCTCGAAGCGACACCCGACCTCGTCGCGATGGTCGACAACCAGGGCGGGTTGACGTACGCGAACGCGGCCGCGCGCGCGCGCTTCGGCGTCGCGACCGACGAAGAAGTCCTGAAACTGCAAGCAATCGATCTGTACGCGCCGTCGTCGCGGGCCCGTTTCATCAGCGAGGCGTTGCCCACCGCCAACCGGGTCGGGGTCTGGACCGGCGAGGTCGACCTGCTGCTCGCCGACGGCTCCGAAGTGCCCGTGTCACAAGTGGTCGTGGCACACCGGCGACCGGACGGGTCGATCGACTATTACTCGTCGATCACCCGCGACCTGTCCGAGCAGCGCGCGGTCGAGGAGCAACTCGCGCAAGCCAGCCTGTACGACGCACTGACCGGCCTGCCCGGCCGCGCGGTGCTGGTCGACGCCCTCGGCACGTCGATCGAGGCGACCCTCGACCAGTCGCATCAGGTCGCCGTACTGCTGTTGGGGCTCGACCACTTCAAGCTGGTCAACGACTCGTTCGGGCACGCGTCCGGCGACTTGATGCTTCGACTCGTGACCGACCGGCTCAAGAGCGTCACCGGTCCGACCGACCTGCTGGCGCGTTTCGGCGGCGACGTGTTCTGCCTGCTGGTGCCGAACGTGACCGGTGAAGCCGACGCGCTCGCGATCGCCGACCACATCAACTCGACGATGTCGACGCCGTTCCAGCTCGACGGCGACGAAGTGTTCGTCAGCGTGTCGAGCGGCATTGCGTTGTCGGGCACGAGTGGCTCGCTGGCCACCGCGGAGACGTTGCTCCGCGACGCGGACGCGGCGTTGCACCGGGCGAAGGATCGGGGTCGCGCCCGCAGCGAACTGTTCGTCGAGGACTACCGGGCGACCGCGGTCAACCGGCTGCGAACCGCGAACGACCTGCACCGCGCGCTCACCGAGCAGGAGTTCCGGGTCGTCTACCAGCCCGAGGTCGACCTGCGCAGCGGCCACGTGACCGGCGTCGAGGCGCTGGTCCGCTGGCATCATCCCGAACGCGGCCTGGTGCCGCCGGCGGAGTTCATCCCGCTCGCCGAACAGACCGGTCTCATCGCCGGGATCGGTGCGTGGGTCCTCGACATCGCGCTCGCCCAAGCAGCGGCCTGGTCGTCGGCGCGTTACGACGGCGCGGCGCTCGCGGTGTGGGTCAACCTGTCGGCGCGGCAGTTGGGTGACCCGGGCCTGGTCGAGCTCGTCGCGTCGTCGTTGCGCCGCCACGATGTCGAGGCATCGCAGCTCGGCTTGGAAATCACCGAGAGCGCGCTGCTCGAAGACGCCGAAGGTGCGGTGACGGCGCTGTCGTCGTTGCGCGAACTCGGGGTGCGGCTCGCCGTCGACGACTTCGGTACCGGCTACTCGTCGCTGTCGTATCTCAAGCGACTTCCGGTCGACGCGGTGAAGATCGACCGGTCGTTCGTCGACGGCCTCGCGGTCGACGGCGACGACTCCGCGATCGTCGCCGCGGTCGCCGGCATGGCCCGCGCGCTGCGGCTGACCACGATCGCCGAAGGTGTCGAGAACCTCGACCAGCTCCGCGCGCTGCGCCGGCTCGGTTGCGACCTCGCCCAGGGTTACTTCTTCACCACGCCGCAACCGCCGGCGCACATCTCGCGACTGCTGGAAAGCGACCGCTCGGCCCCGCTGTTCAGCTACGGCGACGAGGGAGTACCTCCGCAACGCGTCGGCTGAGATTTGGGCGTTTCCCCACGCTCACCCGGTCGGAGTAGCTACGTTGCGATACGGCTCTGCAGGGGAGCCGTGCACGGGGACGGGGGCTGCGATGCAACACCTCAGCATGTCCACGCCCGGCTGGGTGAAGCCGGGCATCACTGTCGTTTCGGCAGCGGCGATCTCGACGATCGGCTTCGCCGGTACGGCCAATGCGTCGACCGGGCATCCGGTGCCGGCCCCGTCGACGACGCTCTACCAGAAGGCGCTCACCGCGTTTCAAAGCGCGAGCACGCGGGGCGTCAGTCCCCGCCAGGCGCCTGAAGGCTTCCTGCCGATCCCCGGTGTCGGCGACCCGACGAATCCGCAGTTCGGGTCCGGCAAGGAGGTCGTGCACGTCGAGGCGATGCCGGGCACCTTCCCGGAGGGCACCACGCCCGACCTCAGCAAGGTCACGTTCACGTTTCACCAGACGCAGATTGACGACTCACCCACTCCGGACTTCGCCACGACCTGTGAGAACGATTCCTCCGGTCCCACCGACCCGTTGACGCCGTGCGGGAATCTCGACCCGCTGCAGATCAACCAACCGTTCACGATCGCCTTCGACGCCGCTCATTCGGAGCTGCCGAGCGGGTTCGTCGCGCCCGCCGACGTCACCGACACGATCTCAACGAGCCTTCCGCCGATCACCCCGCTGATAAGCGTCAGTGATGCCGCCAAGTTGAGCCCGCGTGCCATCCCGCCGATGCAAACGGGCTGCTCGAACTTCACCAACCTCTGGATCTGCACCAACAACATCACGATCCAGATCCCGGGCACCTGGCGGACGATCGGGCTCAACCTGACCAACAAGGTGACCGGGAAGCCGCTCGCCAACACCAAGTTCGCACTCGGTCAGGGTTCGACCACGCTGGGCAGCGCGACCACCGACAGCAAGGGCCACCTGCAGTTCCCCGGGGTCTATCAGGGCGGCAATTTCGTCGTGACGCAGAAGTCGACGCCGGCCGGCTACGGCGCGCTCGGCGGGCCCCTCACGGCAAAGGTGCCGGCAGTCACGACGGCCGCGCAGGCGGGCAAGGAGTACGACGTCGGCGTCCAACTCGCGCCGCTGCCGCCGATCGCCGTCGACGACACGACCACGACGGCGCAAGACAAGGCGACAGTCATCAAGGTTCTGAGCAACGACACGGCCGTGTCCTCGCCACTGACGATCAACTCGGTCACGCAGCCGCTGCACGGCAAGGCGGTGGCGAACCCGGACGGCACGATCACCTACACCCCGAACACCGGCTTCTCCGGCACGGACGCGTTCAGCTACGGCGTGCGCAACGCGTTGGGTGGCACCGACATCGCGACTGTGAAGGTGACTGTCGTCGCGCCGCATGTACTAGGTGACCGGCTTGCCATGACCGGGCAGGCGTCGGGGATGGAGGCCGAGTCCGGTGCAGGTGCGCTGATGGTTGGCGGCCTGCTCCTGGTCGCCGGTCGTCGCCGGCGCGAGTCCCGCGACGCTCGTTGATGCACGGCATCTGGTGGGGGCGCCGCCCGGCGGCGTCTCCACCAGGTGCGCACGAGGTGCTGGTCATTCCCGGCGACGAGCACGCGGATGGAACCCTCGTCGACCTCGACGGCGAGCCGCCGCGCCCGCCCATCATCACAGCGCACATCGATTCCGGCGGTCGGGTCACCAGCATCGTCGTATCGTCGGCGTTCGCCGGATCGGCGCCGCCGCTGTGGTACGTCGAAGTGCCCGAGACAGCAGCCAAACCACCGGCCATGGTGCTCGTTGCGTACGCGACGGGCGACCTCGCGGACGGCACCGTCGTCGACAACGCGACGTTCACGACAATGCCGATCCGCAGCGACGCGCAGGTCGCCGCGATCCGATGGTGGCCCTCGAACGGACAGATCCATCAGCTGTACGTCGGGCCCGACCATCGTCGGAAGGGCATCGGGCGGAAGCTCGGTGCCGCGGCCGGTGGCTACGTCGCCGCTCGCGGCTGGCCGCGGATGTGGGTGAGCGGCGAGCGCACCGACCTCGGCGAGACCATGCTGGCGCACGCCGCCCCGGATTACTTCGCCCACCGGATCACGCAACGGCACACGCACTCCCCGCCTATGTGATCTGTTCGGGCTAGGCCATATGCCACCGCCGGGCGCCGTCCGGGCCAGGTCAGGTCATCCGTTGCGACAGTTACCTTCCGGAAAGCTGGCCTGCACCTTGTAGATGGTCGATAAATGCCGAACGGCGCTCGACTCGAATGTGCCGAATGCTCATGGACGGTGGGGGATGCCGCGCTTTCACAGGCCGCGGGTTCAGCTGCCGGAGTTCGGCACGGCCAAGATGGCCGGCCTGCTGTCCAGCGTGCTCTTCTGCCTGTGCGGATTCCTCGTCAGCGCACTTGCGCCACTGACGCCGGCCGGACCGCATGTCCATCCGCTCGGGCTCGTCGCGGTCGGCCTGATCGCCGCACTCGCCGGCATCGTCATCGGGTGCCTGCCGTGGGAACGCTGGCGGCAAAGTTCGTCGTTGTGGCTCATCCCGCTCGCGTTCGCGCTGATCAGCCTGCACAACCTGCTCGCCGGAAACAACGGCCTGCGCTACGACGCGTTCTTCTTCGTCGTCTACGTATGGATCGGGTTGATGCACCCGAGCGGGACGTCGGTGAAATCGGCGCCGTTGCTGGTGATCGCGTACCTTGCGCCCGGCCTCGCATTGCACGACCTGGGCACCGTCGCCGGCGGGTTGTCGTACGCGTTGCCGGTCTGCCTGCTCGTCGGTGAATGCGCGTCGCTCGTCGCGTCCCGATTGCTCGCCACCGAAGCCGCCGTACGGCACAGCGAGCAACGGTGGCGCGCGCTCGTCGAGAAGTCGTCGGACGTCATCTCCGTCATCGATGCCGGCGCCGTCATTCGCTGGGACAGCCCGTCGATCCGCGAGGTGTTCGGCTACGACCCCAGCGAGCGGGTCGGCACCAACGGCATGGACTACGTACATCCGGACGACCTCGAAGCGGCGCACCGAACCTTGGCCGCACTCGACACACCGGACGCGACCGCGACGGTCGAGATCCGCGTGCGGCACGCCGACGGCCAATGGCGTTGGTGCGAAGCGCGGGCCCGCAACCTGATGCACGAACCGGCCGTGCACGGCGTGGTCGTGAACTACAGCGACGTGACCGAACGCCACCTTTCCGAAGACGTACGACGGCAGCTCGCCGCGATCGTCGAGTCGTCGTCGGATGCGATTCTCGGACAGAACCTCGACGGCACGGTGCTGTCGTGGAACGGCGCCGCCGAACGGATGTACGGATACACCGCCGCCGAGATGATCGGCGGCGACATCAGGCGGCTGGTGCCACCCGAACGGCTCGGCGAACTCGACGAGCTCATGCGCCGCGCCCGAATGGGCGAGCCGCTGGCACCGGTCGACACGCAACGCCGGCGACGCGACGGAAGCCTCGTCGACGTCTCGCTGTCGCTGTCGCCGATTCACGACGGCAACGGCCACGTCGCCGCGTTCGCGGCCATCGCCCGCGACGTCACCGAGCAGGCGCGGGCGCGGCAGGCACTGGCCGACAGCGAGGCGAGCTTCCGGCTGCTGTTCGCGGCGAACCCGCAGCCGATGTGGGTGTACGACCTGGTGACGTTGCATTTCCTCGAGGTCAACGATGCGGCCGTCCGCCACTACGGGTACAGCCGGGAACGATTCCTGCGGATGGAGATCACCGACATCCGGCCGGGCGAAGACATCGCCCCGCTGCTCGACGGGATCGCTAACGGCAGCGGCGGTCGCTCCGACGGCGACTCGTGGCGACACCTGCTCGCCGACGGCCGGATCATCGACGTCGAGATCACCTCGCACCGGCTGACGTTCGCCGGCCGCGACGCGGTGCTCGTGGCGGTCAAAGACGTCACCGATCGCAACGCGCTCGACGCGCAACTTCGCCACCAGGCGTTCCACGACAGCCTCACCGGCTTGTCGAATCGGGCGTTGTTCAACGACCGGGTCGAGCACGCGCTCGGCCGGCGATTCGGCGCCGGGATTTCCGTCGTACTGCTGCTCGACCTCGACCGGTTCAAGCTCGTGAACGACTCGCTCGGCCATGCGGTCGGCGACGAGATGCTGGTCGAGGTCGCCCGCCGGCTCGAAGACGCGGTCCGTCTCGGCGACACCGTCGCGCGCCTCGGCGGCGACGAGTTCGCGATCCTGCTCGAGGACTGTCCGGAGGGGCGCGCGGAGCAGCAAGCCGTCCGCGTGCTGGAAACGCTCGGTACGCCGATGGTGATCGGCGGCCAGGAAGTGACTGCGACGGCGAGCGTCGGCATCGCGGTCGACGCGACCGGCATGAGCGCGGGCGATCTGCTGCGCAACGCGGACGTGGCGATGTACCGGGCGAAGGCTGCCGGCGGCGGGCGCTACCAGCTGTTCCAGCCCGCGATGCACGCGGCCGCGATGCGGCAGCTGGAACTGTCGGCCGCCTTGCGGCACGCTCTCGACACCGATCAGTTCGTCCTGCAGTACCAACCGATCGTCGAGCTCGCGAACGGCGTCGTCGTCGGGATGGAAGCGCTGCTGCGGTGGTCGCATCCGGAGTTCGGCCTGCTCGATCCGGCCGAGTTCGTGCCGGTCGCGGAGGACTCCGGGTTGATCGTGCCGATCGGCGCGTGGGTGCTGCGCGAGGCGTGTGCGGCGATCACCCGGTGGACCGCCGCCGACGGCACGCCGGGCGAGGGCTGGGTCAACGTCAACCTCTCCGGTCGCCAGCTCGCGGATCCGAACATCGTCGAGCACGTCCGCGATGCGCTCGACGCGTCGGGCCTGGCCGCACAACGGCTGACGTTGGAGATCACCGAGAACGTGCTGATGCAGGACTCGGAAGCGAACATGCGCCGGCTTCGGCGGCTGCGCGAGCTGGGTGTGCGGCTCGCTATCGACGACTTCGGAATCGGCTACTCGTCGCTCGCGTACCTGCGCGCGTTCCCCGTCGACGAGCTGAAAATCGATAAGAGCTTCATCGCGGGCATCCCGCAGGACGACGATGCGCTCGCGGTCGTGCAGACGATCCTGCAGCTTGCCCGCAGCCTCGGCTTGCGGGTCATCGCCGAGGGCGTCGAGACGCCCGCGCAGTACCTCGCGTTGCGCGCGCTCGGTGCCGATGTCGCGCAGGGTTTCTACATGGCCCGGCCGGTGCCGTGGAGCGACGCGCTCGACGTCGCCCGCGGGCCACGTTCGTGGCACCTGGCCGCGCAGCTGCCTGCCGTCAGTCGCTGACCCGATCCAGCGCGGCCGATAGATGCGGCGCCAACTCCTGCCCGACCGCGGCCATGTCGACCGCGTACATCAACTTGTCCGCGCGAACCGCGTACATCCGCTTCTCCGCCGTGACTTCCTTGGCGGTCGAGGTACGGGCGACGACGTCGGTCGCCATCTCGATGTGCGCACCGGCCGGGCCGGTGACGAGCCGGCCGTAGAGGATCTCGATGACACCCGAGGCGACCGCGAGCACGACCTCGAGATCGGTGTCCGACGTCGGTCGCCAGAAACCCTCCTGCCGGGCGAGCGGTCGGTCGTCGTCGAGCGACCACGACGTGCTGCTGAACGCGAGGATCGGCTTGCCGTAGTCGGCGATCACGATCTGCTCGCCGTAGCGGAAGTCGCCGTCGAGACTCGGGTAACCGCCGACGCCTTCACCACGCCAGGTGCCGACGAACGCCGCGAACGGCTCGAGCAACTCGTGCACGCGAGCGAGCGTACGCGCTACTCCAGCAACAGCCGGCTGATGATGAGCTTCTGGATCTCCGACGTCCCGCCGCCGATCGAGCCGAGTTTCGCGTCCCGCAACGCGCGCTCGACCGGAAAGTCGCGCAGGTAGCCGTAGCCGCCGTGGATCTGGATCGCGTCGAGCGCGTTCTGCACGGACATCTCGCCGCACATGAACTTCGCGATCGATGCCTCCATCTGATGCGGATGCCCCTCCTGCTTCAACCACGCAGCACGGTAGACCGCGGTGCGGCAGGCTTCGAGCTTGACCTTCATCTCGGCGAGTTTGTGTGCGATCGCTTGGAAATGCGCGATCGGCCGGCCGAACTGATGACGCTGCTTCGCGTAGCGAATCGCGGCGTTCAATGTGCTCTGCATGCCACCGATCGCGCTCGCCATCATGACCGTGCGCTCCCAGTCGAAGCACTCGAACGCGATCCGCCACAACGCTTCGTCCTGCGCGCCGAGCACCGCGTCGGCCGGCACCCGGCAGTCGACGAGCGCGATCTCCGCGGTCGGTGACGATCGGCAGCCCATCTTGTCGAGTTCGCGGCCGACCCGGAACCCCGGATTGTCGGTCTCGACGAGAAAAGCGGTCGCGCCTTTGTCGGACGTCTTCGCGAGCACGGTGCACAGCTGCGCGATCGGGCCGTTGGTGATGAAGATCTTCGTGCCGTTGAGCACCCACTCGTCGCCGTCGCGAACCGCCGTCGTCCGTAGCCCCCCAGCATCCGATCCGGCCTCGGGTTCGGTCGACGCCCACGCGCCGATCCAGCTTCCGTCACACAGCCTCGGCAGGTACGTGCGCTTCTGCTTTTCGGTGCCGTGCAGCCAGATCGGCACCGTGCCGATCACCCAATGCGCGCCGAGCGAGAGGTTGAACCCGCCGTCGTGCCCGCCCTCGGCGATCGCCTCGTTGGCGAGGCAGCAGTCGACGATGGACGCGCCCCCGCCGCCGTACTCCTCGGGCACCGGCAGCCCGGCGAGACCGAAGTCGGCGAACGATTTCCAGACGCCGGGATCCCAGCGGCCGTCGCGATCGCGTTCGGATGCGCCCGGTGCGACGACATCACCGGCCCAGTCGAGGACGCTGGCCCGGAACGCCTTCTGTTCGTCGGTGATCGAGAAGTCCACGTTGGGCAATCTACGCTCGGCCGATGAGCCGTTCCCTCGTCGTCAAGCTGACCAGCGGTGCCGAGGCCCCCGAGCGGTGCGCGCAGGCGTTCACCGTCGCGTCGGTCGCTCTCGCCAGCGGCGCCGAGGTGTCGCTATGGCTGACCGGCGAGGCGTCGTGGCTGGCGTTGCCGGGGCGGGCCGAGGAGTTCGAGCTGGCACACTCCGCGCCGCTGGACGGGATGCGCGACGCGGTGCTGGCCGACGGCACGTTGACGTTGTGCACGCAGTGCGCGGCCCGACGCGAGATCACTGCCGACGACGTACTGCCCGGCGTGCGGATCGCGGGCGCGCAGACGTTCGTCGCCGAAGCGCTCGCCGACGGTGCCCAGGCGCTGGTCTACTAGCGGACGCTCGCCACGGTGTAGGTCACCACGCCGCCGTAGACGCTGCCGGTCTGCGCGGTCTGCGGCACCCGGACCTTGACGGTCGCCGTCGCCGCAGTGACACCCGAGCCGGAGTTGGCTCCGGTGCTGAGCACGGTCACCGGCGTCGTCAGCAGCTGGTCGGTCACGGTCGCCACGTTCGTCGCCAGGACGCCGCCGAGCGGATCCGGTACGACGTTCGCGGTGCTCACCTCGACGTTCGACGCACCGAGACCGGTGCCGACAACCGGGTCGCTGTAGGTGGCGGTGACGCTCCAACCGTTCGTCGTACCGGTCAGGTCGCTCATCGTGAGGACGGTGGCGCCGATCGAGTTGCTGAAGGTCCCGGGCGCGGTGCTCACCGAGACTGCCACGCCGGTGCCGGCGATCGTCAGCGCGCCGCTCGTCGCGGTCGCCGTGACGGTCGTCGTCACGGTCCCCGTTCCGGAACCCGCGAACGCCGCGAGCGGCGTGCACGCCAGCGCGACACCAGAAACACCGGCGGCTACGAGCCGGCTGCGGGTGGAGCGGAACATGACGACCTCCTTGCGCGGCTACGCGCAGAGTGACTAGGCACAGAAGCGTTCCCGGGTGATATCGGGAGACGAACGAACGAGGCTCATGGCCTAGCCGAGCCATTTGATCACTAGTTAGAAATGACTAGAGATCAAGCAGATGGAGTAGCCACTGCCGCGCGCAACGCTTCGAGTTCACGTTGGCGAGCGCGATGACGGCGCCACAATTCCCACCCGATCAGCACCAACAGGATCAACAAGAACAACAACGCGAAGAACAACGGCCAGCCGTCGACGAACACGTCCTTCGTCGTCGTCGTCGTTCCCTGCGGCGACGTCAAAGTGAGCCGCACCGTGTCCGGTCCCGGCGGTACGCCGCGCACGCACGGCATGGTGACGGTCGCGCTCGCGCCCGGCAGCAGCGCGCCCAGCCGGTCGACAGTGACCCGGCGAGTACCCAAACCGAGCGACGAGTCGACCGTCAGCCGCGCGGACGGATCGATGACGTCGCCGGTCGGATTTGCGTAGTTCACCCGGGGGCAGATCTTGCGGCCGTTCGGATTCACCGTGAGCTTCGTGACGGTCACGGTCGTCGGTGGCGTGCTGCCGTGACCGCCGCCCGGCGACGGCCCACCGGGCACCGGGCTGCTGGTCGGTTGACCGGGCACCGTCAGGTACACGGCCATCGCGAATCGCGTCTTCGTCTGCACACCGTCGCTGCTGTTCGTCGTCACGGGCTCGGCGACGATGCCGCCGACGTGCTCGCCGCCGCCGGCACCGGCCGGGACGACGAGCCGGAACGGGACGACGGTCGAGGAGTTTCCCGGCAATTGCAACCGATTTGCGGCCATCCGGATCCAGGAGCCGACGTCGTGCGTCGGCTGGCCTTTCGCGCTGAAGCCGAAGCCGCCGTTCAACGCCGGGATCGCGTCGGCGGGATAGACGTCGATCGTCGCTTCGTCGGAGCCGACGTTGAGGATGCGGATGCGGTCGTCGAGCGGCGTGCCCGGAGTGACGACACCGAGTTCGAGGTGGGTACCACTCTTCGACGCGAACCGATCGCCCGGCACCGGCGTCACCGAGACGCCGGACTGCCCGCTGGTCGCCGCGAGCGCCGAGGCCGGCACGGCGAAGACCGCCACGACCGCGGCCGCGATCATGCGCGTCCTGGGCTTATGCGTCACCGATACGCCCCACTCGTGCATGATCGGCGACATGATTCGCAGGCTAACGCTCGATGACGCGCAGCTTGCCCGGTTGCATCAGGTTGTCCTCGGTCTGCTCGATCCCGTTTCCCTGCCGCCGGCGGATGTCTATCTCGACAGTGAAGGCAACGAGGTCGCCCGTCACGTCGACGGCCAGGTCCGACTCATCCACCCGAGTCCGTGGCCGTCGCCGGCCTCGGTGCGCACCGATGCTCCGGTCGTCGTCGCCGTACCCGAGCAGTTGCCGGTCGGTTCGCTGCCGACGCCGGATGCGGTCCTGTTGCTGGCAACCGGCGGCGTCCGGGTCGACGACGCACGGTTCGTCGTCTGGGCGAATGCATGGCGCGCGGTGGCATCGGCCGTCGTCGACGTCCCGTTCACGCCGGCCGACGCGATCGACCGGGCCGACGACCTCGCCGCGGCGTATTCGTCGGCCAAGGCGCGGATCGAGGTATCGACCGTCGGGCAACCGGCATCGGGTGGCCGGGTCGTGTTCTTCACCGGTTTGTCCGGGTCGGGCAAGTCGACGATCGCGCGCGCACTCGTCGCGCGGCTGGTAGAGCGCCATGCGGTCACCCTGCTCGACGGTGACGTCGTGCGCACGCACCTGTCCCGCGGCCTCGGGTTCTCCCGCGACGATCGGGACACGAACATCCGCCGGATCGGCTGGGTCGCGGCCGAAGTCGCGAAGCACGGCGGCGTCGCGGTCTGCGCGCCGATCGCCCCGTACGACGAGACCCGGCGCTGGGTGCGCCGTACGGTCGAGGCCGCGGCCGGTGCGGGCAGCTTCGTCCTGGTTTGGGTGTCGACACCGATCGACGTGTGCGAAACGCGCGACGTGAAGGGGTTGTACGCACGCGCCCGGGCCGGTGAAATTCCTGGATTCACCGGCATCGACGATCCTTACGAGCCGCCCGCCGACGCGGATGTCGTCATCGACACCAGCACGATCGCACTAGACGATGCGGTCGGTGCCGTACTGTCCGCCATGGGCGATTGATGCTGTCAACACGCGCCTCGAAGTAGACCGGGCGGACTAGCTCATCCGCGCAGCGCGTGCCACGATATGCCGGATGACGGGCACCACCGCGATCTCGGCTAGCTGGGCGTTGCCGCCGGTTGCCCGTTCCGCCGTCGAAGCGCGGCGGCACGTGCGCGCGATGCTCGACGATTGGGATCTCGGTGCGCTAAGCGATGTGGCGCAGCTACTGACCAGCGAAGTCGTGACGAACTCGCTGTTGCATGCGCGGTCGCCGATCCGGTTGACGGTCGAGCAGACGAAGTCGGGCGTACGGGTCGCGGTCACCGACGCGTCGATCGTCGCCCCGGCGATGCGGCCGCGATCGCAGAGCGCGACCACGGGGCGTGGGCTGTTGTTGCTCAGCCGGCTCGCCGACGAGTGGAACACCGAGCTGTCCGACGGCGGGAAGACGGTGTGGTTCACGCTGAGCAGAGACCGTGATCCATGGGAAGGCGCCGAGTCGTGGTCGGACGAGGCGCCGCGATGACGACGCGCGAAGCGGCCGAGCCGCACGGATCACCGCTCGGGCGTTACGACCCGGCGGGTGCCGACGGGCTGCACGAGATCCGACTGTTGAACGTGCCGGTGCGGATCCTCGCCGCCGGCCGCGAACACCACGACGACGTCATGCGCGAGTTCGCGATGCTCGCGCTGGCCGAGGACACCCACGCCGAGCACACGCCGAAGCGGTTGCTCGAATTGGTCGACGTTCTCGGTCGACGCTATGCCGCCGCGGCCGAGCGTCCCGACGCCGAGGTCGATGGCGCGCTCGCTCGCGGTGAGACGTCGATCGACCTCGTCTACCACGTACCGGATCACGTCGCGGCCGCTGCGGACGAGTTGGCGTCATTGATGGACGAGGCGGACGAGTTCTGCCGGGAACGGCGGTTGCTGTCGTTGGCCCGGCCGCCGCTCGTCATCGACTTCTCTCGCTGGTACCTCGACGAATTCCGCCGCCAGATCGCCGGCGAACCGCCGCGTCCGTGGAACGGCCCGCTCGAGCTCTAGCCGACGATGTCCTTGACGGCGGCCAGCAACGGCTCGGCGAGTGACTGCTGGCAGATCAGCAGGTCGGGCGTCAACCGCTCTTCGGTGTTGAACTCGAGCGGGGAGCCGTCGAGCCGGGTCACGTGCAAGCCAGCGGCCGCAGCCACGGCGGCGGGCGCGGCCGAGTCCCACTCCTTCATCCGGCCGCGGTGCAGGTAGGCGTCGGCCTCGCCGAGCAGGATCGCCATCGCCTTCATCCCGGCCGATCCGATCGGCGTCAGCACGGCACCGACCCGCGCGGCGACTTCGCCGACGAACGACGGCGGGCGCGACCGGCTCATCGCGAGCCGCGGCGGCATTCCGATCGGCGGCACCGGCGGGAAGTGACCGTCGGTCGACAACGTCGTACGGCGAGCCGGCAGCGCGACCGCGGCCGCGGTGAGCCCGTCGTGTGCGCGTTCCCAGAGCGCGACGTGCACCGCCCAGTCGGTGCGACCGCACTCGCCGAACTCGGACGTCCCGTCGAGCGGATCGACGATCCAGACGCGATCCGCGTCGAGCCGGGACAGATCGTCGGCGCCTTCTTCGGACAGTACGACGTCGCCGGGCCGGGTGGCCGTGAGCTCGGCCAGGAGGAACTCGTGACTGTGCAGGTCGCCGGCCGCGCGCAACGCGTCGGGATCGTCGTGGCCCATGCGGGCTCGCAGTTGCAGCAAGAGATGGCCGGCGCGGGTGGCGAGGTCGCGCGCCAGCGTCGCGTCGTCGACGCCCGTCTCGGTGCTCACAACAACATGCCGGCGCCGACGGTCGCACCGGTCGACTCGTCGATCAGCAGGAACGATCCGGTCGTGCGATTGCGCCGGTATTCGTCGACGAACAACGGCTGCGTGGTGCGTAGGCCGACCCGGCCGATTTCGTTGAGGGTCAACGCGGTTGCGGTCTCATCGCGGTGCAGGGAGTTGACGTCGATCCGGTAGGTGAGGTCGCGGACCTGCGCGCGCACGTTGCGGGTCGTGTGCTTGAGCGCGTACATGCCGTGGACGTTCAACGGCTGGTCGGACAGCCAGCACACCATCGCGTCGAGGTCTTGGGTGACCCGCGGTTGGTTGTGCACCCGGCAGATCATGTCGCCGCGCGAGACGTCGATGTCGTCGGCCAGCCTGACGGTGACCGACATCGGGGAGAAGGCCTCGGCGACCGGCCCGTCCGCGGTGTCGATGGTGTCGATTCGCGTGGTCAGGCCGCTGGGCAGCACGACGACCTCGTCACCGGCTTTGAGCACGCCACCGGCGACGGTCCCGGCGTATCCGCGGTAGTCGTGCAGGTCGTGGTTGGTCTGCGCTTGCGGTCGGATGACGTACTGCACGGGGAAGCGCGCGTCGATGAGATTGCGGTCGCTCGCGATGTGCACTTCTTCGAGGTGGTGCAGCAACGACGTGCCGTCGTACCACGGCATGTTCGCGCTGCGGTGCACGATGTTGTCGCCGTGCAGTGCGCTGACCGGCACGAACGTGAGGTCGACGATGTCGAGCTTGGTCGCGAACTGCCGGAACTCGGCCTTGATCTGCTCGAAGACCTTCTCGTCGTAGTCGACGAGATCCATCTTGTTGACGCAGAGCACGAGGTGCGGGACGCGCAGCAGGCTCGCGATGAAGGCGTGCCGTCTGGACTGCTCGACGAGGCCGTTGCGCGCGTCGACGAGGATGAGGGCGAGGTTGGCGGTGGACGCGCCGGTCACCATGTTGCGGGTGTACTGGATGTGCCCCGGGGTGTCGGCGATGATGAACTTGCGCTTCGGCGTCGCGAAGTAGCGGTA
>JAICXQ010000011.1 GCA_025980325.1 Frankiales bacterium
AACGACGTGCTCGGCGCGGTCTCGTCGCCGATCGCGCGATAGACCGTGTAGTGGTCGACCGTCGATCCGTCGGTGTCCGTCGGCGCGGTCCAGCTCAGCACGGTGCGGCCTTGCCCGTCGACCGCGAGGGTGGGATCGCTCGGCGCGGTCGCGCTCAGCCCGCCGGGCGCGGTCACGATCGTCGCGATGTCCGCGGTGACGGTGCCGCTGTCGGCTCCGTCGCCCTGACTGTTGACCGCCTCGACCTTGTACGCGTAGTGGGCCCCGTCCAGGTTGTCGTCGGCGTAGCCGGTGGTCTGGATCCCGTTGCCGACCTTGACGAAATCGGCCCCGTTGACCGACCGGAAGACGTCGTACGTGACGCTGGCATCGCCACCGAGATCGGTCGGTGCACTCCACGTCAGCGTCACCGATCCGCCGCCGGTCGGCACCGCCGGCCCGCTCACCGTCGAGTCGACGGCGAGGTCGAGCGGCGCGCTCGGCAACGTCTTCGCCGCGGTGACCTGGCTGCTCGTCGTGCCCGGCGACTCCATCCCGTTCGCCGTGTCGGTGACCGTGTAGTAATACGACGTGCCGCCGGTCGCCGCGTCGTCGGTGAACGGGCTCGCGCCGACCGTCCCGATCGCGGTGCCGCGCGTCGACGGGTTCGTCGAGCGGTAGACCGTGTAGACCGTGCCCTGGGTCGCGTTCGGATCGTCGGCGGGCGGATCCCAACTGACGTCGACGGTCGCGTGCCCGGCGGCGGCGCCGGCCGCACCGGCGACCGCGGTCACCGACGCCGGCGCTTCGAGCGGTTGGTCCACCGACCACGACTTGACGTCCTGCTCCAGCACGTCGGTGCTGGTCCCGCCGGTGAAGCCGAGGTAGGTCGAGCCGGTCCACGCCGACAGATCCGCAATCGTGCGCTGCGCCGTCGGCGTCACCGGCTTGGCCACGTTCGCGGCCGCGGTGTACAGGGTCAGCGTGTGCGTCGCAGCGGCGTAGTCGACCCACGCCTGCTCGATCGTCCCGTCGTGCGGGTCGGCGTACGTCGTACCGGCATCGGTCAAGGTGCCGTCGCTGCCGTCGAAGACCTCGTTGCCCGCCGCCGCGTCGAACGCGTACGCCTCGGACGGGCTGATCGCGGCGCTGGCGTCGCACGCGGAGGTGGTGTAGCCGAGGCCTGCGCCGCACGAGCCGAGCGCCCCGGTCCCGACGTTCTGGATCGTGAAGGTGAACCCGTCGCCGACCGTGCCGGCGCCGGCGATCGTCAGGTAGCGGAAGTGGCTGGAGAAATCGCGCGAGGTGTCGATCGGCCTCGCAAGCCAGAAGCCGCCGGCCTGGTTGCCGTCGGTGCTGTTCGTCAACTGCAGCGCGCTGCCGGCGACCGAGGTGGTGCCGACCGTCGCGATCCCGGCGATGCTGCTGAAGTCGGCGTAGTCGACGTTCACGGCCGAGGCGGCCGTCGCGAGCGCCGGCTCCGCGACGGCGAGCGACGTCGCGGCGAGCGCGACGGCGCCGAGGCCGGCGAGGAAGGCACGCACAACTACCGAACAAACCACACCGCAGGGGCAATTGTCCGGGCTTCACCCAACCTCGCAGCCCGCCGGGCTCGATAACCTGCGTCGCGTGCAAGCCCGCTCGGCGCTGTTCGACCTGTACGGCGACCACCTGCGCGGCCGGGGTGGGCCGGTGCCGGTCGCCGCGCTGGTCCGACTGCTCGGCCGGCTCGACATCGCCGCCCCGGCGGTCCGCACGGCCGTCTCGCGGATGGTCCGCCAGGGCTGGCTGACACCGGCCGGCACGGACCTCGGTCCGGGCTACGCGCTGACCGAGCGGGCCCGCGCCCGCCTCGACGAGGCCGCCGTGCGCATCTACCGGCACCAGCCGCTGCCGGACTGGGACGGCCGGTGGTCGCTCGCCTTGCTGTCGCACTCGCCCGACCGGGTGAAGCGCGAGCGGGTGCAGCGCGGGATGGAGTACCTCGGCTACCGCCAGCTGCACCCGGACAACTGGATCGCGCCGCGGCACTCCGCCGAGCTGACCGCCGTCGCCGCGGCCGAAGGCCTGTCGGTGACGCATTTCCGGGCCGAGTACGACGGCGACGTCGGCGGGTTGGTCGAGCGGCTCTGGCACCCGGGTGACCTCGCCGCGGCGTACTCGCGCTGGCTGGTCGACGCGCACGCGATCGTCGCAGCCGAGGGCGACGACGTCACCGACGACGGCGCGTTCGCGATCCGCAGCCGGCTGCTGCACGAGTGGCGCAAGTTCCTGTTCACCGATCCAGGGCTGCCGCGGTGCCTGCTGCCGACGCAGTGGCCCGGGGACGCGGCGGCGGCGTACTTCGACGAGCAGACGGCCCGGCTCGCCCCGGGCGCGACGAGGTTCGTCGACGCCTGCCTCGCCGGGCCCCACATCACTGGGAGGCAACCATGAGCGACACCATCCGTTACGACGTCTCCGCCGGCGGCGTCGCCACGATCACCTTGGCCCGCCCGGACGCGCTGAACGCGCTCACCGTCGAGATGAAGCTCGCCCTGCTGGAGGCGCTCGGCCGGGCCGCCGAGGACGACGTCCGCGCGGTCGTGCTGACCGGCGAGGGCCGCGCCTTCTGCGTCGGGCAGGACCTGCGCGAGCACGCGGACGCGCTCGCTGCCGGCGAGACCGATCTCGACACGGTCCGGCTGCACTACAACCCGATCGTGCGGGCGCTGTCGGGGCTCGCGAAGCCGGTGATCTGCGCCGTCAACGGGACCGCGGCGGGGGCAGGTGCATCGCTCGCGTTCGCCTGCGATCTGCGCCTGGCGGCCGATACGGCGAGCTTCATGATGGCGTTCGCGCGGGTCGGCCTCGGGCCGGACTCGGGCGCGTCCTGGACGCTGCCGCGACTGATCGGTCTCGGGCGGGCGACGGCGATGCTCATGCTGGCCGAACCGGTCGCGGCGCCGCAGGCCCTCGAGATGGGCCTGGTCAACGCGGTCATCCCCGCTGCCGACTTGCCGGCCGCCACTGCCGAGTTGGCGGCGCGCCTCGCCGCCGGCCCGACGCAGGCGTACGCCGCGATCAAGCGGACCCTGGCATCGGCGGCGACCAGCGACCTGGACGCGGCGCTGGAGACGGAGGCCGCCGCGCAAGCCGAATGCGGCCGTACCGCCGACCATCGGAATGCGACCGCGGCGTTCCTGGCCAAGCAGCCGGTCACCTTCACCGGCCGGTAGGGCCGCAGTCGGACGGTCTCAGCGGGCGCAGCAGTCGGCGAGGTGGTCGTTGACGAGGCCGGTCGCCTGGAACAACGCGTAGAGCGTCGTCGGGCCGACGAAGCGGAAGCCGCGTTTGCGCAAGTCCTTCGCGAGCGCCTGTGACTCCGGCGTCTGCGGCGGCACGTCGGCAAGGGTGCGCGGCGCCTTGCGGCGGCCGCGCGGAGCGGCCTTCGTCAGGTACGTCAGCAGGCCGCCGTCGAGGTCGAGGGCGGCGCGGGCGTTGCCGATCGACGCCTCGATCTTCGCCCGGTTGCGGACGATGCCGGAGTCGGCGAGCAGCCGCTCGACGTCGCTGGCGTCGTAGCCCGCGACGGTCGCGATCTCGAAGTCGTCGAAGGCCTTGCGGAAGGCGTCGCGCTTGCGCAGGATGACCAGCCACGACAGCCCGGACTGGAACGCCTCCAACGTGAGCCGTTCGAACATCGCCTGGTCGGTCGTGAGCGGCCGGCCCCACTCCTGGTCGTGGTAGTCGACGTACTCCGGCGCGGACAGTGCCCACGGGCAGCGCAGCCGGCCGTCGGCGCCGACCGCGCTACCCGCCGGTGCGCTGCTCATTCGCCGACCTCGCTGTGCTCGGCCTCGCGCGTCGCGTTCGAGTCGTCCTCGGTCTCGGCGGCACGCAGCGCGGCGTGGACGGCGGCCATCGCCGCGTCGACGTCCTCCATCCGGTAGCCGCGCACCGCGAGCCGGAACCGCAACCTCGCGACGTCCTCGCTGGTCACCAACCGGTCGGTCGGAAGGACGGGGTCGTCGCTGTCGGGCGGCGCCGACGGCAGCCCGCCGCCGACCGCGGCGAGCAGCAAGGCGACCGCCAGCACCGCGATGAGGCCCAGCACGACCTCGACGACGAACACCGTTCACCTCCACGGCCCGGCTCACGGGGCCCGAACTCATGGGGCATCGTGTCACGGTGAGCTTGCATCTGCGACGCCGTACCTTCGGGCCCGACGATCTGCTGGTCATGGCGATCGTCAACCGCACCCCCGACTCGTTCTACGACCGCGGCGCGACGTACGACGACGACGCGGCACTCGCCGCCGTCGACCGGGCCGCCGCCGATGGCGCGGACCTCGTCGACATCGGCGGCGTCAAGGCCGGTCCCGGCGACGAGGTCGACGCCGCCGAAGAGATCCGGCGGGTCGTGCCGTTCGTCGCGGCCGTGCGCGAGCGCCATCCGGATCTCGTGATCAGCGTCGACACCTGGCGCAGCGAAGTCGCCGACGCGTGCCTGTCCGCCGGCGCCGACGTGATGAACGACGCGTGGGGCGGCGCCGATCCCGAGTTGGCGGCGGTCGCCGCGTCGTACGGCGCGGCGCTCGTCTGCACGCACGTCGGCGGCGCGATGCCGCGGACGCGGCCGCACCGGATCGGGTACGACGACGTCGTCGCGGACGTCATCGCGACAACGGTGTCGCTGGCCGAACGAGCGGTGTCACTCGGTGTCGACGAGCACTCGGTGCTGATCGATCCCGGTCACGACTTCGGCAAGAACACGTACCACTCGCTCGACGTCACGCGGCGCCTCGGCGAGATGGTCGCGACCGGCTGGCCGGTGCTGGTTTCGTTGTCCAACAAGGACTTCGTCGGCGAGACCCTCGACCGTCCGGTGCCCGAACGGTTGGTCGGAACGCTCGCGACGACAGCGGTGTGCGCGTGGCTCGGCGCGCGGGTGTTCCGCGCGCACAACGTCGCGGAGACTCGACAAGTGGTGGACATGGTGGCGAGCATCCGCGGCACCCGGCCGCCCGCGGTCGCGCGTCGCGGCCTCGCGTAGTGGCTTAGTCGCCTAGCCGCCGCCCTCGTCGGGACCCGCCGGTTCGGCTTCGAGCAGTTCGTCGCCGGCCGGCGGAAGCACCGGCCTGCGCCGTTCGAGCGCGTCGAACGCGTCACTCACGGTCGTCACCCACTGGACCGCGTCGCGCACCGACGGCCGGGCGAACCCGCGCCGGATCAGCAGGTCGACCTGCTCGCGCAGCGGCGCGAACACACCGTCCGGATCGAGCACGACGACCGGCTTGTCGTGCATGAGCAGGACGCGCGAGACCCAGATCTCCATCAGCTCTTCGACCGTGCCGATCCCACCGGCCAGCGTGAGAAACGCGTCGGCGCGCCGATCCATCTCGCCTTTTCGCGTGCGCATGTCGTCGGTGACGACGAGTTCGTCCGCGTCGTGGTCGGCGATCTCCATCTGCGTCAACGCATGCGGGATCACACCGACGGTGCGCGCGCCGCCGGCCCGTGCCGCCCGCGCGACCGCGCCCATCGACGACACGCTGCCGCCGCCGCTGACGAGGTCGTGACCGCGGCGGGCGAGTTCGGTGCCGACGTCGCGCGCGAGTGCGACGTACGACGCGTCGATGCGTTCGCTCGACGCGCAGAACACGCAGATCGTCGCCATGTCTCGGCTAGTTGCGGTCGTGCCGTTGCGCGTTGGCCTCGACGATGATCCGTACGACCTCGTCGACGTCGTCGGTGAGTTGCAGGAGCTCGAGGTCGATCGCGTTGATCGCGCCTTCGGCGAGCATCGTCTCGCGCAGCCAATCGACGAGGCCATGCCAGTAGCCGGTGCCGAGCAGCACGACCGGGAACGACGTCACCTTGCCGGTCTGCACGAGGGTGAGCGCCTCGAACAACTCGTCCATCGTGCCGAAGCCACCGGGCAGTACGACGAACGCCTGCGCGTACTTCACGAACATCGTCTTGCGGGCGAAGAAGTAACGGAAGTTCAGGCCGACGTCGACCCAGTCGTTGATCCGCTGCTCGAACGGCAGCTCGATACCGAGACCGACGGACAGCCCGCCGGCTTCGCAGCAGCCCTTGTTGACCGCCTCCATGAGTCCCGGGCCACCGCCGGTGATGACCGCGAACCCGGCTCGTGCCAGCGCCGCGCCGAGCCGTTCCGCGATCGCGTACTCCGGTGTGTCCGGGCGCAGCCGGGCCGAGCCGAACACGCTGACCGCGCGCGGCAGCTCCGAGAGCAGGCCGAAGCCTTCGACGAACTCGGACTGGATCCGCAAGACACGCCACGGATCGGTGTGCACCCAGTCGCTCGGCCCGCGCGAGTCGAGCAGCCTTTGGTCGGTCGTGCTCCCCTCGACCGCCTGCGCACCGCGCAACGTGACCGGGCCGCGCTGCTTCTCGCGGGCCGGCCGGTGGCGTTCGGGCGCTCGTTCGGCCGCGGTGTTCTCGGGTGGCCGATCGGGGTCGACGGGCTGTGCCATGTCGTCGAAGTTATCCCGGCCCAATCAGCCGGCGAGGTAGCCGCGCAGCACCCGCTCGCATTCGCCGATGCGCGGGATCTCGACGTACTCCTCGCGGGTGTGCGCGAGGTTGGGATCGCCGGGACCGAAGTTGACCGCCGGGATGCCGAGGGCGGCGAACCGGGCGACGTCGGTCCAGCCGAGTTTCGCGACCGGCTCGCCGCCGACCGCCGCGATGAACTCGGCCGCGGCCGGCTCGCCCAACCGCGGCAGCGCGCCCGGCGAGGAGTCGGTCGGCACGACCTCGAACGGCGCCAGCACGTCCTGCACATGCGCGAGCGCTTCGCTCTCGTCGCGGTCCGGCGCGAACCGGTAGTTGACGATGACGGTGCAGCGGTCGGGTACGACGTTGCCGGAGACACCGCCTTCGATCCGGACCGCGTTGAGCCCTTCGCGGTACTCGCAGCCGTCGATCACCACCCGGCGGGGGTCGTACGCGGCGAGCCGGTTGAGCACGTCACTGGCCCGATGGATCGCGTTGTCGCCGAGCCAGGATCGCGCCGAGTGCGCACGCTTGCCCGGGACGACGACCAGCGCGCGCAACGTGCCCTGGCAACCGGCTTCGATCCGGTTCGCGGTCGGCTCCATGAGCACGGCGAGGTCGGCCTTGAGCCACTGCGGTGTGTTGCGCGCGACCCGGCCGAGGCCGTTGCGCGCGGCCTCGACCTCTTCGTTGTCGTAGAACAGCCAGGTCACGTCGTGGCGCGGATCGTCGAGGCCGGCCGCGACCCTGAGCATGACCGCGATGCCGGCCTTCATGTCCGACGTACCGCATCCGAACAGCCGGTCGCCGTCGCGCCGGCTCGGCAGGTTGTCCGCGATCGGAACCGTGTCGAGATGGCCGGCGACGACGATGCGGTGCGGGCGGCCGAGGTCGGTGCGCGCGGCGATCGCGTCGCCGTCGCGTTCGACGGTCAGGTGTTCGATTTGACGCAGCGCATGCTCGACTTCGTCGGCGAGCCGGCTCTCGCCCCCGGACACGCTGGGTACGTCGACAAGGCTCGCGGTCAGCGCGTCGCCGGGCAGGGTGAGGTCGATCATCGGCTCCACCCTAAGGTGATGCGTTGATGGGTTACCGCGACGAGGCAGCAGTCGGGGCCGGCGTGGCGACGTACGCCGACGACGGCCGGGTGCTCGACGCGTGGTTCCCGTCGCCGCTGCTCGGCGCGGTCGACGCGCCGATGCTCGACGTGCCCACGGGGCGCGACGAGGTGCGGGCTGTCCGGACCGAGCGCGTCCTCGCGGCGATCCCGTCCTTGTCGTCGCCGCCGGCCGATGCGCTCGACGTCTACCTGCGGCTGCACCTGCTGTCGCATCGTTTGATCCGGCCGCACGAGGCGTGTCTGGACGGTTTGTTCGGCTTGCTGACCAACGTCGCGTGGACCTCGCTCGGGCCGGTGTCGGCCGAGGCGGCGGAGGACGTACGGCTGCGCGCGCGTTCCGCCGGCACGCGGCTCGAGGTGTACGGCGTCGACAAGTTCCCGCGCATGACCGACTACGTCGTCCCGTCCGGCGTCCGGATTGCGGACGCGGACCGGGTCCGGCTGGGCGCGTACCTGTCGGCCGGGACGACGGTCATGCACGAGGGCTTCGTCAACTACAACGCCGGCACGCTGGGTGCGTCGATGGTCGAAGGCCGGATCTCGGCCGGCGTCGTCGTCGGAGACGGGACCGACATCGGCGGCGGCGCGTCGATCATCGGCACGCTGTCCGGCGGCGGCTCGCTGGTGGTGTCGCTCGGCGAGCGATGCCTGCTCGGCGCCAACAGCGGCATCGGGATCCCCTTGGGCGACGACTGTGTCGTCGAAGCCGGCTGCTACGTCACCGCCGGGTCGAAGGTGACGCTGCCCGACGGCCAGGTGGTGGCCGCTCGTCAGTTGGCCGGGTCACACAACCTTCTGTTCTGGCGCAACAGTGTCACCGGGGCGCTGGAAGCGCGACCGCGCACCGGCACCTGGAGCGGCCTCAACGCGGCGTTGCACGCCAATTAACTTGTCGTAATTGCTGGTCTGATCCGACTGGATCGACCAGCAGGATCTACACCGCAAGCGTCGCCGCTCGACGGCCGGCCAAGATGACGCAGAGCTCGTCGACTACCGCCTCGGGCTCGGTCGTGAGCCTGCGGTGGCTGTAGCGCACCACCATGATTCCCATCGCCGACAATGCGGCGTCACGCCGCAAGTCTCGTTCGCGCTGAGCGCGCTGCCCATGCCACGCGGCGCCGTCCAATTCGACATCGACCCGCTCGATCGGGAAGTACCGGTCGAGATACGTCGTACGTCCGGCCGCGTACACGAGGTGCTGGCAGGACGAGTGCGGCAATCGAGGATCCGAGAACACCCGATCGTGTCCCCATACTTCGAGCTCGCTGTGGCAACCGGCGGCGACGAGCGCGACCAGCCGGCGCATCTGCGCTGCGCCGGCACGTCGAGGGTTCTCGGCGAGCGCCGCGGTCAACCGTGCCGCCGTCGTACGGCGCTCTCGCAGCGCAGTGATGATCGGAGAGCGGCGGTCGAGTTCGGGCAGGAGCGGCCAACTGTCGACCAGCGCCTGCTCCACGCGTACGACCCGCAGCCCCTCTCGCTCGACGATCGCCGGCGGAGCGGCGCGGAGTCCGGTGCGCCGATGCACGACCAACGTCGGATCTGCAATCGCGCGATGCGTGCCCGGGACGGTGAGGTGAATCGCCGGCGTCCTGAGACCGGCCAAGCCCCACACGTCGAGAGCATCGAGGTGCGAGAGCGCGCCGGTCGGAAGGTAGGCCAGCGCGGCCCGCTGCATGAGCCGGCGGTCGACAGGAGTGCCCGACACGACATAGACGCTCGGAAAGAGGCGCCGAAGCACCCCGTCGTTCAGCGCGTCGTCAACGACATGGCGCGGGACCCGGCGCAAGGCCTGAGCTCGAGTGATGAGGCCGCCGGAGGCCCGAGCGCCGGCGACAAGCTGTGCTCGCACCCACAGATACTTGGCGCTCGGGCCACATGTTGAGCATCAAGCCGGTCCAAATGTGGACACTTGCGTCCCCTGTGCATCACGGGACGTTGTACGTCCTGCTGGTCCACGAGAAGCTAGGAGACCAGCAGACCGTACAACGTGCCGGGAAGGAGGATGGCGTCGTGAAGATCGAGGCGGTGAGTGCGGCGTCGGTCGAGGCGCGGGTGCTCGTCGCGCTCTACCTCGACGAGATCGCCGCCGCGTTCCCGGCGGGCTTCGACCCCAAGGCCTCGGTCAGTGCCGACCCCGACGAGCTCACCCCACCACGCGGCGCCTTCCTGGTCGTGCGCGCGGACGACGGGACCCCGATCGGTTGCGGCGCGGTCAAGCTGCTCGACCCGCAGACGGCCGAGATCAAACGGATGTGGCTGTCACCCGAAGCGCGCGGCCAAGGCCTCGGCCGGCAACTCCTCGAGGCGCTCGAGAGTGAAGCCCGCGCACTCGGCGCGACCCACGGCCGGCTCGACACCAACGAGATCCTCGACGCCGCGATGACGCTCTACCGCAAGACCGGCTGGGAAGAGATCCCCGCGTACAACGACAACGCGTACGCGACGCACTGGTTCGGCAAGACGCTCTAGGCCGGCGGTTCCGCGGCGCGCTCCGCTTCCCACGCCGTCAGCTGCTGCTCCAGCGCCTTCATGATTTCGAACACCTGTGACGGCGGGATGCGCACCCGCGCGACGACGCGAGACAGGAACTGCGCCGCGGTCACTGGCTGTGCGAGCACCGCGAAGTCGAGCACGAACGCATCCTTGCTGTGCCACACGCTGACGAAGTCGGCGTACGTGCCCTCGATCCGATCGTCCGGGACATGCAGATGCGCCTGCGGTTGCCCGCCCTGCTCGGTCACGACGATGCCTCCTTGAGCCGCGCGACGGCGGCCGCGATCCGTTCGTCGGTCGCCGTCAACGCGACCCGCACATGCTCGCCGCCACCCGGGCCGTAGAACTCGCCGGGCGCGACCAGGATCCCGAGGCCGGCCAGAAAATCGACGGTACGTCGGCACGGCTCGCCGCGCGTCGCCCAGAGGTAAAGGCCGGCATCACCCTCGACCCGGAAGCCCGCGCGCTCGAACGCCGGCCGCAACGCCGACCGCCGCGCGGCGTACAAAGATCGTTGCGCCGCAACGTGTTCGTCGTCGTCGAGCGCCACGACCATCGCGGCCTGAACCGGTGCCGGAACGAGCATGCCGGCGTGCTTGCGCAATTCGAGCAGCCGCGCGACGAGCGACGGATCGCCCGCGACGAATCCGGCCCGGTAGCCGGCGAGGTTCGACCGCTTCGACAGCGAGTGCACCGCGAGCAGGCCGTCGAGCGAGCCGCCGCACACCGCCGGCGACAGGACCGACACCGGCGGCTCGCCGTCGTAAAACAAGTCGGCATAACACTCGTCCGAGGCGACGACGCAGCCGCGCTCGCGGGCCCAGTCGACGACCTTGCGCAGATGCTCTGCGGGGAACACGCGACCGGTCGGGTTGGCCGGCGAGTTGACCCACAACAGGTCGAGCCGCTGCGGTCCCAATACGACCAACGCGTCGACGGCAACGCCGCGCGCACCGGCCAGCCGCGCGCCGACGTCGTACGTCGGGTAGGCCAAGGCGGGGAAGCCGACGGACGTGGCGCCGAGCAACGTCGGCAGCCACGCGACCAGTTCCTTGGTGCCGATGACGGGCAGTACGGCGACGCCGTCGGGGACGCCGAAGCGTCGCCGCAGCCAACCGGTCGCGGCGGCGTGCAACTGCTCGGTCCCTGCGGTCAGCGGGTAGCCCGGCGCATCGGCCGCGTCGGCGAGGGCCTGCTGGATGAACGCGGGAGTGGGATCGACCGGCGTACCCACGGACAGGTTGACGATGCCGTCCGGATGTTCGCGGGCGCGGGCGGCCGCGCCGGCGAGGGTGTCCCAGGGAAAGTCCGGGAGCGGGCCGATCAGTGCGTGCCCTCGTTGATGTCCGGCGGCAGCGCCGCGACCAGCGGATGGTCCTTGTCGATCTTGCCGATCTTCGACGCGCCGCCGGGCGAGCCGATGTCGTCGAAGAACTCGACGTTGGCCTTGTAATAGTCCTTCCACTGGTCCGGCGTGTCGTCCTCGTAGAAGATCGCCTCGACCGGGCAGACCGGCTCGCATGCCCCGCAATCGACACATTCGTCCGGATGGATGTAGAGCATCCGCTTGCCCTCGTAGATGCAGTCCACGGGGCATTCCTCGATGCACGCCCTGTCGAGCACGTCGACGCACGGCTCGGCGATGACGTAGGTCACGGTGCGGTCCTCCTCCAGACGATTGCGCCTTTCCTAGTATCGCTGAGGTGGACGTGGGCGATACCGTCAGCCTCCGCCTTCGCACCTCGGCCGGGCCGACCGAAGTCGTCGGCGTCGTCCTCTCGCGCTCGCCCGAGGTGCTCGTCTTACGCCGCCGCGACGGTTCGGTCACCGAGGTCGAGGTCGCCGCGATCGCCGCCGGGCGCGTGGTGCCGCCGGGGCCGGCCCGGCGGATCGGCGTCGCCGATCTCGAGACGATCGCGGCCGCGGGCTGGCGGGCGCTCGAGACGGAGACGCTCGGCGGGTGGGTGATGCGGGCCTCCGGCGGCTTCACCGCGCGCGCCAACTCCGCGCTCGCGATCGGCGATCCCGGCCTGCCCGTCGCGGACGCCGTGAGCGCGGTCGAGAGCTGGTACGGCGAATGGTCGCTGCCGGCGCGGATCCAGGCGATCGATCGCGGCGACCTCGAGGATCTGCTGGCGGCGCGCGGGTGGGCCGGCACCGGCGTCGACGACGTCATGACCGCCGAGATCGCGCACGTGTTGCGGCCGCTGGCCGGCGCCGACGAGCCGCCGGTGCGTATCGAGGCTTCGCCGGATGCGGCGTGGCTCGCGGGTTATCGGACGGCGAACGGTCCGCTCCCGCCGGTAGCGGCGCAGGTGCTGGCGAACCATCCGCGGGTCGCGTTCCTGTCCATCAGCGGCGACGCGATCGCGCGGGTCGCCGTCGACGGCCGGTGGGCGGGGTTGTTCGCGGTCGAGGTCGCGCCGCAGGCACGACGTCGCGGTCTCGGTCGTGCGATCTCCGCCGCGGCACTTCGGTGGGCCACCGGCGAAGGCGCGCGGCACGCCTACCTTCAGGTCGCGGCCGGCAACGACGCCGCGCGCACTCTCTACGAGCGGCTCGGCTTCGCGGTCCACCACCACTACACCCACTGGGTAGCGTCGCGGAGTGAGTGAGGTACGGCGCGGGACGGTGCTCGGCTTCGCCGCGTACCTCGCGTGGGGCCTGTTCCCGCTGTACTTCCCGCTCCTCGAACCGGCCGGCGCGGTCGAGATCCTGGCCCACCGGGTGTTGTGGTCGCTGGCGCTGGTCGGGCTGGTCTTGCTGGTGCGCAACCGCTCGCTGCGCACGTTGCCGCGCGACCGGCGGCCGTTGCGGTTGCTGGCCGCGGCCGCCGTGCTGATCGCGATCAACTGGGGCGTCTACATCTGGGGCGTCAACAGCCATCACGTCGTCGAGACGTCGCTGGGCTACTTCGTGAACCCGCTGGTGTCGGTCGCGCTCGGCGTCGTCGCGTTGGGCGAGCGGTTGCGGCCGGGCCAATGGGCCGGCGTCGGCCTCGCTGCGGTCGGCGTCGTCGTCCTCACCGTCGACTCGGGCCGGGTGCCGTGGATCGCGCTCGTTCTCGCGGCGAGCTTCGGTACGTACGGGCTGGTGAAGAAGGTCGTCGGCGTGCCTGCGGTCGAAGGGCTCGTGGTCGAGACCGCGGTGCTGACACCGCTCGCGCTCGGCTACGTGGTGATCGGCGGTCTGTTCGGCGCGACGACGTTCACCACGCGCGGCGCCGGTCATGCCCTGCTGCTCGTCACCGCCGGCGTCATCACGGCGATCCCGTTGCTGGCGTTCGCGGGCGCGGCGGCACGGGTGCCGCTGAGCCGGCTCGGGCTGATGCAGTACATCACCCCGACGATGCAGTTCCTGATCGGCGTCGTGGTGCGGCACGAGCCCTTGCCGCCGGGCCGGCTGGCCGGTTTCGTCGTCGTCTGGGTCGCGCTCGCGTTGTTCACCGTCGACACTGCCGCGCATCGGCGGCGCCAACTCGCGCTGCCGGTGGCCGAGCCTGTCTAGGGTGGATCGCGTGCTGCGGTTGACCGACACGAAGACGCGACGGCACGAAGACATCGCGCCGTCGCGCGGGCGCGTACTCACGCTGTATGCGTGCGGGCCGACGGTGTACCGCTCGCAACATGTCGGCAACCTGCGGACGTTCGTGCTCGGCGATCTCATCAGCCGCGCGGGCGAGGTGCTGCACGGCTGGCAGACGAAGCTCGTGCAGAACGTCACCGACGTCGGCCACCTCGCCGACGACACCGGCATCGAACTCGCGGGCGAGGACAAGATGCTGCTCGCCGCGCGGGAACAGAATCGCGATCCCTTCGAGATCGCGCGCCATTACGAGGCTGAGTTCCTGACCGACTGCGGACGGCTGAACATCCATCCCGCCGACCGCTATCCGCGCGCCTCCGAATGCATCGAGCTCATGGTCGAGCTCATCGCAAAGCTCATCGAGTCGGATCACGCATACGTCGGCGACGACGGGTCGGTGTACTTCGACGCGCGGTCGTTCCCGTCGTACGGTGCGCTGTCCGGCAACCGGCTGGAAGACCTGCGCGCGGGTCACCGTCAGGACGCCGCGGATCTCAACGTCGGCAAGCGATTTCACGCCGACTGGGCGTTGTGGAAGCACGCCGGATCGCAACGGCAGATGGTGTGGGATACGCCGTGGGGCCTCGGCTTTCCGGGGTGGCACGTGGAGTGCTCGGCGATGTCGCTGCACTTCCTCGGCGAGACTTTCGACGTGCACACCGGTGGCATCGACCTGCGGTTCCCGCACCACGAAGACGAACGCGCGCAGTCCGAGGCCGCGGTCGGGCACGAGGTGGTCCGGCGTTGGGTGCACGGCGAGCACCTGCTCGCCGAGGGTCGCAAGATGGCGAAGTCGACCGGCAACGTCGTCCTCGTCGACGACGTCGTCGCGCGCGGTCACGATCCGCTCGCGGTGCGGCTGTTCTACCTCACCGGTCGCTACCGGCAACAGATGAACCTCACGTGGGACGCGCTGGCCGGTGCCGACCGGCGGCTGGCACGCTGGCGAACCCGCGTCGCCGAGTGGGCCGAGGCGCCGTCGGCGCCGATGCATTCGGCGACCGTGTCGCGCGTGACCGAAGCGTTCGACGACGACCTCGATACGCCGACCGCGCTGGTCGCGCTTGGTGAGTTGGACAAGGACGACACGGTCGCGGCGGGCGCGAAGTTCGAGACGTTCGCATGGGCAGATCGGCTGCTCGGCCTCGATCTCGCCCGCACCGTCGGCCGGCCGCGCGACGACGTCAGCGCGCTGCCCGACGGTGCGCGCGAGCTCATCGATGCCCGCGCCGCCGCCCGCGACGCGAAGGACTGGGCGGCGTCGGATCAGCTACGCGAGCAGCTGGCGAATCTCGGCGTCGCCGTCACCGACGGACCGGACGGCCAGTCCTGGTCCCGAACCGATGGATCCCGATAAGGCAGCCAAGGTTGTACGGATAACTGGTCCCAGGCCGCCGTTTCGGCCAGTTATTCGTACAACCTGCCCCGGCCGCGCTCGCGGCGGGACGCGCGCACCGTAAGAGCGCCGGCACCGATCAGGATCATCGACAGTCCCGCCAACTTGACCGCCGCGTCGTAGCCGGTCACCGGCAGCACCGGTTGAGCCGTCGGTCCGGACGAGCTGCCGCCGGCGGCCCGCGTCTGCGGTGCGATCGCCGACGAGCTCGAGCTCGGGTTCGGCGTCGTCACCGCCGACGGCGTCGTCGTCGCGAGCGGTGCCGCCGCCGACGGTGGCACCGATCCGGCGGGCAATGCGCTCGCCGTGGGGTGCGATCCCGGTTGCGCACCGGGATGCGACGGAGTCGAATGCGACGCCAGCCGGATCGCGACGCTGAGCAGCGCGACCGTCAACACGACGAGGAGGCTGAACCGGATCACTTCGACCCGGATCGCACTCGTTTGCACGGTCTAACTGCATCATGTGTTGCGACGCAGCGGCGCGATTGGCAGCGGCGAGTCGCGCCGCAGAAAGCGCCGGCTCTATGCGCGGTAGTCGCTGCGGAAGTACAGCAACGGCGGCCCGTCCGCACCGGCCTGCATGCTCACGACCTCACCGACGACGATCGTGTGGTCGCCGCCGTCGTACGTCGCCCAGGTCCGGAACTCCAGCCAGGCGAGGCTGCCGTCCAGCAGCGGCGCGCCGGTGACCGGACCGGGCCGGCTGGCCCAGCCGTCGAACTGATCCGGTCCGGTGCCCGTTCGCTCGCGGGTCGCGAAATACGCCGACGTCGACTGCTGATCGGCAGCGAGGATCGAGACGGCCCACGCGCCGGCGCCGATCAACGGCTGGTGCAGCGCCGCATCGTGTTCGCACGCGAACATCGCGAGCAGCGGGTCCAGTGACAACGACGTGAACGAGTTGACGGTCAGGCCGTGCCGGCGGCCGTCGAGGATCGTCGACACCACGCTGACACCGGTCGCGAACCGGCTGACGACGTGCCGATATTCCGATCGACTGAGCGGCGACCGATCAGGCACCCAGCGAGGCTATGTCACGGCGACTGGGTCAAGACGACGAACGGACCTGCGCGAGCCGCGCGTTGTCGATCACGATCGCCGCCGGGCCGTCGATGAGCCGCAACGTCGCGAGCGCCGTCTCACCGAACGCGTTCTTGCTGCCGCTCGACAGCGCGAGCATGCCGACGATGCGACCGCCGTGGCCCTTGAGCGGCATCGACAGGAACGTCGACATCCGGGCCTCGTCGTCTTCGCCGAGTAACTCGTCGACATCGGCGAGCTTCACGTCGAGGCCGCTGCCGCTCACCTCGACCCCGCTCGCTTGCGTCGCCGCGTCGGCAACCGCGGTCACGTGCTCGGTGTAGTGCTGCTGCGACGTACCTTGCGCGACACCGACGTACGCCGTGCGCTCTTCGAGCAACAGCACCGACGCGAGGTCGTAGTCGACGAAGCGTTTGAGAATGTCGAGGATCCCCGCGACGGTGTGCTCGAAGCCGTGCGTCGTCGCCGCCAGCGCGGTGACGTCCGCCGCGACCTGGGTCTCGAACAGCTTGCGGTCGAGCAGATCGCACACGCGCGACATCACATCGTCGGCGGAGATGTCGATCGGATCGGCTTTGAGCGCGGGCCGGCCACCACGCGCCGCGTCACCGGCGGCGATCGTCTCGCGCACCGCTTCGACGAGCTGCGGCGCCTCGAAGTCCTTGGTGAGATAGCGATCCGCGCCGGCATGCGCGCCCCAGTAGCGGTCGCTCGCCGCATCGAGCGACGTGAGCAGTACGACGGGGATTTCCGCGGTCTGCCAGTCGTCCTTGAGCAACCGCGCGGCGACGTAACCGGACACCCTCGGCATCTGCACGTCGAGGACGACCGCGTCGGGCATCGTGCGCAGCACCGCCTGCACCGCCTCGACCCCGTCCTCGGCCTGCACGACCTCGAACCCCTCGCGGGTCAGCACGGACGAGACGATCCGGCGCAAGGTGGGGCTGTCGTCGGCGATCACGACGGTCGGCATGCTCGTATTCTCCTCTAACGCCCGATGAGACGGCGCACGGTCTCGACGAGCTGGTTCTGATCGAACTCGGTCTTCAGCAGGTACGCACTCGCGCCGGCGTCGAGTCCGGCACGCTGGTCGTCTTCGCTTCCTCGCGAGGTCATGATGACGACCGGCACCTGCTCCCATCCGCGGGTACGCCGGATCGTGCGGGTCAACGTGTAACCATCCATGCCCGGCATCTCGACGTCGGAGACGACGAGGTCGGCAGGGTCGCCGGTGAGCCGGGACGCACCGTCCAGGCCGTCGACGGCCGTCGTCACTTCGTAGCCGGCGCCTTCGAGGATCACGCGCTCCAGCTCGCGCACGCCGACCGAGTCCTCGACGACGAGCACCCGCGGCTTGCGCGTGGCCGGTGCGTCGTCCGTCCGGCCGGTGGCACCGGTCGGGAGTGCGACGCCGACCGCGGCCGGACCGGCAGCGACCGCCGCCAGCTCGCGCAGGTCGACGAGGCACAGCACGCTGCCGTCACCGTCGATCGTCGCGCCGCTCACCATCGGCAACCGGCCGAGGAACGCGCCGAGATCCTTCACGACCAATTCGAGTTCGCCCTCGAGCCGATCGACGGCCCATGCGACCTGCCGGTCCGCGTGCCGGACCACGACCGCCGCCCGCGGCGCGCGTTCTCCCGCGACACCGAGCGCGGCGCCGAGGTCGAGCAGCGGCAACGTGGCACCGTGCCGGACGACGACCGGATTGCCGGCCAGGACATGCACGGTCGCGTCCTTCAACGACAACGACTCGACCACGCCGGGCACCGGCAGCGCGTACCGTTCGCCGCCGACCCGCGCGATCAGGCAGCGCAACACTCCGAGCGTCACCGGCAACGTCAGCGTGAACGTCGTACCGGCGCCCGGTGTCGACATCACGTCGACCGCGCCGCCGAGCGACTCGACCGCGGTCCGGACGACGTCGAGACCGACGCCGCGTCCGGAGGTTTCGGTGATCTCCGCGCTCGTCGACAACGCGGGCTGGAACAGCAACTGCCACAGCGCCGGGCCGGTCAACGTCGTATCGCCCGGCAACAGGCCACGGCGTACAGCGACCGCGCGCAGCGCGTCTTCGTCGATGCCCGCGCCGTCGTCGCTCACGTCGAGGACGACGGTCCCGCCGGACGACCGGGCGGTCACGGTGACGGTCGAACGCGGCGGCTTGCCGGCGGCCACGCGATCCTCGGTGGACTCGCAACCGTGGTCGACCGCGTTGACGACCAGATGCTTGAGCGCATCGGAGACACCGTCGAGCACCTGCTTGTCCAGCTCGACGTCCTCGCCGACCAGATGCAACTCGACGTCCTTGCCGCCGGCCGCGGCGACATCGCGCACGACCCGCGGCAACCCGGCGACGACCCGCCGTACCGGCACCATGGCGAGCCCCATCGCCCCGTCACGTACCAGCGCGAGCCGGCCGTGCGCGTCGTCGACAAGTTCGCGCAAATCACGAGCGGCGCCGGCCAACTGGTCGCCGAGGGCGAGCACCCGATTGAGCGCGAGCTGGGTGTCCGGATCGACGTCGGCGACCGAGTCGCGCAACATCCGCAGCCACCGCGACTGCTCCGCCGTCACGGTGTCGAGCGCCGCACTCGCCCGCTCGACCCGGCGCGCGTCGAGTTCGGCCTCGCCGACGACGTCGAGCAGTTCGTAGACCTTCGCGGTCGCGACCCGTACCGAGTCGGCGGACCGGTGCCGCCCGAAGTCCGAAGCAGCGTCGAAGTCGTCGTCGTCCGCAACGGTCGCGTGCGGTTCCCAATGCGGCACCTCGACCGACTCGTCGCCCGCGAGGACGCGTTCCAGTGCAGTCGCAATCGCGGTCAGGTGTTCGTCGGGTACGGGATCGTCGAGACCAGGCAGCGCGTTCGTGATCGCGTCGCACGCGGCGAGCAACAGCGAGATGACGTCCGGACGGACCGGCAGCCGGCCGTCGCGCATCGCCCCGAGCAGATCCTCACAGCGGTGCGCGACCGCCAGGACACCCGAAAGTCCCAGCATCCGCGCCGATCCTTTGACCGTGTGCGCGTCCCGGAACAACCCGGCCACGACCTGTCGCGGCGACGGATGAGTCTCGAGTTGCAGCAGCCCCGCCGACAGCGACGCGACGCGTTCCTCGACCTCGGCGCGGAACGTCGCCAGCAACTCCGGATCGTCGGCCCACGACATTCAGGACACCACCGTGAACCGGTTCAGCGTCGCCTTCAGGTCCCCGGCGAGGTCGCGCAGCCGGGTCGCGGCGGCGGCATGGCCGTGCGTCCCGGATCGGTGCCGTGCGCTCGCGTCGGTGACATCGGTCATCGCGGAGACGACCGCATCGGAAGCGACCCGCTGCTGCCTGGTCGCTTCAGTGATCTCGCGCGACGCCTGCGTCGTATGGTCGACCATCGCCGCAATCCGGCGCAGCGATTCGACGACGTCCTCGTGCAGCGCAGATCCAACCGCGACCGCTTCGATCCCTTCGCGGCCGGCGGTCGCGGTGTCTCTCGCTTCTTGTTCGAGCTCGGCGACGATGCGCGCGATCTGCGCGGTCGCCGTGCGGGCCCGTTCGGCGAGGGTGTTCACCTCGTTCGCGACGGTGGCGAATCCGTGTCCGTGCTCGCCGGCGCGGGCCGCTTCGATCTGCGCGTTCACCGCGAGGATCGTCGTACGGCGGGCGAGCTCGTCGATCGACTGCGTCGTGAGGCCGACTCGCGCGATCCGTTCCCGCAACGCATCCGCGCGGGTGGCCAACTCCTCGACCCGCGACGCGATCTGATCCATCGCGACGCTCGTGTCCTCGACCGCCTGCGCGCCGGACTCGACGTCGAGCCGGGTGCTGCCGGCGAACTGCGACACGCGTACGGCGATCTCCGCGATCGACCCGGCGGTCGCGGCAAGTTCCTCGATCGTGCTGGTCGTCTGCGCGACGGCGGCGCTCTGCGCGTCGACGCCGGTGACCTGTTGCTCGGCGGTCGCGGCCAGCCCGGCCGCGTTGCCCACGAGTTGTTCGGTGACGGTGTCCATCTGCCGGACCAGCCGGCGCAGCGCCAGCAACGTGTCGGCGAACACCACGGCGAGGCTCGTCGCGACGGGGTCGGCGCTGTCGCCCGGCGCGGGAACCCGGGTGAGGTCACCGTCGGCTACGGCGGCGAGTACGTCGGACATCCGGCGTACGTCGGCTTCGAGTGCGGCTCGCTTCTGCGCCGCGGTCGTCGCGGCCTCGCGGACCAAGCGGCCGAACGCGCCCGCCGCCCACCCGGCCGCCGGCGCGGCGGGCAGGATGACGATGAGCCGGCCGGCACCGGCGTAGGTCAGCGTGTGCGAGATTCCGGCCGCGGCGTAGATGCCTGCGGCCGCCCCGGCGCCGACCGACAACCCGAGCACCGGGCCGAGCACCGCGCCGGCGAGCAGGACGACCGGCATGACGAGCACCCACGCCGGCCCGGCCACGCCGCCGGCACTGGCGACGACACCGGACACGCTGACCAGCAGCGTGAGCATGAGGATCGTGCCGGCGACGCGACGCCCGGTCGACACCACGACGCCGGACCTCGGATCGGTTGCCAGCGACGCGAGGGCGACCGCGGAGACCGCCATCGCCAAGCCCCAGCCGGCGAGCGGCAGCTCGTGCACGACGAGCCCGCCGGTGCCGTAACGCGCGGCCAGCACGGCGGTAAGGGTGATCAGCACCAGCGCACCCACGGAGGCGAGTTGCGCGACCCGCAACAGCTGGTGGGTGTAGTCGAGGATGACCGGGGTCGCGACGACGTGCGTCGCCGTGTCGTCGGCATCGTCGCCGACGACGACCGCAGCCGGAGCCGGCTCCACGCCGGCGAGGTGAGCGAGCTGTGCCTCGACCGTCACCGGCACCGGCATCGTGTCGTGCCGGCCGTCGCGAGGCGAAGGGAGCAGCAACGCGCCGACGACGTCCGCCGCGGACGCGCGGAACAGCTTCACCGGCCCCTCCAGTACACCTTGCACATATCGGCTCAGTCGCCCCTCAACTACAGCGTTCGGACGAACGACCTGTAGGCCAACCGGCTCCGTCGGTGCGCGACGCCGCGCCGGTCAGGAGACCTTGAACTGGGCGATGCTCGCGCGCAGTTCGGCGGCGAGGACGTTGAGTTGCGCGGCGGCGGCCGCCGCCTGCTTCGACCCGACGGCGTACTGGCGCGAGACGTCCGAGACCTGCGTCATCGCCGCGACGACCTGATCCGACGCCGAGCGTTGCTGCTGGGTCGCGATCGAGATCTCCTTCGCGGCGGTCGTCGTCTCGTCGACCATGCCCGAGATCCGCTCCAACGCCTCAACGACGCCGCGGGCGAGGTCGCTGCCGGTGCGGACCTCCTTCGCGCCCTCTTCGGACGCGATGATCGTCGCGTTCGTCTCCGCCTGGATCTCGCCGACGATCGCGGCGATCTGACCGGTCGACTCCTGCGCCCGCTCGGCGAGCTTGCGTACCTCGGACGCGACGACGGCGAACCCGCGACCGTGCTCGCCGGCCCGCGCCGCCTCGATCGCCGCATTCAAGGCGAGCAGGTTGGTCTGGTCGGCGAGGTCGTTGATGACCTCGAGAATTCGGCCGATTTCCTGGGATTTCTCACCGAGGCTCAGCGTCCGCGCGGCGATCGAGTCGACCCGCTCGGCGATCGTGTCCATCGCCGACACCGACGCGCCGACGGCCGAGCGGCCCTCCTCGGCGTGCCGCAACGTCTCGGCCGCATAGCGCGCAACGGCCTCCGCCGTCTCCGCGATCTGCGCCGCGGTCGCGGCGAGCTCTTCGATCGTCGACGTCGTCTCGGACACGGCCGACGACTGCTGCGTCGCGGACGCCGCGTGCTCCTCCGCCGTCGCGAGCAACTCGCCGGCCGCGGCACCGATCTGCTCGCCGCCGGAACGGATTTGACCCACGAGCGAGCGCAGGTTCGTCAACGTGTGCCCGAACGCGCCGGTGAGCAACTCCAGCGCGGCGTGATCGCCGTCCGCGTCGCCCAACTGCACGGTGAGGTCGCCTTCGGCGGCCTTCGCCAGTTCGCGGGACAGGCCGGTGACGCGAGCCTGAAGCTCGTCGCGTTCCTGCTTGGCCTGCGATCGCATCGCCCAGACCGACGACGCGAGGGTTCCGTTGAACCACGCGATCGCCGGATACACCGGTACGACGAGCACGAACCAGGCCGCCGTACCCATGTCGAGCGTGTGCGCGATCGCGGACGACGCGACGACGCCGGCACCGGCGACGAGACCGAGCAGCACCGACTGCCACTGCCGCATCGTCGACGCGGCGAACAGCACGTTCGGCAGGTACAGCACCCAGAACGGGCCACGGATGCCGCCGCTCACCGACGCGGCGCCGGTGATCGCGACCATGATGGACAGCAGCAAGAGGACGCGGTACGTCGTGATCCGGCGGCGGACGTGCGCACTCAAGCCGTGCAGCATCGGCAACGCCGAGAGCGCGAGACCGTTGAGGACCGCAAGGCCTTGCCACGCCAGGAACGGCACGAAGCGCAGGTGGACGCCGCTGTCGTGACGCTGGTGCAGCACGAGCGCACCGACCAGCGCCAGCACGATGCCGCCCCACGTCGCGATCGCCGCAACCCGGGACAGCCGCTTGGAGAAGTCCACCGAGCCTCCTGCTCGTCGTACCAGTACTAGGTCTTTCGGGTCATTACGCCTGGCGCTGAAGTCCGGCCGGATCGACTACGCCGTACGGCGCGCTCGGGGCAGCGTCTCGCGCAGCCGCAGCACAGCGGCCGGATCGATGACCGCGACCGGACCGTCGTCGCGTGGCACCTGCCCGCGCAGCAGGGCCGCGCCTGGTCCGGCCAGCGCGGCGGGGAATTCGTCGACGTGCGCGCCGAGGGCACCGGTGCCTTCGACGCCGTCGACGACCACCCCGGCGCTCACGCCGTCGTCAACGAGCACGAGCAGTCGCGCGGCGGAGCCGAACGGGGTGCGGTCCGCGCCGAGCAGCGCGCGCAGGTCGAGGATCGG
This sequence comes from Frankiales bacterium, assembly GCA_025980325.1. Lineage (GTDB taxonomy): Bacteria > Actinomycetota > Actinomycetes > JAFAQI01 > JAFAQI01 > BP-197. The sequence continues at coordinate 23,098 of JAICXQ010000011.1, forward strand.
CAACAGCCGGCCGCGCCAGTTGGCGACGCCGGCGAGCCAGTCCGGTCCGCCCGGAATCCGGGTCACCGCAGGCACCCTGCCGACCTCCGCGACGCTGGCGAGCGACACCGCGAACCGGCCGGAGCCGAGGCGTACGACGACCGCTTCGCCGGCATCGTCGGCATCGGTCTCGGGACGCTCGGTCACGCTTTGGTTCCTCGGCGCGAATTCGCCCGAAGTGAAGCTCAGTCCGCCGGTGGCGGCGGCTGCGCCGGCAGGCGGCGCAACAGCCGGGTCGCGATCGTGAGCGCGAGCAGCGGGCCGGCCAGCGCCACCAGCAGCACCAGCTCGCCGACGACGCCGAGACCCGGATCGCCGTTGACACCGGCCGCGAGCAGCACGTCGCCGCCCGGTCCGGCGATCGTCGCAAGAGCGACCACGGCGAGGATCCCGAGACCCGGGAGTACGGCGGCGACCAGCGTGCGGGTGCCCCACGTGCCGAGCACGCCGAGCCCCGCGCCCGCGACCGGGATGAGCACGTCGGACAGACCCTCGATCCCGCCGGGCAGCCGCAGCGGCACCAGGAAGACGCACCAGAGACCGGCCATCACACCGGCCAGGAACAACGCGACGAGGGTGACCGCCGTAAGCAGACGGTCGCGGTCCATGAGCGCGAGCGTAATGAGGCAATCCGTCGTCCGGTACATGTCCGCCGACGGCGAGTACGCCGATCTGGCACACTGACCCGCCATGGGTCTGTTCAGCCGCGCGAAGCCGGTCACTGCGACGATCGGCGACAAGACCGTCTCGTGTCTCATGTGCGGGCACAACGAGTTCTGGAGTCGCGAGATCAAACTGAACACGACCGGCATGGAGCTGTTCGACGTGGCATGGGCGAACCAATCCGCGCTCGGCCTGGTGTGCGCGACGTGCGGTTACGTCCACGAGTTCGTCGGCGACGCCGTCCGGATGTGGGAGTCGACGTAACGCAGGCGCAATGATGGCCGGCGTGCTCACCGTATTCGGCGTCGTCGCGTTGAGTTTCATGATGGTGATGTACGCGTTGGAGCGCCGGCATCGCGCGTTCGTCGTCGCGTTCGCGGTCGGCTGCGCGCTGTCGAGCGGGTACGGCTTCGCGAGCGGCGCCTGGCCCTTCGGTTGTGTCGAAGCGATCTGGACGCTGGTCGCGATCCAGCGCTGGCGCCTAGGCGGGCGGAGTCAGCAAACCGACGGCGTCGGCGTAGAACGCTGACTCCGCCACGTGCGACGCCACCTCACGCAGCGTCCATGCATCGCCGTCGCGTGCATCGAGACGCTCGGCGGGCAGCGGGCGAAGCCGGACGTCGTACATCAACGCGAGCCGGCGCAGCCGGTTGCGCGCCTCGTTCAGGTCGTCGGCAGAGAACGGCGCGCGGTCGGCCTCCGTCGTGACGAGCGAGCCGCGCCACGTGTCCGGCGCGGTCGGCCGGCCCGCCAGCCGCGCGTCGATCTCGGCGAGATGGTCGACGAGGTGGTCGCCGACCCGCCGGATCGCCTTGTGCGGCGTGTAGACGCGCGGCAGCGCCTCGCCGTCCACCTCGACCTCGTACGGCGTGCCGTCCCAGGACGGCCAGCTCTCCGCCAACGTCAAGACGTGGTCCACCATGGCCGAGACGACGTCGGCCGGGTGGCGATCCGGCGAGCCGGTCGTCACTGCTGCTGCTTGATGAAGCTGATCTCGCCGTTCGTCTCGAGCACCGCCCACTTCACCTGCTCGAGCGACTCGATCTCTGACTTCCGTGCCTGCTCGGCGAGGTCGTCGATGGACAAGCGTTCGCGGCGCATGTTGCGCTCGATCACATTGCCGTTCTCGACCAGCACGATCGGATCGCCTTCGAGCAGCGGGCGCAGCCGGCGGAACCGGAAGCTCAAGTACGACGTGCCCACCTGCGCGATCCCGATCGTCGCGATGACGATCACCACGCCGGTCACGGACATGTCGTTCTGCGTCACGCCCTGCTGCACCAGGTCGCCGATCACGACCAGCAGGATCAGGTCGAACGGCTGCATCGTCGACAGTTCCCGCCGCCCGACGATCCGCGTGAACACCAGGATCAGGACGTAGACGGCGAGTGCCCGCAGGACGAGATCCATCAGGGAAACACCGTCAATTCGCGCTGCACCGTCGCCAGCCGCCGCGAGCCGTCGTACAGCGCGACGTTCTGCTCGTGGTCGCCGACGTTCGTCGGATTGGTCTGCCAGGAGATCCAGATCTTGAACGTCGTCGGCTGCACGGATCCGTAGTCGTAGACGACCTGCCCGTCCTGCGAATCCTCGTTCGTCGGTTGCGGTGCGATCCCGTTGAACGTCATGCCCTCGAACCAACCTCGTTCGAATCGCAACTGCATGTCGTGCAGCGTTGCGCGGGCCTGCACGGTGATCTCGGTCGTGAACATCAGCCCGCCGCGCACGTGCGCCGGGGAGTCGACCGTCAACGTCGCGTCGGCAGCGCTCGCGCCGGTGATCACCGCACCTTGGCCGAACACGTCGAGCAGGCCGAGCAGCGGCACGACGGCGACGACGAGGAGTACGGCGCGGCGCGCCCACACCGCACGGTCGCGCCCTTCGAGGCGGACGTGGCGCGCCCGGTCCAGACCAAACGGAACGTCAGGAATAGACATCGCCTCGGCCTTACCCGCGGCCCACGGCCGAATAACAACACCGTGGGCCGCCCGACGCGGCGATCAGTCGGCGGCGACGCCGGCCCCGTCGCGGAGGTCGATGACGCGGGGCTCCGCCTCGGCGGCGTGAAGCACGTCGGTGATCTCGCGGCCGATGAGCTCGTTGCGGTCGAGCAGCGCGTCGCGCAACGCGGCGACGAGGTGCTGGTTCGCTTCGAGCTTGCCCTTGATCAGCGTCTTCTGCTCCTGCAGCAGTTCCTCGACCCGGCGGCGGCCGTCGGCGTCGGCGAGCACTCGGCCGACGATGTTGGTGTCGTTCATCGCGCCGTTCTGCACCGCGACGAACGAGACCAGCGTGCCGGCCATGCCCGCCGCACCGACCATCTGCGCCGCGACGTTGGTCGCGTACAGCAGGTCGCCGCCCGGCCCGGTCGAGATGTCGTCGAAGAACAGCTCCTCCGCGACCTGACCGGCCATCGCGATCTGGATCAGCGCGAGCATCTCCTTGCGCGAACGCGTGTACACCTCTTCCGCGTCGCCGTGCGCCAGCATGCCCAGCGCGTCACGCCGCTTGATGATGGACAGCACCTCGAGCCGGCGGGTCGGCGCGACGAGGTACGCCGCGGTCGCGTGCCCGGCCTCGTGCGTCGCGATGAGCTGCTTCTCGTGCACGGTGTAACCGACCGGCTGGCCCATGCCGACCTCTTCGACCAACCGGGCGCGCTCGACGTCGCGCCAGCTCATCGCCGGCGCACCCCGCCGTACGGCGTTGATCAGTGCCTCGTCGAGCAGGTGCTCGATCATCACCGGCGTGTAGCCGTGCGTGATCGAGGCGAGCGCGTTGCGGTGCTCGTCGTCGTCGAGCTCGGCCTCGTGCGACTTGCGGCCGAGGTAGAAGTCGAGCAGCGCGCGCCGGCCGCGCATGTCCGGCCGCTCGAAGGTCAGCGCGCGGTCGAACCGGCCCGGGCGCAGCAACGCCGGGTCGAGCGAGTCGGCACGGTTGGTCGCCGCGATGACGAGAATGTTGGGCCGCGGCGGCGTGTGCTTCTTCAACTGGCGACCCATCGGCAGCAGCAGGTTCAACCCGTCGATGACCTTGCTGGCGAGCTTCTGCCAGCCGGTCGGCTCGTCGAACGACTGCATCTGCACGAGCAGTTCGTTGACGACACCGCCGGTGCCCTCGCTCATGAACCCGTTGGTGACCATGCCGGCCGACGATGCGGACGGCACCGCGAGGAACGACGACGGCAACGTCGTGACGCCGCCGCAGCACTGCACCGACTTCGCGAGGCTGTCCTCGGATGTCATCGCGAGCCCACGGCGGGTGGTGCCGATCGCGTCGATCTCCTCGATGAACGCGATCGCGCCGCCCTCGGCGAGCGCGGCCTTGCGCACCGCCTTGAAGTACTTGCGGATCTTCATCGCGGTCGCGCCGTACATCATCGACTGGAACGACGTACCGGAGACGAACAGGAACGGAACGCCGGCCTCGCGCGCCATCGCCTTCGCGGTGTGCGTCTTGCCGGTGCCGGGCGCGCCTTCGAACAGCAGGCCGCGGCGCGGCGTGCCGCCCATCGTGCCGGCGAACGTCTTGTGCGACAGGAACAGGTTGAGCGACCGGACAACCTCGTCCTTGACGCCGTCGATACCGACGACGTCGTTGAGCGTGACGTCGATCTGCTCCGGCCGGTACATCACGTGCGGCGAGCGGCCGAAGATGAGGAACGGCAGCACGGTCGCGCCGACCAGTACGACGACCATCGACCCGATGAGCAGCCACATCGGATCGACCGACGGGATCTGGAAGAAGTTGATGCCGTGGCCGTCGAGGATGCGCCACCACAGCAGTGCCGCGGGCGCGCTCGTCCACTTGGCGACCCGCCACAGCCGCTGGCGGCGCAGGTCTTCGCGGTTACGTCCCACGTCCGCGCCGGCGAGGGCGACGACGCCGCCGTTGCCGGCGGACGCGAGCAGCGGGTTGGCGACGAGGCCCCCCGAGGCGGTGCTGTCGTTGTGCTCCATGACGGCCGCTCCTCGTAAAATTTCTCCGGAAACACTCAAGTGCGGGGTCGACGGTGCCGAAACACTGCTCCAGGCGACCTCTGCGTACCCGAAGTTTGTCACCGATAGTCGATGCTGGCTACGGACAGTGACCAAATCACCCGGTTGGCCCAATGGTCGCTGCGGCCCGTTTCGCGACTTTGCTCGACTTTCGCTGGTGCGCAGCGCATCGCTGAGCGTGGACGGACCCGCCGGAGTCGCAAATCCCGAGCAAAGTCGCGAGCCGCGAGCGACTCAGAGCCCGGCGAACAGGTCCGTCTCCCGTGCCGGGTCCCCCTCGACCGGCCCGAGCGGGCCGCGCATGAGGCGGAAGTGCTCGAAGCCGAACGCCCGCTGGCCGATGTTGTTCGACATCGCGAACAGCGGCCCGTCGACCGAGATCTGGGTCGCGTGCGCGCGCATCGCGTCGAGCTTCGCGTCGAGGTAGTCGCGGGCGTCGATCTGCGTCGTCACGCTCTCGTCGTCGTCGCCGAAGGGCAGGTCGTCGGGCGAGGTGACCCCGAACGGCGCCTCCTCGCCCATCTGCTTCATCAGCTCGAAACCCTGGCGCAGGGACGATTTCGGGATGGCGAGGTAGTAAAGCTTCGTCGGCGCCCACGCCGGGCCGGCGTCCGGGAACCGAGCCGGGTCGGCCGCCGCGTCGTACGCCGCCATCGCGACCCGGTGTGCCTGGATGTGGTCCGGGTGCCCGTACCCGCCGTACTCGTTGTAGGTCACGACGACCTGCGGCCGCACCTCGCGGATGACCGGGACCAGCGCGCCCACGGCCTCGTCGAGGTCGGCCTGCCAGAAGCAGTCCGGGCGGTCGTTGGTCGGCATGCCCATCATCCCGCTGTCGCGCCAGCGCCCGGCCCCGCCGAGGAAGCGGTGGTCGGTGACGCCGAGCGCCTTCATGGCCGCGTCGAGCTCGCCGATCCGGTGCTGGCCGAGGCCGTCTTCCTTGTCGGCCGCGAGGTGCGCGAGCTCCGGGACGAGCACCTCGCCCTCTTCGCCCAACGTGCAGGTCACCAGCGTCACGTGCGCGCCCTCGGCCGCGTACTTCGCCATCGTCGCGCCGGACACGATCACTTCGTCGTCGGGGTGGGCGTGCACGAGCAGCAACCGCCGGTCGTCGTTCATCTGCGCCAATCTACGAGACCGGCCCGCAGCGGTACGACGAGCGGCCGGTCGGCGGGCAGCCAGTCGACATCGTCGAGTTCATCGGCGGCGAGCCAGCGCAGCTCGGCGTGCTCGCGCGGCCGGGGTTCACCCGAGGCGATTCGCGCCCACCACACCCGCAGCGACATCGACGGGTCGACCGCCGGCAGGTCCGCGCCGAGGCGATCGCCGACGTCGATCGTCACGCCGAGCTCTTCCCGGCATTCGCGGATCAGCGCCGCGACGTCGTCCTCGCCCGGCTCGACCTTGCCGCCCGGCAGTTCCCACCGGCCGGCGAGGGCCGCGGGGTAGCCGCGCTGGGCCGCGAGCACCCGCGGCACCGGGCGCGGATCCACGATCGCCGCCGCGACGACGGTGATCACAGGTGGGGGATCACGGCGTGACGGCGACCGGCTGCTCGGCGGCCGCCGGGTACGGCGCGACGGCATCGGCGGTACGACGGCGATCGGCGAGCCGCCGCAGCCTGCGTTCGGCCGGCACTTCGACGGCGTAATGCAACAGCAACGCGAGCCCGATCGCCCCGCCGACGTACCCCGCCCAGCCGATCAGCCGCATTGCACCCTCCCCGGTCGCGGACCAGCGCGCGACCAGCCAACCGTAGAGCAGCGCGTGGCAGAGATAGAGCGCGTACGACGCCGCGCCGAGCCGCACCATCACCCGCGACGCGAGCCAGCCACGCCGGCCGGCGAGTTCGTCGTCGGCGAGGGCGATCAGCAACCCGGCGACGAGCAGCATCCCGACGGTCTCGGTCAGCGGCCGGTTCGGCAAGCCGCCGCGCCACTGCCCGTAGCCGACGTAACCACTCGCGACGGCGACCGACGCGACGAGTGTTGCGCGGCCGGACGTTGTTCGGCCGAATGGGCGCGGCAGCCACCCGTCGCGCACCGCGAGCGCCGCGACGATGCCCACGACGAACTCGCCGAGCCGCCACAGCGGCAGCACGTACGTCGTCCACTCCCAGCCAGCGGGATCGCGCGGCGCGACGGTGAGGCTGAAGATGCCCGGATACACGAGCAATGCCGCGGTGACGGCGACGACGACCTGCGCCCGCCGTACCTGCGTCGAGCGCGACAGCAGCCGGAACAGCAACGGGAAACAGAGGTAGAAGAACACCTCGCAGGACAGCGACCACGACACCGAGTTGAAGCCGAAGTACACGTGCTGCTGCGGCCACCACGCCTGCACCAGGAACAGGTTCGTCACCAGCGAGGTCGCGTCACCGACCCCGACCGCGATGCCGACCATGACCGCAAGGACAAGCGTGGTCAGGTGCAACGGCCAGATGCGCGCGAACCGGTTCCACCAGAAGCGCATTGGCCCGAGATCGGGTCGCGCCGACCAGGCCAGCACGAACCCCGACAGCACGAAGAAGAAGTCGACGCCGATGTAGCCGAAGTCGGCGACGACGCGAGCCTGCGGGCCGAACCAGTGCCCGAGGCTGTGGTGCATCACGACGAGGAACGCGAACCAGAACCGCAGCCCGGTCAACGCATCGAGCCGCGGCGGCCGGTGCGACATGCCGGTCGGCGTACCCGCTCTCGATACAGTGATGCCGATGGCTGGGTCCGCGCGGATCGGGACCGCCTCGATGATCCCCACCCGGTCGGTCGTGCTCGCGTGGTGCCTGCTGTCGGTCGGCGTGAGCGGGCACGAAGGCGAGTACTACGCCGCCGGGCTGGCCCTCGTCGTCGCCGGCCTGCTGCTGGTGGCCGCCGTCGTCGCGGGCGGGCTCGCGTTGCGGCCGCCGGGCCGCGCGGAGATCGGCGCCGCCGTCGCGGTGTCGCTGCTCAGCGCGGTCATCCATCCGGTCGACCGGCTCATGCACGCCAGCGGCGGCGAGCTGGTCGCGATCCAAGTCTGCGCCGCGGTCACCGTCGCGGTCGCGCTCGCGACGCTGTGGTTTCGCCGCAACCGACTCGCGTGGATCGCCGGTGCGGGGCTGGCGCTCGCGACCGGATGCGTCGTCATCGCGCTCGTCCCGGATCCACGCATCGACGTGTGGTACCTGCTGCAGCAGTCGAGCAGCGGGCTGCTCTCCGGCGACGACATGTACCGCCAGCACTGGGCGCACAGCCACGGCTTGCAAGCGGTCTATCCGTACCTGCCGATGTCCACGGTGTTGCTCGCGCCGTTCCGCTGGATCGTCGGCGACGTGCGCGCCGGCCTGCTGCTGGCGATGGTGGCGACGTCCGGATTGCTGCGCCGGCTCGCGCCCGCTGCGCCGGTCGCGCTGTCGTTGCTGGTGCTCGTCCATCCGCACTGGGCGTTTCTCGTCGACCAGGCGTGGACCGAGCCGCTACTGCTGTTGCTGCTCTGCGCCGCGGTCGTCGCCACCGAGCACGGCCGCCCGGTCGTCGCGATGCTCGCGCTCGCGGCCGCGCTCGCGACCAAGCAGCACATCGTCGTGTTGCTGCCGTTGTTCGCGTGCTGGCCGGCGTTCGGCTGGCGCCGCACGTTGGCGTCGCTCGGTGTGGCGGTGGTCGCCGTGCTGCCATGGGTCGTCGCCGGGCCGTCGGACTTCTGGCACGACGCGGTGCACGCCAACCTCGCACTCGGCGTGATCCCGCGGGCGCTGTGCATCCCGAGCTTCCTGCAACGACACGGCATCACGGTCGGCTTCTGGTTCCCGCTCGTCGCGTTGCTCGGCTCGTACGCCGCCTGCCTGCGCGCGCCTCGGACGGCCACCGGTCTCGCGCTGGGATCGGCGCTCGTACTCTGGACAATTGACGCAACCAACAAGCAATCGTTCTTCAACCACTACACGCTGCCGCTCGGCCTGCTGGTCCTGGCACTGACCGCGGCAGCGAGAACGGACGAGGCAACCGCATGACCGCCCTGGAAGACGAAGTCACCGACGCCGCCGTCGCGTCGGGGCCCGGCCCGGGTCGGCAACGATGGTGGCTCGAGATCCCGCTCGCGGTCGGCTTCTATTTCGCGTACGCGCAGATCCGCGACTGGCATGGCAGCGCGACGGTGCACGCCGCCCGGGTGTCCGCGCGCCATCACGGCTTCGACGTCCTGCGGCTCGAGCGCTGGCTGCACATCGACTGGGAGAAGGGCGCGCAAGCAGTCTTCGTGCCCAACGTCCGGCCACTCGTCGTCGGGATGAACGTCTTCTACGGCACCGCGCATTTCCTTGTGACCGTTGGCGTTTTCCTCTGGCTGCTGTTCCGGGCCGCGCCGCCGGTCTACCGGCACGCACGCAACGTGTTGATGCTCGGCACCGCGATCGGGCTGGGCTGCTTCGCGCTGTACCCGACGATGCCGCCGCGACTGATGCCGGCCGGGATCAAGACACAGGACACGATGGACACCGTCGGCAGCCTGTGGTCGTACAACCACGGTGTGCTCGAGCACATCTCCGATCCGTACGCCGCGATGCCGAGCCTGCACATCGTGTGGTCGTCGTGGGTCGCGTACGTGCTGTGGCTGTTCCTGAGCCGGCGCGGCGCGCGCCGGGCACGGTGGCTCGCGTGGCTGTATCCGTTGTTCACGAGCCTCGTCGTCATCGTGACCGGCACGCACTGGGTGCTCGACCTCGCCGGCGGCGCGGTCGTGTTCGTCGTCGCGGTCGCCGCGGCGAAAGGGATCGATCGGCTGATCGCTAGCCGGTCGGCGGCCCGTACTCGTTGAGGCTCATCGTCTCGTTGTAGGCCGGGTCCCGTCGCACCGGCTGGCGCGGGATCCCTCGCAACGCGACCAGGTTGTCGATGACTCCGCTGCAGTCGTTGGTCAGCGGCTTGACCTGCAGCGACCACACCAGCCACACCCGGTGGTCGCCCGCGATCGCGCTCACGTCGCGGGCGAACCGCTGCGGGTTCGCGGCCCGGATCCGCGCGCGGTAGTCGACCCAGTCCACGACTGCCGGCCCGGCGAAGTTCGGGAACACGACCTGGCGCGCACCCGTGTGCAGCAGCCGCGACGTGGGCGGGCCGAGTTGATCCGGGCAGTAGACGACGACGTCGCCGGGTCGCGCCTGCTGATCCAGCACGGCGGCGACGAGGCCGGCTTGACTGCGCGGCTGCCATGCGTTCTGCGCGCATACGCCGAGCTCGGCGACGACGAGAACGGCGAGCATCGTGCGCCGCGCCCGCCGCGACGGCAGCACCGCGATGCCGCAGCCGACGACGACGAGGAACAGGCCGACCCCCATGGCGAGGTAACGCGGCGCGTACGCCTGCCGGCCGACCGCGTCGACGATCACCGCGACCACGAGCGAGCCGAGCGCCGCGGCCAGCAATCGGGACGGCAACCGGGCGAACGTCGTACCGAGGACGACCTGGCCGGCGCCGCGGCGCCGCCCGATCAACGCGAGCACGACGGCGGCGAGCGCGACCAGCGCGGCGAACTGCGCCGCGCTCGACTCGCCGCCCATCCACGAGTCGATCGTCTCCAGGACCGCCGAGCCGTCCGGCGGTGCCTGCCATGGCGCGCCGGTGTGCCGCGCCTGGTAGAGCAGAACGGGCACCCACGGAAGGAACGCGACGCAGCCGATCACGAGGGCGAGCAACGCTTGGCGCGCGGCCGGGTCCCGCCGCCGCCACGCCAGCCACAACTCGCCGGCACCGACGACGCCGACGGCGAAGACGGCGTAGTAGTGCGTGTAGAGCGCGGCCGCGGTGACCACCGCCAGCCCGGCCGTCGCCGCCTTCGTCCGGTGCCGATGCACCGACAACACGGCGTGCGCGCCGGCGAGCGAAAGCAGCAGCAGCAGGCTGTACATCCGCGTCTCGACGGCGTACCGGATCGCGAACGGCGAGATGGCGAGCAGCACGACCGACGCGATCCCGACGGCGTCGCCGCCTACTCGGCGGCCGAGGCGAACGATGACCGGCAGCGCGAGCACCGCGGGAATGCCGGACAGTGCGCGGACCGAGAACGTCGAGTCGCCGAACACGCGCATCCACAGGTGCAGCAGCGCGTAGTACAGCGGCGGCGCGCCGTCGTGCTTCAGCGCGGCCGGCAGGCCCGCGAGCGAATGCTTCGCGATCGCGACCGACTGCGCCTCGTCCAGCCACAGCGGCCCGCGCGAGACGAACCGCAGGACGACACCGGCGATGACGACCGCGACGATGCCGACCGCGGCCCAGTCGCGGCGCCGGATGACCCGCAGCTCGTCCGCCAGCGGGCCGCGCTGCGACACCAGCAATGTCATCGAGCGGACACGGATTCCACGGTCGCGTCGGATTCGGTCGAACGCCGCGGCAGCACGGGTGCGTCTCGCCCTGTTCCGGCGCCCCCGCTCGTCCGCTGCTCCTCGTGGTAGTCCTCTTCGACGTTGACGGTCCAGACGTCGTGGTTCGTCCCGTCGAGGATGTTCTCGACGGTGAGCAACGCGGTCAGCATCGAGTGGTCCTGGTTGTTGTACTTGTGCATGCCGTTGCGCCCGACCGGATGCACATTGCGCACGTTGCCGGCGAGCCAATCCCGGACGACGTCGACGGCGTCCTTGTAACCCTCGTCGTACACCGGGTACGCCTTCGGCATCCGGACGACGTACGCGGCCCGCACCTCGTCGATGCGGGCGAGCCCGAGCGCGGCGAGTTCCTTGGCCGCGAGCGCGGCGAGCTCGTCGTCGGGTGCGGTCCACAGCTCGTCGCCCTCGAAGACGAAGTACTCCAGGCCGAGGCAGGTCATGCCGTCCTTGACGAGGTACGGCGACCACGAGCCGAAGTTCTGGATCCGGCCGACCTTCACGTCCGGCGAGTGGATGTAGATCCAGTTGTCCGGGAAGCTCGCGGTCTCCGGCAGCACGAGCGCGACGGTCAGGAAGTCGCGGTGCGAGAGCCGTCGCGCGGCCGCGACGACGTCGTCGGGGGCCGGCGGATCCATCGCGAGGACGAGCTGCGGCAACGGCATCGAGCTCACGACATGTGCCGCCGGGTGCACGACCTCGCGACCGCCCTCGTCGGTCACGACCGCGGTCGCGCGACCGTTCGCGTGCCGGATCGACGTCACCCGGGTGCGAAAGCGCACCTCACCACCTTGCGCGAGGACGTGCTCGTGCGCGCGCTCCCACATCAGGCCGGGCCCGTACTTCGGATACTGGAACTCCTCGATCAGCGTGGTGATGTTCGTCTGCTTGCGCTTCGGCAGCAGCGCGTTGACGACCGCACTGACGAGCGAGAGGTTCTTGATCCGCTGCGCCGCCCAGTCGGCGGAGATGTGGCTCGCCGGCACGCCCCAGACCTTTTCGTTGTAGGTCTTGAAGAACGTCCGGTACAGCCGCCAGCCGAACCGCGACGCGACCCAGCCTTCGAGCGTCGACTGATCCTTCGGCGGGCGGACCCGCACCCACAGGTAGGACAGGACGCACTTGACCGCCTCGACGAAGCCGAGGTTCTTCAACGCGTTCGACGCCCGCAACGGGTAGTCGAACAGCTTGCCGTCGTAATAGATCCGGCTCATCCGCGGCCGGAGCAGGAACTCGTCGTCGGGCAGGATCTCGTGCCACAGTGCTTCGACGACCGGCACCTTCGTGAAGAAGCGGTGCCCGCCGATGTCGAAGCGCCAGCCGTCGCGTTCGACCGTGCGGCTGATGCCGCCGACGACGGTGTCGGCTTCCAGCACGGTGACGCCGGCGCCGCGTTTGGTCAGCGCGTACGCGGCGGTGAGACCGGCGGGTCCGGCGCCGATGACGACAGTGCCCTCACCATCTGGGCCGTCGTCATTGGACTCGTTCGGGTCCGTCGGGGACGGGGGCAAGCTCTCCTCCTCTGAATGCTGCGGAACGCGCGAATGCCACGATGGGCCGGTGCCAGGACCGGCCCTCGCACCTCCATGGTCCCCGATCGGGCACCGTGCAAGCGCAACCGGGCACTTCGGCACCGGAGCCGCGCCGTCGAGCGCCACGCGATGCGCGCTCGTCGCGGTCGTGGTCGCGGCGCTCGCCGGCGTCGCGCTGCTGCTCGCGCCTCCGGCCGGCACCGACCTTGCCGCGCAGCAGGCCCGGGCGGGCTTCGCCGCCCACCATCCGGGCGCCGCGGTCGACTTCGGCTGGTTCAGCGGCGTCTTCCCGGCCGCCTACAGCGTGCTCACGCCGTACGTCGAAGCGCTGCTCGGCGCGCGTCTCGCCGGGGTACTGGCCGCGATCGCGACCGCGCCGTTGCTGGCCCTGCTGCTCGCCCGCTGGGGCGTACGCCGGCCGCTCGCCGCGTCGGTCTGGGGCGCTCTGGCGCTGGTCGTCGATGTCGCCAGCGGCCGGACCGCCTTCGCGGTCGGGCTGGTGTTCGCGGTGACCGCGCTGGTGCTGGTGCCGCGGGTCGGTGGCCGGCGGGTTGTCCAGTGGGTGCCGGCCGCGCTGGCGGCGGTGCTGACGACGCTGACCAGCCCGGTCGCGGCGTTGTTCCTCGGCATCGTCGCCGTCGTCTGGGCGGTTCGGCGGCGTCTTGTACTGGTGCTTGCGGCCGCGGCCGCCGTACCGCTCGGCGCGATCGGCCTGCTGTTCCCCGAACACGGATCGATGCCGGACGCGTGGCCGGTCGTGCGGCCGCTATTGCTCGGCTGCCTCGCCGTCGTGGTGCTCTGCCGCGCGCCGTTACTGCGCATCGGCGCGATCTTGTACGCCGCGATCGTGCTGGTCGTCTACCTCGTGCCGGGACCGGTCGGGTCGAACGTCGAGCGGCTCGGATTGCTGTTCACCGGCATGGCGTTGATCGCCGACGCGACGTTGCCGTTGCCGTTGTTGCTGGTCGCGGTCGTCGTCGCCGGTCAGTGGACCGCGAGGGATCCGTGGCAGGATCTCCGCCAGTCCTCGGCGCTGTCGACCGAACATGCGGCCGCACATCGGCTGGTCCGGATCCTCGACGGCCTGGGACCGCTCACCGGCCGGGTCGAGGTCGTGCCGTTCCTCGACCATGGCGAGTCCGACGTCGTGGTCGGCACTGCGCTGTTGGCCCGCGGCTGGGAGCGGCAGGTCGACATCGTGCGAGCGGCCCCGCTGTACAGCTCGAGACTCACCGCGGCGGCGTACGTCGACTGGCTGCGCGGGCACAGCGTGCAGTACGTCGCGCTCGGGCGACACCGGCACGACTGGTCCGCGGGCTCCGAGGTTTCCGTGCTCACCGCCGGAGTCGCCGGCTTGCACGTCGTGCACTCCGATCCGGAATGGACCGTGTGGTCGGTCGACGGATCGCCGCCGGTCGTCGGCGGCGCCGGGCGCAGTGTGCAACTCGGCCGGGCTTCGATCGTGTTCGAGACCGACGGGAACGGCGCGGTTCTCGTCGACGTGCCGTGGTCGCGCTGGCTGACCGTGAGCGCAGACGCGTGCATCCGTCGCGACGGCTCGCGCGTCGCGGTCGTACCGTCGCGGGCCGGGACGTACGTGCTCTCCTCGTCGTACGACGCGCCGTTCACCGCTCACCACTGTTAGGAGGTTCACGTGCGGGGAAGGACAGTGACGTCACGAGGAGGACACATGGCGACGCTGCTCGACGACCGGTTGGTGACCGACGCATTGCACGGCCTGCAGGAGTGGTCCGGTGGCACGGATCGGATCAGCCGGACGGTGACCGTCGACGATCCCGATGCCCTGCTCGCGGCCGTCGCTGAGGCGGCCGACTCGCTCGACCATCACCCGGAGACGGCACGCGACGGCAACGCGCTGACGTTCACGCTCTGGACCCATTCCGCGGGCGGCGTGACCGAGCTCGACATCGCGCTCGCGTCCCGGATCGACGATTTGGTCCTGATCACGCAACACCTGGTGCGCGATGCGACCGGTCACGTGCATTCTGTCGACGATGCCGCCACCGGGACTTCGGGCGAGACGGTCACCGCGGCACCGGCGTACCCGGCCGAGGACGAGACCGCGCCGGGCGCGAATCCGCCGCTGATGAACGAGCCGGTGTCGCCCCGGCAGGACGCCGGCGCGATCGTCGTACCGGATGCCGAGCCCGGATCGATCGAGCCGCAGCCGGGCAACGCGCCGGCGCCCGGAATGCACGAGCGGACCGACTCCGTCGAATAGCAACTGACCGATCGGCGACAATGGTCGCGTGGGGTTGTCGATCGGGATCGTCGGGCTGCCGAACGTCGGGAAGTCGACGCTGTTCAATGCGTTGACCGAGAACGACGTGCTGGCGGCCAACTACCCGTTCGCGACGATCGATCCGAATGTGGGGATCGTCAACGTCCCGGATCCGCGGCTCGACGTACTGACGACGATGTTCGCGAGCGCGAAGACGGTGCCGGCGACGGTGACGTTCGTCGACATCGCCGGCATCGTGCGCGGCGCCTCCGAGGGGCAGGGCCTCGGCAACAAGTTCCTGTCGCACATCCGCGAGGCGGACGCGATCTGCCAGGTCGTGCGCGTCTTCGACGATCCGGACGTGACGCACGTCGACGGCCGCGTCGATCCGAGCGAGGACATCGCGACGATCAACACCGAGTTGGTGCTCGCCGACTTGCAGACGATCGACAACCGGCTCGCGCGGCTGGAACGCGAGGCGCGGATGAAGCCGGAGCGGCGAGCCGAATTGGCGGCTGTGCAGGCGGCGCGCGCGGTGCTCGACTCGGGCCGGCCGGTGAGCAGCGATGCTTCGCTGGATCGCGACGCGCTGCGCGAGTCGTTCCTGTTGACCGACAAGCCGCTCATCTACGTGTTCAACCTCGACGACTCCTGCCTCGGCGACGAGGGTCTGCGTTCAAAGTTGGCCGACCTGGTCGCGCCCGCGCCGGCGGTTTTCGTCAGCGCCAAGCTGGAGTCGGAGTTGCTCGGGCTGTCTGCGTCGGATGCGCTCGAGTTGCTGGCGGAGTACGGGCAGCACGAGTCCGGGCTCGCGCTGCTCGCGCGGGTCGGCTTCGAAACGCTGGGCTTGCAGACGTACCTGACCGCGGGGCCGAAAGAGTCGCGGGCGTGGACGATCCGACGCGGCGCGACCGCACCGCAAGCCGCGGGCGTGATCCACACCGACTTCGAACGCGGTTTCATCAAAGCCGAGATCGTGTCGTACGACGATCTGGTGGCGGCGGGTTCGATGGCCGCGGCGCGGGCGGCCGGCAAGGTCCGGATCGAAGGCAAGGACTACGTGATGGCCGACGGCGACGTCGTCGAGTTCCGCTTCAACGTGTAGTCCATGGAGGTGCTCGGGGATCGCCGCCGGCCTCAGCCGGCACCGCCAAGTTACGTCTTCGAGGCGCTGACCCAGCCGAACCGGGATCCGGCGCGACACTGGCTCAAGCTGCACGACGACGAGGTCGAGCCAAAGGTCATCGACGCGCATGAACACGATCTCGTCGTGTGGTCGTCGATCTGGCGACAGCACCCGCACGCCCGCGTTCGCTTCGAGCTCGAACCGAGCGGACACGGCACGCAGCTTCGCTGGATCTTGCTGGACGACGTCGACCCCGGGCCTGCATCGGTCGGCCATATGCGCAAGCGCATCCAACAGCTCATCAATGCCGAGTTGCGGTTCAGCTTCGGGCAGTAAGCCCGCGCGTTGACTGTGACGATCGGGGCGTAATCGGGCGCGGATAACGCCTCGAACATCACAGTCGACAGGACTCCCGGCCCTCAACCTGCCGGACAACTCCGGATACGTCGGCATCATCCGGACGAGCTATGAACGGGTACGGCGTGGCGGCTAATGCTGACTAGTTATTCGGCCGATCATGGGGGTAATCCCAACAGGGATGAACCGAGGTGGCGCCATGACGTTCACTTGCCCCAGCTGCGGCGACGACGTGCGCACGCGCGTGCTCGCCGACGCTGTCACGCTCGTCGTCGTCGGCCACTGTGAGCAACACGGCGTCCAGGAAGTGAGCCGCGTCTACGTCGGCGAGCTTGCCGGCGTCGAGCCGTACGAGATGAACGACGAGGACGTCGCGACCTACCCCGAGAGCGTCACGCCGGCCACGCCGATCCACGCAAGCTCGGCCTACCGTCCGGGCGAATGCTGCGGTCGCCGCCTCGGCGAATGGTCGTGGTGCCAGCTGCCGGCGAACCATCAGGAGCCACACGCCGCCTGACCCGCGGCCATAGCTCGACCGTCGACCGTCAGCTCAGCGCGATCTGACCGAGGAACAAGTACTCCTCGACCCGGTTGTTGCGGTTGCCCACGTGATGACCGTGGGTGCCGAAGCTGTAGACGTGGTCGATGCTGACGACGTCGACCTGAGCCCAGCGCGCCTGCAACATCGCGAGCATCTCGTCGCGACTCGGCAGGCAGTTGCTGCTGTACGACACGAGCACGTCGTGCCCGCCCTCGCGCAGCCGCTCGAACAACATCTCGAACGACGCGTACGCCGCCGCCCGCGACTGGAACTCGCGGTGCGGGTTGGCGAACTTCTTGGTCTTGGTGTGCGGCTGCAGGTCGAGGTCGCGCCAGTACGACACGAGACCTTCGAGGAAGTGGTAGCGCCGGGTGTAGTCGTTGTCCGAGCGAGTGCTGAAGTACGGCGGATCGACGTACACCAAAGACGGTTCGTCGATGGCGAGCGCGGTCGCGGATCCGAGCCGCGCTTCGTTTCGCAAGCCGTTGTCGAACACCGCCGCGTTCCACGACTCGACGGATGCGCGGAAGTGGTCGGCGAGCGACGTACGCAGGTCCGCGCGGCCGTCGTCGTAGCGCATTCCGACGTACGTAAAGACGCCGCGCGGCCGGCGTTTCAAGCACGCGCGCGTCATCGCGGCGTACGCGATCGACTGCTGGTACGGATCGACAAGGCGAGCGACGTTCGCGCTGAACGCGTCGAGCAGTGCGTTCTCCTCGTCGGTGAAATAAAGGCCGGCGAACGTGTCGCCGATGAACGTTCCGCCGGCTGGATTCGGCGCGAGCAGCATCGCGCAATCCTCGGCAGACATCGTGACCGTGCTGTTCTCGACGGCCGCACGAGCCCAGTGGTACGCGAACGCGAGCACGTCGTTGGTGACGACGCGATAGCCGAGACGCTTCATGTGGTGCGCAACACATCCGGATCCGGAGAACGCGTCGACGAACGTACGGCGACGCGAGCGCGCCGCGACGTCCGCGATATGGCCGAGCAGTCGTTGCTTCGACCCCATGAACCGCGTGTCCGGATATACAGGTGTGAGCGCAAGGGAGCTGTCAGTGGCGGCAGTATCACTCATTGGTCACGATCACTTCCCGCACAGGCCCGCGGCCAGCGCCGTTCGAGTTGATTACGCGTCGTGTCGTCACCACGTGAATCGTCCAGTCGGCGTACAGCTCAAGGACCCACGGCGTGTGCGAGTTGGATAGTCGCACATGGCACCCACGCGCATCGAGATCTTTGAACAACCGAGCCAATTCTTCATGATCGTCCTCGCGGAATTGATCGCGGTGGTAGCGGCGGAAGTCGGCGAAGCCCCCCATCGGCACGTACGGCGGATCAAAGTAAACGAGGTCGCCAGCGCCCGCGGACGCACAGGCATCAACGTACACGCCAGCGCTGAGAGTGACGGTTTTTAACGCTGCTGACGCGGCTCGCAACAACTCGTCAGGAACGAGCGTCGGATTGCGGTATCCCGCGTACGGAGTGTTGAACTCGCCTCGTCGGTTGACTCGGTATAACCCGTTGAAGCACGTGCGGTTGAGGAACACGAACCGTGCCGCGCGGGCTACGTCGTCAAGATCAGCGGCGTGCTGTGCGCGAACATGCAGAAAGTGCTGCTCTGTGTTGCGGTGAGATGTAAGTGCCGAGAGCACATCGTCGAGTCGATCCCGCACCATTGCGTAGCAGTTGATCAGTTCTTCGTTGACGTCGCTTAGGTAGGCCCGCTGAGGCTCTAATGCAAAAAATACGGCGCCGCCACCGACGAATGGCTCGTAGTAATCGCCGTACTCGCGCGGCAACAGAGGAGTCAGAGCGGGAAGCAATGCTCGCTTACCACCCGCCCACTTCAAAAACGGCGTCGTCATGCGGGCAGCCAAGGCATCACGGCCACCGAGGCGGGCGGCCCGGTGAACCCACCCGCGCTGTTGGCCCACACAGGCAGAATGCCGCGCGCATCAACGAGATAGTTCACCATCCACGCGACCCGCCCTACCAGAGGCCGCTCTAACACGATAACGAGGGTCGCGGACGGCAAGTCTTGCTGGTAGGAGTACTCGTAGAGCTGCGACACAGCCTTGCGCACCTGCGCCACTGAGTTGGTAAGTGTATTGGTCTTCATCTCGAACAAGAACTGACTCGACGACGAGGCAGCGAAGAGATCTACGAAAACGTTGCGGGCACACTCGTAGCCAGCCTGCCTGAGAATCTCGGCCATGCGGAAGACCAATTCCTCGTGACCGCGCCTCGCTCGTTCACGCTTGACCTCATCAACCAGGTAGGTGATAACCGCCGGTGCGAGAGGCTTCGGAACTGGAAGAGAGCCAATGAGCGGGACTAGCGCGGGCGCGATGCGCGTCAGAGGCGCCATCGCGTCCAATTCCTGGGGCGCTGAAGCGGTCGGAGGGATGAGAGCTGCTATGACGTGCGTCCCTCCTGACGCTTTGGTTAACCCGAGTTCTTCGAACCATCGATTGGCCGTCGAGACGCGTCGGCGCGCCGTGTCCCGAGAGAGCGTTGTATGCGCTACCACCCAAGACGTCATTTCGCTATTGGCTCGACCGGGTGGACCTGCATCCTTGACATAGTTCACGAGACCTCGCAGAGCGGCGTTGGATAGCACTCCGTCTATCAGCAAGCGCCGACGTTCTGCGTCCGTAGATGCCGACAAATACGCGAACCCACGCGCTGCTATTGTCGAGCGCCCTGCCACGACATGCTCGAGAAGTCCGATGGTCTCCGCGGCGCGCCTGTAGTAACGCGCATCCCGACCCGTCGCGGTAGCGGAGCGACCTGGCCGGCGACTCTCGCTCTGTCCGATGCGGCCGAGATACTGGCCGATCGCGAGCTCGGTGTCGAATCCATCGTGTACGGCTTCGGGCAGACGTGCGACGTCGAGAATTGCGTCGGCCTGGGGCATCAACGAGCTGTCCAGGCGCACCTCAAAATTCTCACCTGGTCTCAGATGAGAGTGGGCTTCGGCACGCCGGGACGGATCCGACTAAAGGCCGCGGCGCGCCGTACCCGGAAACTGTCGGTGCCGTGGGCGACGATTCCTGACATGGCCGCTCTCGCTGTCCTGCTCGCGCTGATCGCCCTGCTCGCCGGGGTGGCGATCGGCTGGACGCTCGCGCGCGGCCGCCTGGCGGCCGGGCACGCCGCCGAGCGCGCCGCCGGCCAAGCCGCGGCGCAGGCCGAGCGCGACGCGATCGTCGCGGAGTTGCGGGCAGCCGAGGCGCGGGCGGCGGGCGCCGAGGCCACCCTCGCCGCCGAGCGGCGCGGCGCGACCGACAAGATCGAGCTGCTCGAGCGGGCCCAGGGCCAGCTGAAGGAGACCTTCGACAGCCTGGCGAAGGACGCGCTGCGGCACAACAACGAGCAGTTCCTCGACCTCGCCGACACGCGGCTCAAGCAGGCCGGTGCGCCGCTGACCGAGACGCTGACGAAGGTCGAGACCCAGATGCGCGAGATCGAAAAGGAGCGGGCCGGCGCGCAGCGCGAGCTCGCCCAGCAGATCGAGTTCGTCCGGTTGACCGGCGAGCAGCTCAAGCACGAGACGCAGATGCTCGTCAGCGCGCTGCGCAAGCCGCAGACCCGTGGTCAGTGGGGTGAGCTCCACCTGCGCCGCGCGGTCGAGCTGGCCGGGATGTCCGACCGGTGCGACTTCTTCGAGCAGACGACAGTGTCCGACGGCGACCGGGTCCTGCGGCCCGACATGGTCGTGCACCTGGTCGGCGGCAAGCACGTCGTCATCGACGCGAAGGTCACGCTCGCGGCGTATCTCGACGCGCACGACGCGACCGACGACGCCGTCCGCGAGGCCCGGCTGGCCGCGCACGCGAAACACCTGCGCCAGCACGTCGACCGGCTCGCCGAAAAGGCGTACTGGTCGCAGTTCTCGGCCTCGCCCGAATTCGTGATCCTCTTCGTGCCCGGCGAGGCCTTCCTCGCTCCCGCACTCGAACGGGACGGCAACCTGCTCGACGACGCGCTCGCCAAGCGGGTCCACATCGTCACGCCGACGACACTTGTCTCGACCCTGCGCACGATCGCGTACGCATGGCAGCAGGAGGCACTCGCCGACAACGCCCGCGCGGTGTTCGAGCTGGGCCGCGAGCTCTACAAGCGACTCGCGACCCTCGGCGGTCACGTCGACAAGCTCGGCCGATCGCTCGGCCGCGCGGTCGAGGACTACAACAAGACCGTCGGATCGCTCGAGTCGCAGGTGCTCGTCACCGCGCGCAAGCTGCACGAGCTCAAGGTGGTCGACACACCGCTCGACGAGCCGGATGGGGTCGAGACGTCGATCCGGCCGCTCGCCAAGCCCGAGCTGGTCGCGGCGGCCGAGCAGGCCCGTGCCGTCGTAGCGCTGCCCTCCGGCGAGCCGAGCACGGAAGAGCTCGATCGTCCCGAGGACTACGGCTTGCGCACGCAGCCGCGACCGGAGCCCAAGTCCAACGCCGGATAGACGAGGCGTCGCCCGCGACTTGTCAGCACGTCAGGTGGCTATAGCGACGCCTGCTGCTGACAAGTACGGCGATCGCGCAGGTGCGGCGGCAGACGGTGCTCAGCTCGCCGTCGTCGCGGCGGTGCCGGCGCGCAGGTCGCGACGCAACTCCGGCGGCAGCGCGAACGTCAGGTGCTCCTCGGCCGAGGTCACTTCCTCGACGTCGGCGAAGCCGTGCCCGGCGAGCCAGCCGAGCACCTCGTGCACCAGCGACTCCGGCACCGACGCACCGCTCGTCACGCCGATCGTGCCGACACCATCGAGCCAAGCCTCGTCGATGTGGCTCACGTCGTCCACCAGCCGAGCGTCGCGGGCGCCCGCGTCCTTGGCCACCTCGACCAGCCGCAGCGAGTTCGACGAATTCGCCGAGCCGACCACGAGCACCAGCTCCGAGACCGCAGCGATCTCCTTCACCGCCACCTGGCGGTTCTGCGTCGCGTAGCAGATGTCGTCACTCGGCGGATCCATCAGCAACGGGAACCGCGCCCGCAACGCGGCCACCGTCTCCAACGTCTCGTCCACCGACAGCGTCGTCTGCGACAGCCAGGCAACCTTCGCCGGGTCGCGTACCTCGACCGACGCCGCGCCGGCCGGGCCGTCGACGAGATGCACCCGCTCCGGCGCCTCGCCGGTCGTGCCGATCACCTCTTCGTGGCCCTCGTGGCCGATCAGCAGGATGTCGAAGCCCTCGCGGTCGAACCGGCGCGCCTCGGCGTGCACCTTGGTCACCAGCGGGCAGGTCGCGTCGATCGTCCGCAACCCGCGCGCGAGCGCCTCGTCGTGCACGACCGGCGCGACCCCGTGCGCGGAGAACACCACGACCGCACCCTCGGGCACCTCCGCGGTCTCGTCGACGAAGATCGCGCCGCGCGCCTCCAGGGTGCGTACGACGTGCGAGTTGTGCACGATCTGCTTGCGCACGTACACCGGCGCGCCGTACCGCTCGAGAGCACGCTCGACCGTCTGGACGGCACGGTCGACGCCGGCGCAGTAGCCGCGCGGGCTGGCCAGCAGGACCCGCCGGGGGGCGGCGGTCTCGGCGGAACTCACCCGTCCAGGCTACGCACCGCCGGTTACGGCGCGGCCCGCGTCGGGCAGGCTGTGGGCAGTGGCGGACGATCCGGGCGCTGTGCAGGCGCCGGAAAGGGTGACGGCAATGGGACTCGCACGACAGGCCGGCAAGCTGCCGCTGACCGCTCTCTCGTGGGGCCTCGAGGCGTGGGAGCGCAGCGCGGGCGTCCGCCAGTTCGCCCGCCGCCGGGCCGACGAGGCGCTGCAGATCGCCGCGCACACCCCGCTCGGCCGGCTGCTGCCGAAGCTCGTCCGCGCCGTACGGGATGCCGGGGGTACGCAGCCGGCGCCGTCGACCCGGGTCAGCCCAGCCGAGGCCGAACCGGCCCGCACGGAACCGGCCCGCACGGAACCGGCCCAGGCTGATCCGGTCCGCGCCGCCAGGGCCGCGGCCACCGCCCGGGAAGTCGGGGCGCCCGGCGCGGTCGCCGCCGACGTCGAACGGGTCGTCGACCAGCTGGCGATCCCGGAGCCGGAGACTCGCGACGACCTCCCGATCCCCGACTTCGACAACATCACCCTCGGCTCGCTGCGGGCCCGGCTGCGCAACCTCGGCGTCGAACAGCTCGTCACGCTGCGCGAGTGGGAGCAGGCGCATGCCCATCGGCTGCCGGTACTGACGACCCTGGACAACCGGATCGCCAAGCTCGGCGCGACCGAGGCCTACCCGGACGGGCAGGAGTCGCCGGCACCGACCCGTCCCGCGTAAACCGGCGCACCGCGCCTACAGTGAGCGCCGTGCCGCTCACGTCCTCCCCCGAGCAGCCGGTGCCCGTCCGGACCGTGGCTCGCGCGATGGCGGACTGGATCGGCCGGCTCGGCCGGGTGTGGGTCGAGGGACAGGTGACCGAGGTCAGCCGGCGCGGCGGCCAGCCGCGATGCTTCTTCGTCCTGCGCGACACCGCGGCCGACATGTCGTTGCAGGTCTCCTGCCCGCGCCAACTCGTCGACGACCTGCAACCTCCGCTGGCCGACGGCACCCGCGTCGTCGTCTGGCTCAAGCCGGACTTCTGGGTCGGCCGCGGCCAGCTGTCGATGACCGCGTACGACGTCCGCCCGGTCGGCGTCGGGGCGCTGCTGGCCCGGCTCGAACAACTGCGCGCGACGCTCGCGGCCGAAGGCTTGTTCGCGGCCGAGCGCAAGCGGCCGCTGCCGTTCCTGCCGACGCGCGTCGGCCTCGTCACCGGCCGCGAAAGCGCGGCCGAACGCGACGTCGTCGACAACGCCCGCCGCCGCTGGCCGGGCGTCGCGTTCGCGATCGAGAACGTCGCGGTCCAAGGTCCGTACGCCGCCGCCGAAGTCATCGCTGCGATCGGCCGCCTCGACGCCGAGTCGTCCGTCGACGTGATCGTCGTCGCGCGCGGTGGCGGCTCGGTCGAGGACCTGTTGCCGTTCTCGGACGAGGCGCTGGTCCGCGCCGTCGCGTCGTGTGTGACGCCGGTCGTGACGGCGATCGGGCACGAGACCGACAGCCCACTCGTCGACTACGTCGCGGACCGGCGCGGCTCGACGCCGACCGACGCCGCGAAGCTCGTCGTACCCGATGTTTCCGAGGAATCGCAACGGATCCGGCAGCTCCGCGCTCGTGCTCATCGGCATCTCGCCGGCCGCGTCGACGCCGAAGCGCAGCGGCTCGCCGCGTTGGTGTCGCGACCGTCGATCGCCGATCCGAGCGGATTGCTCGACCGGTACGCCGCCGACGTGACCGCCGTCCGGGACCGCAGCCGGCGCGCGGCGATGGGCTGTGTCGGCGCGGCTGCCGCCGACCTCGCGCATCTCGCCGGTCAGGTCGCGGCGTTGTCGCCGAAGGCGACCCTCGACCGTGGTTACGCCGTCGTGCAACGTGACGACGGCGCGGTCGTCCGGGACCCGGCCGACGTGGCAACCAACGAACGGCTCGACGTACGGGTCGCGGCCGGCCGCTTCGCCGTCACCGTCGCGGAGGCGGGATGACCGAGCCGCGGCCGAGTTACGAGCAGGCCCGCGACGAGCTGACCGAGATCGTCCGGCGGCTCGAAGCCGGCGGGGTCACGCTCGAGGAATCGCTCGCGCTCTGGGAGCGCGGCGAGGCACTCGCCCGCATCTGTCAGGAACTCCTCGACGGAGCCAAAGCCCGGCTGTCGGCCGCCTCGGACCAGGACGCGCCCGCTGATTCGTGATCAAAGGCGCGGCAAACGCCATGATCACGCCTGAAAGGCGCGGCAGACGCCATGATCACGAAGCCCGGAGCGAGGCGCACAGGCGATCGAGGTCGGCGGTCCGCGCGCTCCCGGTGACCACGACGGTCAAGCCACCGTCGGTCCGGGTCAACGATCGCTCGCCGCGATCCGACGTACGCACGTCCCACGTCGCGCCGTCGATCGTCGTCGTACCGTCGACGGTCGCGCCGCGCGTGCCGAGCACGTCCTTGATCAGCGCGGTCGCGTCACCGGTCGTCTCGTCGACCTCGGCGAACTGGCTGCCCGGCGTGACGAATCCGATGTGCAGCCGCTCGTCCGCCGCGGACGATCCGGTGAGGTTCGCGGCGTTCGCGCGCCACGACGTCGGGAGACCGACCGGGCCGAGCGCGGCGTGATGCGTGACCTGACCGAAGCCGGAGACGACGTCGGAGTAGTCGACCGCCGGCATCCGGTCGTTGCGGTCGGGAAAGATGAGCCCGCGCGCCGGGGTCGCGAACAACACGACGGCCACGATGACCGCCATCAGGCCGAGCGAGCGGCCCATGTCGAGCACGCTCTCGCGCAGCCCTTTCGGCCGGGCGACGCGAGTCGGCGTCTCGGTCGCCGGCATCGGCGAACTCGGCGAACTCATCGCGACGCCAACTCCGCCATCGCGTCGAGAACGGCGACGCATTCCTCGGCGCTGTTGTAGAAGTGCGGCCCGATCCGAATGCCGCCGCCGGGCCGGTAGTCGACGACGACCTTGCGTTCGATCAAGGCGTGATGCACCTGCTCGGCGTTGCCCGGATCGATCGTCACGTGCCCGCCGCGACGGCTCGCGTCGCGGGGCGAGCGCACCTCGAACCCGCGTTCCAGCGCACCGTCCACCAGCAGTTGCGTGAGCGACATCGACCGCTCGCGGATCCGTTCGACACCGATGTCCACGATCGCTTGATAACCGGGTGCGGCGGCGTACGCGGCCGGCACGTTCGGCGTACCGCCGGCAAACCGGCCGATGCCGTGCGCGTAGTCGATCTCGTCCCATTCGAACGCGAACGGTGTCGCGTGCGAGATCCATCCGATCGCCGCGGGCCGCAACGACTCGACGAGCCGCGGCGCCACCGAGAGCCAGCCGTTGCCCGGCCCACCGCAGAGGAACTTCACCGAACCGCCGACACAGATGTCGACGTCGTTCGCGGCCATGTTCACCGGCAGGCAGCCGGCGGCTTGGTACGCGTCGAGCACCACGATCGCGCCGTGCCGGTGCGCCGCGTCGACGACCGGCGCGAGATCCAGCAACGTCGACGTGCGGAACTGCACGAGGCTGACCGAGACGAGCAACGTCGCGTCGTCGATCGCGTCGACCAACCGCTCGGTCGAGACGGTCCATCCGTCGGGCTCGAACGATACGACGACCAGCTCGCCGCCGTGGCGTCGTACCTGCTCGGTCCAGAAGTAGTGCGTGCCGGGCCAGTCGGCGGCGGTCGTCACGATCCGCGGCCGGGCGCCGCCGAGGTCGAAGCACGACGCGACGCTCGCCAGCGCGTCCGCGACATTCGCGCGCAGGACCGTCGTGCCCGGCTCTGCGCCGATCGCCGTGCCGACGAGATCGGCGACCCGCATCATCTCGGGGAACCACGTGTTCCACGCGACGACGCCTTCGGTGTCCCAGAGGTCGGCGTAGTCGTCGAGCCGCCGCCTCGTCTCGCGGTGCATCGCGCCGAGCGAGTTGTTGATCAGGTACGTACGGCGGTCGAGGATCGGGTAGTCGGCGCGCCGGTCGAGCAGGTCCGGATGGGCACCGGCGGACGTGGTCACGGCAACCACTGTGCCACTCCGGTCGTGCGGTCCGAAAACCGCCAGCCGACCGCCGGCGGCATGCGCGATGCTGGACCCGTGCACGAGGACCCGGACCGCTGTTACCGCGCCGTTCGCAGTCGCGACGCGCGGTTCGACGGGCGGTTCGTGACGGCGGTGCGCACGACCGGCATCTACTGCCGGCCGAGCTGCCCGGCGCAGACACCGAAACGCGAGAACGTGCTGTTCTTCCCGCACGCCGCGGGGGCGGCAGCGGCCGGTTTCCGTGCCTGCAAGCGGTGCCGGCCGGACGCCGCGCCGGGCAGCCGGGAATGGGACGTGCGCGGTGACCTCGCCGCTCGCGCGCTGCGCGGGATCCAGAGCGGTGTGGTCGACACGGAGGGCGTGCCCGGGCTGGCCCGGCGGCTCGCGGTCAGCGAACGGCACCTGCATCGCATCCTCGTCGCGGAGATCGGCGTCGGCCCGCTGCGCCTCGCCCGCACTCGTCGGGCACAGACCGCGCGGATGCTGGTCGAGCACACCGACCTGCCGCTGTCGACGGTGGCGTTCAGCGCCGGGTTCGCGAGCATTCGGCAGTTCAACGACGTGATGGCGGCCGAGTTCGGCTGCCCGCCCGGCCAGTTGCGGCGGCGCCCGGCCGGCACGGTTTCGGGTGAAGCGACCGGGACGCTCACGCTGCGGTTGCCGATGCGGCTGCCGTTCGCGGCCGGGCCGTTGTTCGGATTCCTCGGCGCCCGCGCGGTCCCCGGCGTCGAGGAACGGACCGAGAACGGCCTGCGCCGGGTCGTCGATCAAGGCGTCGTCGAGATCGAGCCCGCAGCGGCCGAAGACGCCGCGTACGTCGTCGCTCGTATCGACGTCGACGACGTACGCCGGGTCGCGTCCCTCGTCGCCCGCTGCCGCCGGCTGCTCGACCTCGACGCGGATCCGGTCGCGGTCGACGAGGCGTTGCGCGCCGATCCGATGTTGCGCGCGGCGGTCGGCGCGGTGCCGGGCATCCGGGTGCCCGGTGCGGTCGACGGATTCGAGTTGGCGGTACGCGCGATCCTCGGCCAGCAGGTCTCGGTCGCGGCGGCGCGGACGTTGGCCGGTCGGCTGGTCGAGCGATGCGGCAAGCCGCTGACGGTGTCGCGAGGCTCGTTGACGCATGCGTTCCCGGACGCGGCCGCGGTCGCCGACGCCGACCTCGACGGGCTCGGCCTAACCGGCGGGCGAATGCGCACGCTGCACGCGCTCGCCCGCGCCGTCGCCGACGACGGTCTGGTCATCGATCCGATCGCCGATCGCGACGACGTACGGCGGCGATTGCTCGCGCTGCCGGGTGTCGGGCCGTGGACCGCCGACTACGTCGCGATGCGCGCGCTCGGCGATCCGGACGCGTTCCCTGGGACCGACCTCGTCATCGCCCGTGCGCTCGGCGCCGGCGGCGCCACGCGTGCCGAACGATGGCGACCTTGGCGCGCGTACGCCGCCATGCATCTGTGGAACCGATCGAAGGGAACGCTGTGACCGACACCGTGTACGCGACGACGCTCGAGACTCCGGTCGGCGCGCTGGCATTGCTCGTGCGGGACGACGCACTGGTTGCGGCCGGGTTCAGCTTGGTCGAGGATCAGTTCGGCCGGCTGCACGGCTCGGCGACGTTGCGGCTCGTCGACGATCTGGGGCCGTTTTCCCTTGCGTTGCAGGCATATTTCGACGGCGACGTGACCGCTCCGGACACGTTGCCGGTGGCTCAAGCGGGCGGCGGATTCCGGCAGGCAGCGTGGAAGGTGATGCGCGAAGTACCACCGGGCGAGACGATCACGTACGCCGAACTGGCGAGCCGAGCCGGCATCCCGAGTGCGGTCCGAGCGGCGGGCAGCGCGTGCGCGCAGAACATGGTCGCGCCGATCGTGCCGTGCCACCGGATCGTCCGCACCGGCGGTGGGCTCGGCGGTTACTACTACGGCTTGCCGACGAAAGAATGGCTGCTCGCGCACGAACGTCGCGCGATGGGCCTCACGTTGCTCTAGGTGTGCTGATCCGGCCGATGAGCTCGAGCACCTCGTCGGCCAGGTGCATCGCTTCGTCGTACGAGTCCTGGACGGAGACCTCGCGACCGGCTTCCGCGACGACCGTCGTGAGGACGAGCACGAGGGTGTCGCCGAGTGGTTGCTCGTCGGCGCGCAGCAAGTGCGCGTTGACGTGGATCCACTCGCGGTAGCGGCGCCGCGCGATGAGTTCGAACCCGGGCGGCCCGCCGCCGGCGAGGAACAGCCGGGACAGCTCGCGCTCCTCCCAGCAACCGGCGAGGTACGCCGACGCACCGGCGATGAAGAGCTCGACCGGATCGTGCAGCCGGCCGTCGCTGCGGGCCGCGCGCACCGCGGCGGCGGCACGCTCCTCCTGCCGGGTCTGGTAGTCCTCGAACAGCGCGAGGTAGAGATCGGCCTTGCCGCCGAAGTGGTGATACAGGCTGCCGACGCTCGCGCCTGCGCGCGCGACGACGTCGGCGATGTTCGCGTCGGCGAAGCCGGACTCCGCGAACACCGAATGCGCCGCCGACAACAGGCCGGCGCGAGTCGCCTGCGCCCGACCGGTCCCCCGCCCGTTCGTCGTCCGCGGTTGCACGCGGCCACTCTGCCACACGTCGGGCACATGGGACAGTTCGGGCCACCTTCCGTGACTGCGGATGACGTGCGCTGGACATTCGCCGCAGTCGCACCCGACCCAAGCGGCTACAGTTCCGCGTATGCCGGTGTACCGACTCCGCGAGGCCGCCGCGCTGCTCGGCGTGAGTGACGACACGATCCGGCGGTGGGCCGACGCCGGCCGGCTGCCGACGAGCACCGACGACGCGGGCCGGCGGGTGGTCGACGGGGCCGACCTCGCCGCGTTCGCGGTCTCGCTCGCCGATCAACCTCAACCGAGCGCGTCGTCGATGCGCAACCGCTTCCCCGGCATCGTCACCCGGGTCGTGCGCGGTGACGTCGCCGCGCAGGTCGAGGTGCAGTCCGGGCCGCACCGGTTCGTGTCGCTGCTCACCGCCGAAGCCGTCGACGAGCTCGACCTCAAACCCGGCGACCGCGCGGTCGCGACGGTCAAGGCCACGAACGTCGCGGTGGACCTCGGATGAGGCGCACACTCGCGATCGCGCTCGTCGGCGTACTCGCCGCGGCATGCAGCAGCGGGTCGAGAAGGCCGGGCGAGGCGAACGCGAAGCCGCACACGATCACCGTGTTCGCCGCCGCCTCACTCGCCAATGCGTTCACCGATGAGGCGTCGGCGTACGAGAAGCAGACCCGCGTGCACGTACGGTTCTCGTTCGCCGGTTCGCAGGATCTCGTCGCCCAACTCAACGAAGGCGCACCCGCCGACGCGGTCGCGACCGCCGACACGGCGACGCTCGGCAAACTGACGATCAGACTGGCCGGAACGCCGGCGGTGTTCGCCCGCAACCGGCTCGTGATCGTCACCGCAAAGGGCAATCCGAAACACATCACCGGTGCCGCAGACCTGTCCCGCCGCGGTCTCGTCGTCGTCCTCGCCGCACCGTCGGTGCCGGCCGGGAGGTACGCGACCGCGGCCCTGCAAGCCGCGCATGTCACCGTGCACCCGAAGTCGCTGGAGGACAACGTCCGCGGCGTGCTCACCAAGGTCGGGCTCGGCGAGGCGGACGCCGGCATCGTCTACGTCACCGACGCCGACTCCGCCGGTACGAAGGTCGCCACGATCGCGCTGCCGACCTCACCGATCGCCACTTACCCCGCTGTCGCCGTCGACGCGATCGGCCAAAGCTTCGTCGACTTCCTGACGTCCTCGACCGGGCAGGCGATCCTGGCTCGGTACGGATTCCTGCGGCCGGAATGAAGCCGGCCCGACCGCCACTGTCGCTGGCAACCGCCGCCGTCGCCGGTGCGGTCTTCCTGTTGCTGCCGTTGATATCTCTGCTCGACCGGACCCCGTGGCAATCGCTGCCGCGACTGCTGACGAGTACGTCGGCACTGACCGCGTTGCGGTTGTCGATCGAGTGCTCGCTCGGCGCGCTTGCGCTGTCGCTCGCGGTCGGCGTCCCACTCGCCTGGCTGCTCGCGCGGGTCGACTTCCGCGGCAAGTCGCTGCTGCGCGCCGCCGTCACGTTGCCGCTCGTGCTGCCGCCCGTCGTCGGCGGCGTCGCGTTGTTGCTGGCGTTCGGCCGGCACGGCGTCGTCCCGCTGTCGCTGTCGTTCACGACCTGGGGCGCGATCCTCGCCGAGGCATTCGTCGCACTACCGTTCCTGGTCCTCGCCGTCGAAGGTGCGCTGCTCGCGGTCGACGAGCGGTACGACGACGTGGCCGCGACGCTCGGCAGCAGCACGACGCGTACGTTCTTCCGGGTGACGATGCCGCTCGTCCTGCCTGCGCTCGCCGCCGGCTCGGCGCTGGCATGGGCGCGCGCGCTCGGCGAGTTCGGCGCGACGATCACGTTCGCCGGCAACCTGCCCGGCAGCACCCAGACGCTCCCGCTCGACGTCTACCTCACGTTGCAGAACGACCCCGAGGCTGCGATCGCGTTGTCGACGTTGCTTCTCGCGTTGTCGTTGCTGGTGCTCGTCGCGATGCGATCCCGGTGGAGACTCACCAGGTGAACGTCGACCTGAAGGCGAACGTGGGCACGTTCACCGTCGCGGCCAACGGCGCGTGGGACGCCGGTGATGTCGTCGCCGTGGTCGGCCCGAACGGCGCCGGCAAGTCGACGTTCCTGCGGGTGATCGCGGGACTCAGCCCGGCTACGGGATCGTTGCAAATCAACGGGATCGACGTGCTCGACCGATCACCGGCACGGCGCAGCGTCGGCTGGGTGCCGCAGGATGGCGCGCTGTTCCCGCACCTCACCGCGCTCGACAACGTCGCGTTCGGGCTGCGCGGCCGCAGCGGGCGACCGGCGGCGCGGCGTTGGCTGGAACGGTTGGGCATCGGCGAGCTCGCCGGCCGCCGGCCCGCGCAGCTGTCCGGCGGCCAAGCGCAGAAGGTCGCGCTCGCCCGTGCGCTCGCCCGCGAGCCCGCCGTCCTGCTGCTCGACGAGCCGCTGGCCGCGCTCGACATCGAGGCGCGCGTCGACGTACGGCGAAGCCTGCGCGAGCACCTCGGCGACTTCGACGGCGTCACGATGCTGGTGACGCACGACCCGGTCGACGTCATGACCCTCGCCGCGAAGGTGCTCGCGCTCGACGACGGCGCCGTCGTCCAGGACGCAACGGTGAGCCAGGTCATGACGTCGCCGCGCACACCGTGGCTGGCCGCGCTGATGGGCGGCAACGGGTTCTACGCGCACACGGACGCCGGCGCGCTCGCACTCGACGACGGTGGTGTCCTCGTCGCCGCGGAGGTGCCGGCGGGCGACGGCGTCGAGGTGCTCGCCGTCGTACCGGCGCACGCGGTCACGGTTCACCGCAGCCATCCGGAAGGCAGCGCCCGCAACGTCTGGCCGGCGACGATCCGCGACCTCGCGATCGTCGGCGGCCGGGTCCGGGTCACCCTCGACGGCACGCCCGCCGTACTCGCCGAGGTGACGACCGCCTCGGCCGCCGAGCTCGCGCTGCAGGAAGGCGTCGACGTATGGGCGAGCGTCAAGGCGACCGAGGTCACCGTCGTCGTGCTGTGACCGGGCCGCGCCGCTACTATCCGGGCATGGCTGACGCGACCGTCCCCGGAACGTTGCGCGTCGGCGCCGAGCAGCCCGACCGCAACCTCGCCCTCGAGCTCGTCCGGGTCACCGAGGCGGCCGCGATGGCCGCCGGCCGCTGGGTCGGGCGCGGTGATAAGAACGGCGCGGATCAAGCCGCCGTCAATGCCATGCGCCAGCTCGTCTCGACCGTGTCGATGAAGGGCGTCGTCGTCATCGGTGAAGGCGAGAAGGACGAAGCGCCGATGCTCTACAACGGCGAAGAGGTCGGCAACGGCGACGGCCCGGACTGCGACGTCGCGGTCGACCCGGTCGACGGTACGACGCTGACCGCGAAAGGCATGAACAACGCGATCTCGGTGATGGCCGTGGCCGACCGCGGCTCGATGTACGACCCGTCGGCCGTGTTCTACATGGACAAGCTGGTCACCGGCGTCGACGCCGCGGACTACGTCGACATCGAGGCGCCGGTCGAGCACAACATCCAGGCGGTCGCGAAGGCGAAGCACTGCTCGGCCGAAGACGTGACGGTCGTCGTCCTCGACCGGCCGCGGCACGACGACCTGGTGCAGCAGATCC
>JAICXQ010000008.1 GCA_025980325.1 Frankiales bacterium
CGCGGTCGTGCACGAGACGCTGTCCGGCACGCTCGACGAGGCGGTCAGCTTCGACGACGTCGCCGACCGGATCGCCGGGATGGTGGCGGAGGTGACGGCCGCGCCCGGGTCGGTGTCGGTCCGCCGTACCGGGACGTTCGGGGTCCTGCCGGCCGAGGTCGCGACGCCGCTCGCGATGGTGCTGACCGAGCTGTTGCAGAACGCGGTCGAGCACGGGTACGCCGGCGTCGGCCGGCCGGGCACCGTCCGGATCGACGTCGCCCGGGCCGAGGGCGGCGCGCTGGCGATGTCGGTACGCGACGACGGGCGCGGCTTGCCGGCCGGCTTCCGGCTCGACGGCTCGGACCGGCTCGGGCTGCAGATCGTCCGGACGCTGGTCGAAAGCGAACTCGGCGGGAGCCTCGACGTCGGTGCGGCCGACGACGGTGGGACCGTCGCTAGCGTGCGGTTACGGCGATCGGACCTGTGACCCGATCGGACCTGTGAACCGGCCGCCGACCGCGCCGCCGTTGTCATTGCTGGCGGTGAGCGCGCGGACGGCGAGCACGATGCCGGCGGCGAGGATCAGCAGGATTAGCCCGGTCACGATCCGGAACCGCCAGACGGCCGCCCGCCGCGACGGCGGCTCGACCGCCAGGATCGGGGGGCGGACGTAATCCTCGGCCATCGCGCCGGCTCTCCTGCGTGGCGCTCGGTCGGCTACGCGGTGTGCGCCGTCGCGCGGACGCCGCGCCGCTTGAGCGCGAACCGCTCCTCTTCGGCCAGCCCGCCCCACACGCCGGCGTCCTGGCCGCTTTCCAGGGCCCACGACAGGCAGTCGTCGATGACGTCGCAGCGCCGGCAGACGGCCTTGGCCTCTTCGACCTGGCGGACCGCGGGGCCCGTGGTACCGATCGGGAAGAACAGTTCCGGGTCCTCGTCACGGCAGGCGGCTAGGTGGCGCCAGTCCATGCGTTCTTCCCTTCGTCCGGCGGGTCAGGGCCAATTGTGAACGATTTCACGAACTGGTCCGTTTTGCTCCGACCATGAAGATCACGATCGGGGCGTGGCCCCGGACGCTAGTGGCTCGTCGGGACTATGTCCACCAGTTCTGATCCGACGTTAGAACGCCGTTCGGACGAGCGCAAGCGTCGTAGGGGTCGTTCGGGCGATTGGTCGGTGTTGGGTTCGTCACAGTTGGGTGGCGGGGCTCAGCAGACGACCCGTAGCGCCTGCGGCACCGCGCGCAGGTGCAGGCCCTCGCGCTCGCCCAGGTAGTCGCCGTCGACCTCGACGTGCATCGGGCGGTCGGCCCGCAGGGTGAATTCGGACAGGTCGGCCCAGGTGCACACGGACCGGCCGCGGATGCCGTCGCGGGTGAGCATCCCCGACGCCGCCCAGAGCGTGCCGACGGTGCCGAGCTTGCGCAGCGCGGCCAGGTCGAGTCCGGTGTCGAACGACGCGGTCGGCGTCACGGTGATCGGGTGGCCGCCGAAGTACGTCCACGGCGCGGTGTTGCCGATGATGCCGAGGTAGAGGCCTGTTACCGGCTCGTGCCCGGGAATCTCCAGCGTGAGTGCCGGGTGCCGCCGGTCGGTGCCGTGGAAGAACCGCCGGACCGCGGCCCACGCGTACCGGGTCGGGCTGACGTTCCGGCCGTGCGCCCGGGCCCGCTCGACCAGCCGGACGGCGTCGGCGTCGAGGCCGATGCCGGCGGTGAAGGTGAACCAGCGCTCGTCGGCCCGGCCCAGGCCGATCCGGCGGCTGCGGCCCTCCTTGAGCGCGTCGAGGAGGTGGCCGGTCGCCTCGACCGGGTCGTGCGGGATGTCGAGTGCGCGGCTGAACACGTTGGTGCTGCCGCCGGGTACGACGGCGAGCGCGGGCAGCGCGGCACGGGTGGCTGCCTCGTCGTTGCCGTCGTCGAGCGGCCGGAGCAGGCCGTTGAC
The DNA here is from genome assembly GCA_025980325.1 of Frankiales bacterium. Taxonomy (GTDB): domain Bacteria; phylum Actinomycetota; class Actinomycetes; order JAFAQI01; family JAFAQI01; genus BP-197. Next base: position 1,926 of record JAICXQ010000008.1, read on the forward strand.
GACTTCGTTGACCGTGCCGTCGCCGCCGAGGACGACGACGAGGTCGAGGCCTTCGTCGGCCGCCTGCGCGCCGAGCTCGATCGCGTGACCGCGGCGTTGGGTCTCGGCGACGTCGACCTTGAGATCGCTGCCGAGCGCGCGGGCGAGGACGTCGCGCACCCGCGGTGTCGTCGCCGTCGCCTTCGGGTTGACGACGAGAAGGGCGCGCATCTCGCGAGGGTAGCCGTGATCATGGCGTTGGCCGCGCTTTTCGGCGTGATCATGGCGTTCGCTGCCGGCAAACGCCATGATCACGAACGGCTCGGAGGGGTTAGCCTGCGTCGGGTGTCGCGTCCCCGAGCCCTCGCCGTCGCGGCCTCGCTGGTCGGGGTCGAGGCGGTTGCGTGTCTCGCTGCCGGCGTCGGCTTTCTGGTCGCGGTCGGTGTCGGCAAGCCGGCCGATCGCGGCGTCGCCGCGACCCTCGGCGTGCTGCTGCTCGTCTTCGGTGCCGGCCTCGCCGTCGATGCACGTGGCTTGTGGCGGGCGCGGCCGATGGCGCAGACGCCGGCTTACCTGGCGCAGTTCTTCGCACTGGTCATCGCGTGGTACCAGCGACACACGCTGCCCGCCGTGACCGCGGTCGTCGTCGTCGTCGCGATCGCGGTCGTCGCCGCGCTGTCCGCGCGCGAAGCCCGCGACGCGTTACGCCGCTAGTCCTCGGCGAGCAACCCTTCGCGCAACTGCGCGAGGGTGCGGGCGAGCAGTCGCGACACGTGCATCTGCGAGATGCCCAGCTCGGCCGCGATCTGCGACTGCGTCATGTTGCCGAAAAACCGCAGCAGCAGGATCTTCTTCTCCCGCGGCGGCAGCTGTTCGAGCAACGGCTTCAACGACTCGCGGTACTCGACGCCTTCGAGCGCGTCGTCCGTCGTACCCAACGAATCGGCGACCGCAGGAGAGTCGTCGTCGCCGGTGTCCGGCGCGTCGAGCGAAACCGCGCTGTACGCGTTCGCCGACTCCAGGCCCTCGAGCACTTCTTCTTCGGACATCTCGAGATGCGCGGCGAGTTCGGCGACGGTCGGCGCGCGGCCGTTTCGTTGCGAGAGCTCACTGGTCGCTTTAGCCAACGACAGCTTGAGCTCTTGCAACCGCCGCGGTACGCGAATTGCCCAGCCCTTGTCGCGGAAGTGACGCTTGATCTCACCGACGATCGTCGGCGTCGCGTACGTCGAGAACTCCACGCCGCGCTCGAGGTCGAACCGGTCGACCGACTTGATCAGGCCGATGGTCGCGACCTGGATCAGGTCGTCGAGCGGTTCGCCGCGGTTGCGGAAGCGGCGGGCGAGGTATTCGACCAGCGGCAGGTGCATCTCGACGAGCTGGTCGCGCACTCGCTGATGGTGCGGATCGCCGTCGTCGAGTTTGGCCAGCTCACCGAAGAGCTCCCGGGCGTACGCGCGGTCGTGCGAGGTTCGTGCGGCCCGTTCGGCGTCCGCGGTCAGCTTGCGTTCTTCCGGGGTGAGCTGGGGTGTCTCGTCGTCGGCCGCCGCCGCTTCCCCCGTGTCCGTCGGATCGCCCGCTGTGGCGTTGCTCGGGCCGTCTGTCACCGGGCCGTCCCGCTCCGTCGCTTCAGCAACGTGATCGTGATCCGGTTGTCGGAGTCGGCGGCGCTGCTGACGTCGCCGGCGAGCGCCGAGAGCACCGTCCATGCGAACGTGTCCCGGGAGGGTTCGATGCCGTCGACCGTGAGCACGCTGACGGCGACCCGCATGCTGTCGCCGTCGAGGGCGAACGTGCATTCCAGATCTGCGCCGGCCACCGCCTGGGTCAGCAACATCGCGCACGCCTCGTCGACGGCGATGCGCAGGTCCTCGATCTCGTCGAGGGTGAAGTCGAGCCGCGCCGCCAACCCGGCCGTCGCCGTGCGGAGCACGGACAGGTAGGCGCCGGCGGCCGGCAATCTGATCGTGACGACGTCTTGTGGAGCGGCGTGCGCCTGCGCTGCTGCCTGTGCCACTCGGACGCCTCCACGCGCGATCGAACAGTGATCGGAACTTCCCGAAAACGGTATCCCACCCGCCCATTCGGGTCGTGGGAGGGACGATGCGGGCGCTGTGACGACGGGGGCGGACCGCCGTAGAAGCAGTGGTCGCGCCAGCTCGGCGGCAGGAGAACCGCGATCGGTGGCGTAAGAGGTCCGGAACACCCCGTTGACGGCACGAGGGAGTCCACATGCGTTCGGCTTACCGGACAGCGCTGTTCCGCACCGCGCTCGGCGTCAGTGTCTGCGCGATGGTGGTGGGGTTCATCCCCTCGTCCGACGCGGCCAAGTCCACGACCACGGCGACCTCGTCGTCGCGGACCCAGGTCTCGTTCGTCGCGACGCCGGAGTCGCAGCGGCCGGCGGCGGAGCCGACGAACCACAAGCTCGCCAGCGCGGGCGCGCCGTTCGTCCTGCAGTCGTCGATGATCGGCCGCGAGTCGGGTGAGCCCACGGTCGGCGTCGACAAGAAGGGCGTCGTGTTCTTCCCCGGCGACACGTTCGACACCCCGGGTGGCACCCTCGCCAAGAACCTCGAGCTGCGGTCGAAGGACGGCGGCCTGCACTGGACCGACGTCTCGCCGACGGCCGCGAACGCCGGGAACGGCGCCAACACGCACCCGGTCACCCTCGACACGATCACGTGGACCGACAAGGACTACGGCCGCACGTTCACCGTCGACACGTTGGCCGCCGAGGGCTCGCTGATCTCGTTCACCGACGACCAGGGCGCGACGTGGACGTCGAGCTTCGCGCCCGCGGCCGCGGTCAACGACCACGAGACGATCGTCGCCGGCATCGTCCCGGACGGGTCGCCGTTGCGCACGCTGGACTCGAAGTTCCCGAAGATCGTCTACTACTGCGTCAACACCGTCGTCGAGGTCTCCTGCTCGCGCAGCCTCGACGGTGGCGTCACCTTCACGCAGATGAACTCGCCGTTCCCGACCCACGAGGTGTCCAACCCGCCGGACTCCGTCCTCTGCTCGTCGCTCACCGGACATCTCCAGACCGACCGCAAGGGCGACGTGTTCCTGCCGAGCGCGTTCAACGCGCCGGGTTGCGGCGACCCGTCCGTCGCGGTCTCGACCGACGGCGGTACGACGTGGACCGATCACGTCGTCTCGCACATCACCGACGCGTTCAACGCGATGTCGATGGGCGCGGACTCGAGCGGCAACCTGTACGTGACGTGGCAGGACGACAAGTGGAACCAGCCGTACATGTCGACGTCACGGGACAAGGGCGCGACCTGGTCGACACCGGTGATGGTCGCGCCGCCGGGTGTCAAGCTCACCAACTTCCCGTCGCTTGCGGTCGGTGACGCAGGCCGCGTCGTCATCACGTTCCCCGGCACGGGTGACCCGGGCGCCAACCACCTGGACGCAAACGGCAACTCCACCAGCCATGCGGCGTGGAACTACTACGTCGTCGAGACGCAGAACGGTCTCGCGCCCAGGCCCACGTTCGTGTCGCAGATCGCGCCGATCCCGTCGGCGCTCGGCGGTGGCGGCGCGACGGTCATGCACCGCGGCGCGTGCAACGGGCGCTGCGGCGGGCTGTTCGACTTCCTCGACGTGCAGGTCGCGCCGACCGCGGGCGGCCCGGCGTACGCGTCGCTGTCCGACGACTGCACCGGTCCCTGCGCCAAGATCCCGACCGGCGCGAGCAGCGACGCCTCGGCCGGCATGGGCATCCTCGTCCGCGAGGTCCAGGGCCCCGCGTTCTCGGGGCACGCGACCCGCCTCGGCCGGCAGCCGTTCGTCCTCGGCTCGGCGCCGGCGACCGCGCCGGCGCTGGTGCTGCTGCCGCTCGGCGTCGTTGCCCTGCGCCGGCGGATTCTCGGCCTGCCGCGCGGCTAATCCGGTTGTCCCGTGGCGGCAGACTGACGGGGTGCTGATCCACCCCTGGGACTCGCCGCTGCGCGACACCGACGCGATCGAGTTCGTCCGCCGTACGGCGTTCGGGCACCTGGTCGCGCCCGGCCGGCGCGAGGTGCCGGTCGTCGTACCGACGCAGTACGTCCTCGACGCCGCGCCGCCCGATGCCGACGCGGTATTCCCCGACGTGCTGCTGCACCTCGCCCGCCCGAACCCGGTGTGGGCGGCGCTGGAGGAGAGCCCGACCGTCGTGCTGTCGGTCGCGGGCGAGTGGGCGTACGTGCCCGCGGCGTGGAAGGCGATCGGCGACGAGGATCCGAGCCTCGGCATCCCGACGACGTACTACGCCGCGGTGCAACTGGTCGCGCACGCCGCTGTCCTCGACGAGGTCGAGGCGAAGCTCGCGGTGCTGCGGGCGCAGCTCGGCGTCTTCGAGCCGGGCAGCGACGTCGCGGACCCGGCGGTGCACGAGCGCAAGCTGGCCGGCATCCGCGGGCTGCGGCTGTCGGCGCGCGAGGTGAAGGCGAAGTTCAAGTACGGCGGCAACGCCGACGAGGCGCACCGGGCCGCCGTCGCGGCACGTCTTGGCGAGCGGTCCGGGCCGGGCGACGCGGCGGCGCGCGAGCATGTCGTCCGCTCGCTGGGTACCTGAGGGTGCTTTCAGCTTTGGTCCGTCATGATGTGCGGCGGAGGTTGACGCCGTGATCGAGATGACCGGGCTGACCAAGAGGTACGGCGACAAGACGGCCGTCGACGGGCTGACGGTGACCGTGCGGCCGGGGGTCGTGACCGGCTTCCTCGGGCCGAACGGCGCGGGCAAGTCGACGACGATGCGCCTCGTCCTCGGCCTCGACCGGCCGACGAAGGGGACGGTCACGATCAACGGCCGGCGCTACGACGAGTTGGCCGCGCCGTTGCACGAGGTGGGTGCGCTGCTCGAAGCGCGGTCGGTGCACTCCGGCCGGACGGCGCGCAACCACCTGCTCGCGTTGGCGGCGTCGCACGGGCTCGGGGTGAAACGGGTCGACGCGATGCTCGACCTCGTCGGCTTGACCGACGTCGCGCGGCAACGCGTCGGAGCGTTCTCCCTCGGCATGGGGCAACGACTCGGCATCGCTGCGGCCTTGCTCGGCGATCCCGCGGTGCTGTTGTTCGACGAGCCGGCGAACGGTCTGGACCCGGAAGGTATCCGCTGGATCCGGCAGTTGTTGCGCCGGCTCGCGGCCGAGGGGCGGACCGTGTTCGTGTCGTCGCACGTGATGAGCGAGATGGCGCTGATGGCCGACCATCTCGTCGTGATCGGGCGTGGTCGGCTGATGTCCGATTCGTCGGTCGACGAGTTCGTGCGGCGCAGCACGCGACATCAGGTTCGAGTGCGGTCGCCGAAGATCGACGAAATGGTCGCGTTATTGCGCGCGCCGGACGTTCATGTCATCAGTGCCGGTGCGCAGACGATCGAAGTCGACGGGATGACGAGCGAAGCGATCGGTGACCTCGCCGCCGCGCATCGGATCGCGTTGCACGAGTTGTCGCCCCTCGGTGCGTCGCTCGAAGAGGCCTTCATGGAAGTGACCGGCGGGACAGTCGAGTACCACGCCGAGGAGGCGCGATGACGGCCGCGACGATGCCGGCCGCCGACCGTCAGGTCGGTGACGACGTACGGGTCACGTTCCTGCATGTGTTGCGGTCGGAATGGGTGCGGCTGCGATCGTTGCGCAGCACCTGGATCACGATGCTCATCACCGTCGCGCTCGTCATCGGGGTCGGTGCATTGGCCTGTTACGGCTACGTGTCGCGAGAGCATGAGGTCGAGGCAATCGACCCGACGTTCCGCAGTCTTCTTGGCTGGGTCCTCGGGCAACTCGCGTTCGGCGTTCTCGGCGTTCTTGTCGTCACCGGCGAGTACGCGACCGGAATGATCCGGGCGACGTTTACGTCGGTGCCGCAGCGGATGACGGTGTTCTTTGCTCGGCTGACCGTGTTCGTGTCGACGACGCTCGTCGTGCTGGTGCCGACCGCAATCGTGGCGTTCCTGGTTGGCCAGACGATCCTCGCGCGCAAGCACGTCGACACGACGCTCGGTGCGCCGCACGTGTGGCGCGGAGTCCTCGGTTGCGCGCTGTACCTGGCGGCGATCGGCATATTCGGAATGGGCCTCGGCTGGCTGATCCGTAACACAGCCGGCGCGATCTTTGCGCTCGTCGGGGTGGTGTTCGTCGCGCCGATTATCGCCCAGTCGATGCCCGATCCTTGGCCCGAGCGGCTCGCGAAGTGGCTCCCGGATGGAGCCGGGCAGTCGATCATTCACGTGCACGTCGATCCCCACCGGTTCGGGCCGTGGGCGGGGTACGGCGTACTGATCGGATACGTCGTCATCGTGCTGGCGGTCGCCGCGGCGTTGCTTCGGTCGCGGGACGTCTGACACATGGCTTTGGACGCCGACGAGTTCTACGCGCACGCGCTCGCGGCCGCCGACACCGACGGGCGGCTGCCGCTGTCGCGGATGACCGGCTGGGAGATCAGCCCGTTCGAACCGGATGGCCTGCGGGTCTCGCCGCTGCGGCCGCCGGTGCTTCCCGAGCCGCCGCGTGCGGGCGAGGATCCGTCCGACTGCTTCTCCTGCCGCGCGCGCGACGAGGGGATCTGGCTCGATTCGCGTTGGCGGCTCACGCGGATCGGGGGGGTCGGCGTGCCGCTCGTGTTGATGCTGCATCCGCGCGAGCACTACGACCTCGCGGATCTGCCCGACGACCTCGCCGGCGAGCTCGGCGTGCTGTCCGCGCACATCGCCCGGCACATGGAAGCGCTGCCGCACATCGCCCGCGCGCACGTCTACCGGATCGGCGACGGCGGCGCGCACCTGCACGTCTGGTTCTTCGCCCGGCCGGAGGGTCAGCGGCAGATGCTCGGCTCCTGGCTCGTCGTCTGGGACGACCTGCTGCCGGAGTATCCGGCCGATCCCGCCGATGCCGACGCCGCGGCCGTCGCGACGGCTTTGGCCGCGTCGTACGGAGGTTCGGCCGGCTGAGCCGGTCCCCTGACCCCGGCACAAGTGGCGACGACCCGGGGCGGGCTAGCCGGTGCCGAGGGTCTGCAGCGCGTCGCCGGCCAGCCGCCAGACGGTCCATTCGTCCATCGGCTTCGCGCCCAGGGTTTCGTAGAAGCCCTGGGCCGGCGTGTTCCAGTCGAGGACGGCCCATTCGACCCGGCCGTAGCCCCGGTCGACCGCGATCCGCGCGAGCTCGGTCAGCAGCGCGCGGCCATGACCACCGCCGCGCGCGGCCGGCCGGACGAACAGGTCCTCGAGGTAAATGCCGTGCGTGCCCAGCCACGTGGAGAAGTTGACGAAGTACACCGCGAACCCGACGACCTCGCCCGCGCCTTCGTCGACGGCGACCAGGCAATGCACCCGCGGCGACGGCCCGAACAGCGCCGTACGCAACGACTCCTCGGTCGCGACCACCGCATCGGGTTCGCGCTCGTACGTCGCCAGCTCGCGGACGAGCGCGAGGACGACCGGTACGTCGTCCGGAACCGCGGCCCGGATCAACCTTGCTTGGTCTCCCAGAAGATCTTGTCGATCTCGGCGATCTTGTCGAGCAGCTTCTGCGCCTCCGCCGGGTCGACCGTGCCCTTCGCGCCGGCGGTGCCGGCGAGCTTCGTGGCCTCGTTGAACAGCTGGTGCAGCTCGGGGTATTTCTCGAAGTGCGGCGGCTTGAAGTAGTCGGTCCACAACACCCACAGGTGGTGCTTCACGAGCTCGGCACGCTGCTCTTTGATGAGCAGCGCGCGGGTGCGGAAGACCGGGTCCTCGTTGCCCTGGTACTTCTCGCAGATGGCCTTCACCGACTCCGCCTCGATGCGCGCCTGCGCCGGGTCGTAAATGCCACAGGGAAGGTCGCAGTGTGCGGAGACGACGGTGCGGGGCGCGAGCAGCCGACGCAACATGGGTCCTCCAAGTGTCGATGCGGTGTCTGTGCCGGAGTGGTACGAACGCGACACTATCGCCGTGCGTTTCGCCGTCGGCCGGGTGCTGGTGCAAGGCCCGTCGATGGCGCCGACGCTGCGCCACGGCGACCAGCTGCTCGTGGTCCGGCGGCGTACGGCGAAGCCGGGCCGGGTCGTCGTCGTACGGCTGGCCGCGGCGCCCGGCGGGCTCGGTGTCAAGCGGCTGGTGCGAGTGGTGGACGGCGGTGCGCTGTGGGTCGAGGGGGACAACCCGTTCGGCAGCGCCGACAGCCGGTCGCTCGGGCCGCAGCCGGCCGATGCGCTGGTCGGCGTCGCGATTGCCCGGATTTGGCCTCGACCCCGCGTGTTCACCAGGTCGGCGGCGACCGGTCGGGCCATATCGATCTAGTCACTCGGGCCGGGCGAAATGGACCCGACGGGGGATGCAGCGCTCCCGGCGATCTTGCCGATGGTCCGGACGTGACCGCTGTCGCCGTGGGCTCGTCGTACGGCGTCGCACGCCCCAAGGCCGTCGCGCCGGCCGGGGTCGCGACGCCGCTCCGGCGTCTCGCCGGCACGTTCCACGAGCCCAACGCGTGGACCGTGAGCCTGCTGCTCGCGACCGGTCTGGTCATCATCGCCCGGCACCCGATCGCGCACCTGCTCGGCACCGAGGTCGACTCGACGCCGGCGACGACCATCCAGGCGCCCGCGGCCGTCGTGGGATCGTCCGCGGTGACCCCGTCGGCACCGACGCTGTCGGCCGGCGTCGCCGTGCCGACGCACGCCCCGGTCGACCCGTTCCGGCCGCTCGTCTCGAACGCCGGCAAGCTGCTCGCGCCGGCCCCGCTCGCGACCAGCGCGCCAACGAGCAACACCTCCACGATCACCGGAGTGAAGGACGCGGCCACGGCCGCCGGCGTGACGCCCACCACCACCACAAGTGCGTGCGCCGGCGCCGTGCACCGCGTCGTCTCCGGCGACACGCTGTGGACCCTCGCGGCCCGAGCGGTCGGCAGCACCGACACCGGTCGGGTGACGCTCGCGTGGCACCGGTTGTACGCCGCCAACCGCGCGACGCTCGGTACGAACCCGGCGCTGTTGCAGATCGGCGCGCAGCTCTGCGTGCCGACGAAGCTCTAGTCAGAGCACCTTCGACAGGAACGCTTTCGTCCGGTCGTGTTGCGGGTTGGTGAGCACCTGCTTCGGCGGACCGGATTCGACGACGACGCCGTCGTCCATGAAGACGAGCGCGTCACCGACTTCGCGGGCGAAACCGATCTCGTGCGTCACCACGATCATCGTCATGCCGCTGGTCGCGAGGTCGCGCATCACGTCGAGCACCTCACCGACGAGCTCCGGGTCGAGTGCACTCGTCGGTTCGTCGAACAGCATCAGCTTCGGATCCATCGCGAGTGCGCGCGCGATCGCGACGCGTTGTTGCTGACCCCCGGAGAGCTGGCGCGGGTAGGTGTCTTCCCGGCCGCTCAGGCCCACGCGGTCGAGCAGTTCGCGGCCGCGCTTGTCCGCTGCCTTGGGTGACATGCGCTTGACCCGTACCGGCGCTTCGACGATGTTGCCGAGCGCGGTCATGTGCGGGAACAGGTTGAACCGCTGGAACACCATGCCGATCTCGGCTCGCTTGCGCGCGACCTCGGCCTCGCGCAGCTCGTACAGTCTCTCGCCGCGCTGCTCGTACCCGACCAGCTCGCCGTCGACGACCAACCGGCCGGCGTCGACCTTCTCCAAGTGGTTGATGCATCGCAGGAACGTCGATTTGCCCGAACCCGACGGGCCGAGCACGCACATGACTTCGCCGCGGGTCGCGACCAGGTCGATGCCGCGCAACACCTCGACGAGACCGAAGCGCTTGCGTACGCCTTCGGCCCGGACCATGACGTCCGTGGTCATCGCCCGACCCAGCCGCGGACCCGTTGGATCGGCGTCGGAGCGAGTGCGCGCGCAGCACCGCGGGCGAAGTAACGCTCGAGGTAGTACTGCCCGACCGTGAGCACCGACGTCATCGCGAGGTACCAGATGCTGATGACGATGAACAGCGGGATCACCTGGAACGTGCGCGAGCCGATGATCTGCGCGGTGAACGTGAGTTCGGCGTAACCGATGACACTCACGATCGACGTCGTCTTCAACATCGAGATCGTCTCGTTGCCGGTCGGCGGGATGACGACCCGCATCGCCTGCGGCAGCACGACCCGGCGCATCGTGAGCATCCGGGTCATGCCGAGTGCCTGCGCCGCCTCGGTCTGGCCCTCGTCGACCGACAGGATCCCGGCACGCACGATCTCCGCCATGTACGCGCCTTCGTTCAGCCCCAGCCCGAGCATCGCCGCGCCGAACTGCGTGATGAGCGTCTTCGGATCGGTGTGGAACCACGAAGGGCCGAACGGCACCCCGACCGACAGCGAGTGCATGACCGCGGGCAGGTTGTACCAGAACAAGACCTGCACCAGCACCGGCGTGCCGCGGAAGAACCAGACGTACACCCACGCGCAACCGCTGACGATCGGGTTCGCGGACAACCGCATGACCGCGAGCACCACCCCGAGGGTGACGCCGATGAGCATCGCGAGCGCCGTCAGCACGAGAGTGCGGCGCGCGGACGCGACGATCGTCGGGTCGAACAGGTAGTGCCAGACGACGTGCCAATGCAAGCCGTCGGTGGCGGCCAGCCAATGCCCGAGCATCGCCGCCAGCACGAGCAGCACGACGGCCGCCACCCACCGGCCCGGATGGCGCACGGGTACGACCGGCAGGTCGCTCGCGCGATCGCTGCTCACGGCGACAGCACGGCTTAGCTGGTGGCGCCGTTGAGGCCGAACGAGCTAACCGCGCCGGCCTGCACTCCCCACTTCTGGAGGATCTGCTCGTACGTGCCCTTCTGCGCGAGGTCGGCGAGCGCCATCGAAATCGCTTCGGCGAGACCGGCGTGCGCGGTGTCCTTCGGAACGGCGATCCCGTACGGCGCGGTGCCGTAGATCTTGCCGACGATCACGAACTGACCACCCGACTGCTTCGCGACGTAGGAGTTGACCGGCGAGTCGGCGAGCACGACGTCGGCGCGGCCGGACGAGAGCGCGAGGTTGACCTCGTTCTGGTCCGGCAACGCGAGGATCGTGAGCTTGCACTTCTTCGACTGAGCGGTGACGTCGTCGAGTTGGGTCGTGCCCTTCTCGACCGCGACGTTCTTCCCGCAGAGGTCCGCGACCGTGCTCGGGTTGAGCGACGATCCCTTCTTCACCATGAACGACGTGCCGGCGCTGAAGTAGTCGACCATGTCGACGACCTGCTCGCGCTTCTTGTTGTCGGTGAACGACGACATGCCCAAGTCGTAGCGGCTGCCCAGCGCCGGGATGATCGTGTCGAAGCCGGCGTTGACGAACTGGAACGTCAGCCCGAGGTCCTTGCCGATGGCCACGCCGAGGTCGACGTCCATCCCTTGCACCGTCTTGTTGTCCGCGGCGAAGAACTCGTTCGGCGGGTACGACGCGTCCGCGGCGACTTTCAGCGTGCCGCCGTGCTGGAGACCCGCCGGAAGCTTCGCGATGGCCGCGGCGTCAGTGCTGCCGCCGGAGTTCTTGACGTTGCCGCCGGACGAGCCGCCGCTGCTACTGCAGGCGCTGAGGACGAGGGTCGCGACGATGGAGACGGCGGCGAGGGCGAGCGACGGGCGGCGGGACACGGGACCTCCGAAGGGTGGCGCAGTGGTCAGGCGGGTACATCCTGCCAGCCGGAGCCGCTCGACGTGCGTGGCATGTCGGTGTGCGAGGATTACCCGCACATCGGGTGACCCCCGCGTCATGTCGAGAGCCGGACCGGCTGTCGTTCGCTTCTCCGGGCTTCTTCGCCCGGTGACCGTGGAGAGTTGCCGATGGACAGCCCCGTTTTCGCGTTGCATCGCGGCGGCAAGATCGAGGTCGTCAGCAAGGTCCCGGTCGCGGACCGGGACGACCTGTCGCTCGCCTACACGCCCGGCGTTGCCGAGGTCTGCCTCGCCATCGCCGAGACGCCCGAGTTGGTGCACGAGTTCACCTGGAAGGCCTCCACCGTCGCGGTCGTGACGGACGGCACCGCCGTCCTCGGTCTGGGTGACATCGGCCCGGCCGCGGCACTGCCGGTGATGGAGGGGAAGGCGTTGCTGTTCAAGCAGTTCGGCGGCGTCGACGCGGTGCCGATCTGCCTCGACTCCAAGGACTGCGACCACATCGTCGAGACGGTCGTGCGGATCGCCCCGGCGTTCGGCGGGATCAACCTCGAAGACATCAGCGCGCCGCGCTGCTTCGAGATCGAGGATCGGCTCAAGGAACGGCTCGACATCCCGGTGTTCCACGACGACCAGCACGGCACCGCGATCGTCGTCCTCGCCGCGTTGCGCAACGCCGCTCGATTGACCGGACGGACGCTCGGCGACCTGCGTGCGGTCGTCAGCGGCGCCGGCGCGGCCGGTGTGGCGTGCACGAAGATCCTGCTCGAAGCAGGCATCGGCGACGTCGCGATGGCGGACAGCAAAGGACTGCTGCACGAAGGGCGCAGCGGCATGACCGCGGTCAAGATGGAGATGGCCGGGCTGACCAACAAGGTCGGCCTCGTCGGCACGATCGAGGAAGCCTTGGCCGGCGCCGACGTCTACATCGGCGTCTCGTCCGGCCAGGTCGCCGACGACGCGGTCGCGACGATGGCGCCGGACGCCATCATCTTCGCGCTCGCCAATCCCAACCCCGAGATCCATCCCGACGTCGGCCGCAAGTACGCACGCGTCATGGCGACCGGGCGCAGCGACTTTCCCAACCAGATCAACAACGTGCTCGCTTTCCCAGGTGTGTTCCGCGGCGCGCTCGATGTCCGCGCGTCGGCCATCACCGAGCGGATGAAACTGGCCGCGGCCGGAGCGATCGCTGCAGTTGTCGGCGACGATCTGGCCGAGGAGTACGTCGTTCCGAGCGTGTTCGACGAGCGGGTCGGGCCGGCGGTCGCGGACGCGGTCGCGGCGGCGGCCCGCGAGGACGGCGTCGCCCGGCGCTGACCGGCGCGCGGTGGTTAGGGTCGGGCGCATGCTCGCCGCGTACGCCGCTCGAACCTCGGCCGACGATCCGCTGTCCGCGCTCGAGGTCGGTGACCGGCCGGAGCCGGAGAAGCGCGACGGCTGGACGACCGTGACGGTGAAGGCCGCGTCGCTCAACCACCACGACCTGTTCGCGTTGCGCGGTGTCGCGCTGTCGGCGGATCAGACGCCGATGATCCTGGGCGGTGACGCCGCCGGCATCGACGAGGACGGCAACGAGGTCGTCGTGCACTCCGTCATCGGCGATCCCGACGCGGGCGGTGGAGACGAGACACTCGATCCGCGCCGGTCGCTGCTCTCCGAGCGGTACGACGGAACCCTCGCCGAGCTCGTCGCGGTGCCGCGCCGCAACCTCGTGCCGAAGCCGGCCGAGTTGTCGTTCGAAGAAGCCGCGTGCCTGCCGACCGCATGGCTGACGGCGTACAAGATGTTGTTCTCGCGGGCTGGCATCCGGCCGGGGGACACGGTGCTGGTGCAGGGCGCCGGCGGCGGGGTCGCGACCGCGGCGATCGCCCTGGGTCGGGCGGCCGGGCTGCGCGTGTGGGCGACCAGCCGGCACGAGTCGAAGCGCTCGCGAGCGGTCGAGTGGGGCGCGCACGAGGCGTTCGAGACCGGTGCGAAGCTGCCGGGAAAAGTCGACGCGGTGCTGGAAAGCGTCGGCGCGGCGACCTGGCAGCACTCGCTGCGCTCGGTGCGGCCGGGCGGGCGGATCGTCGTCTGCGGCGCGACCAGCGGCTACACGGTCGAGACCGAGCTGCCGCGCGTGTTCTTCACCCAGGTCGACATCGTCGGCTCGACGATGGGCACCCGCGTCGAGCTCGCGAAGTTGCTGGCGTTCCTCGTCGTCAGCGGCGTGCGGCCGGTGATCGACAGCACGTTCCCGCTCGCCGCCGCGCGCTCGGGATTCGAACGGTTGCTCGACGACGGCTTGTTTGGCAAGGTCGTGCTCGTGCCCTAGCTCGCCGCACAACGAGGAGCGAAGATGCGTCGGTTCCGGGCCTTGGCCGTCACCAGTGCGTTGGTCGCGACCGTTGTCGGCTACGCGCCGCCCGCGGCGCTCGGCGGCGCGACGATCTCCCCGTCGCAGGTGACCGTCGGATTGGTGAAGGTGGCCGGCGGGTTCACGAAGCCGACGTACGTCACGTCGTCGCGCGACCAGCAGTACCGGCTGTTCGTGGTCGAGCAGGGCGGGCTGGTGAAGGTCGTGCGCGGCAGCACCGTGCAGAGCACGCCCTACCTCAACCTGACGTCGCGGATCACCACCAGCGGCACCGAGCAGGGTCTGCTGAGCATCGTCTTCCACCCGGACTTCGTCCGGTACCCGTTCGTCTACGCCGCGTACACGCGCAAGAGCGACGGCGCGCTGGTGGTCTCGCGGTTCACCGCGTCGTCGTACAAGGCGTCGTCGGTGTCGGCGGCGACCGAGCGCGTCATCCTCGTCGCGCCGCACCCGAAGTACCCCAACCACAACGGCGGACAGTTGCAGTTCAGCCCGGCCGATCACGACCTCTACATCAGCACGGGTGACGGTGGCGGTGGCGGCGATCCGTTCCGCAACGCGGAGAACTTCTCGTCGTTGCTCGGCAAGATCCTGCGGATCAACGTGGACGCGACTTGCGGCGGCAAGCCGTACTGCATCCCGGCCGGCAACCCGTTCGCGCGGTCGACGTCGACGACCGTCCGCAAGGAGATCTACGACTACGGCCTGCGCAACCCGTGGCGGTACTCGTTCGACCGGGCCGACGCGACGATGTGGATCGGCGACGTCGGGCAGAACACGTGGGAGGAGATCGACCACGCGAACACCGCCGGCGGCCACGACCTCGGCTGGTCCTGCAAGGAGGCGTACGCGACGTACAACTCGAACGCGTGCACGATCAACAGGCGCACCCGCAGCTGGGCGCACCCGGTCGCCGACTACAACCACGGCTCCAACGACTCGATCGGCTGCGCGGTCATCGGCGGCTACGCGTATCACGGTCCGACGTATCCGTTCGCCCACTGGCTCTATGTCTTCACCGACTACTGCACCGCGACGATCTGGGCCATCGGTCACGACGCGAGCGGTATCTCCACGACAGCGGTCGTCGGTCACGGCACCGGCAACCCGACCGGGTTCGGCGAGAGCGAAGGCGCCGACATCTACGAGGTGAACCAGGACGGGAATCTCTACCACGTCACGTTCACCAAGCACTGAACCTCCCTAGATTTCGGCGGCGGAGGACCGACAGGATGGGCTTGCCGTTCCGCCACAATCTTGGAGGTCAGTTCCATGCACAAGCTCATGGCGACGCTGTCCGTGATGGTCATGCTTTCCGGCGGAGCCGCCGCGACGATTGCGGAGACGGCAGCACCGGCCAGCCCGCAGGCCGTCGTATGTGCGTCGCCGATCAACCCGGTGGTCAACTACGTCGTGCAAACGGTGTGCTCCAAGTTTGGTCCGTGAGCACGCTTTCCGTCTGAACCGCCGGGTAGACGAGTCCGTGGTGATGGCGACGGAAGGAGAGCGCACTATGCGCAACCGCTTGGTGTTGGTGTTGTTGGCACTGGTGTTCGCACCGACGTTGGTGGCGTGTAGCGGCTCTTCTTCCCCGTCCAAATCACCCGGGCCGAGCGGTGGCGGGTCGACCGCTGCTTGCACGATCCCGCAGAACAACGGCGGCGACCATGACGCGGACAACAATGGCGGACCCGACGACGGTGACGGCTGCGACCGGTAGAACGGCGTCGCTGCTCGCATTCGCGCTGCGGCCGGTGCCGCGCGACGCGTCGCGCGCAGTGCGGATCGCGACGACGCTCGGCATCGTCTTCGGTGCCGCGATGGTCGCGTCGTCCGCAGCGATCCACCTGCACCTGTGGCGGATTGGTTACCGGCACATCCGCGAGATCGGACCGGCATTCCTGTTCCAGTGGATCTCCGGCTTCGCACTCGCCGCGGTGCTGCTGTTCTTCCGCCGCCTCGCCGTTGTCGCGGCCGGCATCGGGTTCTGCGTCGGCAGTGTGATCGCGTTGATCCTCTCGGCGACGGTCGGCTTCCTCGGTCTGCACGACGGCCTCGACGTACCGTGGGCCAACTGGTCGCTCGCGAGCGAGTCGTCCGGTGCGTTCGTCCTGTTGATCTGTGCCGGGGTCATGATGTGGCGGCGATAACGCGCGGCGTCGTACTCGGCTCGTTGCTCGCCCTCCTCCTCGCCGGCTGCGGTGGTGGTTCCGCGGTTCGGGTCGACCGGCTCGGCCTGCCGCTGAACCGGCCGGTGACGCAGCAGGAGGTACGCCGCCTTGCGATCGTGTCGTTGCTCTATCCAGGCTCGACCGTCGTGCGCGCCATCGGAATGGACGAGCGCAAGCAGGCCGGCGAACGCGAGCCGGATCCCGCCTTCGCCGGCACGATCGCGGTCGCTGCGGTGCCGGCCGACGTGTTGCTGGCGTGGTACGGCCGGCAGTTGAGCGCTCGCGGCTATCGACCGGCGACGTACTACAAGCTGGCCGGGCAGTCGACCGGGCGGGCGTGGACCGCGCCGGGTGACCGCGAGCAGGTGCAGGTCGGCATTTATGCGCCGGGCAACTCGGCCGCCGGACCGGTGCCCGCCGGTCACGTGGGTTACGAAGCGATCGTGGTGAACTACCGCGTCACCGGCCCGCCGCCGCAGTAGCCGGCCGGTGGTCGCAATCAGGCACCAAGCCGGATGAAACGGCGCACATCCGCGCGCGGACATCCGAGATCCAGCGGACGGTTCGCTCCAGCGGTCGTATAACGAGCACATGGCGAAGATGCGGGTCGCCCAGAAGCTTGCCGAGCTCGATCCGGACTGCCGGGCTCCGGCGTCGCAACGACCCGAATGGGCGCCGCCCCAAGGCGTCACGGTCGGGGCGGCGCGCGACCCGGCCGAGCACGCAGCCGACGACCTCGCGGCGCGGGTCTTGCGCAAGCTGTCGACGCCGGCCGGCTCCGGTCATGCCGGTGCGGGTCCGGTGCATTTGCAGCAGCCGCAGCACGACGACTCGGTCCACCGGGCCGCGAGCGCCGAAGCGAGCAGCAGCGCGATGGCGGGCGAGTTCGAAGCCGACCCGAAGGCGAGCGCCGACCTGCGCGGCAGCCTCGGCAAGGGCCAGGCACTCACCGCCCCGCTGCGCGGCCGGCTCGAACGCGGCTTCGGCCGTTCGCTGTCCGGCGTGAAGGTGCACACCGACGGCAACGCCGGCCGGCTGGCCGACTCGTTCGGCGCCGAAGCGTTCACGCACGGCAAGGACGTGTTCTTCGGCCGGAACCGTTTCGATCCCGAATCGCCGTCCGGGCAGTCGTTGCTCGTGCACGAACTCGCGCACGTCGTCCAGGGCGGCGGGCAACAGCCGGTACGGCGCAAGCTGAAAGGCACCCTCGCCGCGGTCGAGGCCGGACAGGGCAAGGCCGGCGGTGCCGAGAAGTTCTTCCGCACCGACTACGGAAAAATCGTCAACAAGCTCAAGGCGTACGAGAAGCGCGAAGACAAGGTGCTCACCCAGAAGAGCTTCGGCCGGTTGGGCGACGACCGGTTCTGGATGGAGAAGGCGCTGCGCGACTTGATGAAGATGATCGACGAGTGGCTCGCAGAGAACGACAAGTACGCCGACGAGCAAACTCGGGCGAGCCAGGGTTCGAATCTGTGGAGCAAGTACGGCAATCTTTACAACGACGCCTTGAGCACCAACGACGACGCGCGGCGGGAGAAGGTCGAGAAGACGGTGCGGGGTGGCAAGAACACCCAACGAGCCAGAGCGCTGACGATGCTGCGACCGCGTCTCGCCGCTGAGTTGCAGGACCTCTCCGATCCGGTCAGTTACTTCCAGAGCCAGCAACTTGCCGACAAGAATCTCGATCGCACCGGCGACTTCACCAAGGACGACGCAGTCGGCGGCGCGCAGAACCGGCTCGACCAGGTCCAGTACAAGGGCGGCAAGAAGGGGTACTTCATCGCCGACAAGACCCAGAACATGAACATCGCAGAGGGCGCGATGGGTACGCGGATCGACCAGGTCGACCCGCAGATGGGCGCCCGTTCGGTCGCCTCGTCCCGGCTGGCGAAGCTGTTCGGCGCGACGGAGCTCGTCGACGTGCAGTTCGCGACCCACTCGTCGGCGACGAACATCAAGGGCAAGCCGCTCAAGGATTCGCTGGCGAAGATGGGCGTCGTCAGCGAGCAGGCCCAGGGTGTCGAGGCGTCCGAGTTGATGTATGCCCGCGGCGGCAAGGAACGCAAAGACTTCGAGGGCAAGACGGGCGATTCGTCGAAGGTCGCCGATCTGAGCGACCCGACGTTGCAGCGCAGCCTCAACGTGCTGCAGATGCTCGACTACATCAGCCTCCAGATGGACCGGCACACGAAGAACTTCTACATCGCCACCGACGCCAAGGGAAAGGTGATCGGGGTCAAGGGGATCGACCTCGACATCAGCTTCGGGCAGTCCGGCAAGGGAGGCGACGTCGAGCCTTCCGGCATGCGGGGACACTTCATGGGCGTTCCGCAACTCGCGGATGCGAAGTTCCGGGCGAAGGTGCTGACGATCACGCCGGACCAGATCAGCAAGTGCCTCACCGGCCTGATCAGCCCGGCCGAAGTGAGCGCATGTCTCGAGCGGTTCGCGCACCTGCAGAAGGTTCTACGCGAAATGGATCCCAAGAAGATCGTGCAAGAAGGTGGCTGGAACGCCGACACCGTTCAAGCGCAGATCGGCCAGAAGAACTACATCGACAAGCTCAACCTGGGAACCGTCGAGGACGAGTACGGCGAAGTCGTGGAGGAGCTCACGAGGAAGCTCGACAACAGCGAGCGCGATGCGATCCGCACACATGTGCGGCCGCTGGTCGACAAGGGCACGCTGACGGTCGGGCAAGGCAAAGCGGTGGCTCGAGTGCTGGCCAACTCGTTCGCGACCAACACGTTCTGGGAGCGACTACGAACGGTGCGGTACGCCGCCAACGACGACCGGCAGAAGGCGAATCGGGATTACGAGAAGCTCGTCGAGGACAAGAAGGCGCTCGCGCCCGGTACGGACAGCAAAGACCTCGACGAACAGATCATGACGGCCGATCTCGCCCGACAGGAAAAGGCGGCGATCAATACCGCGAGAAGCAAAGATTACGAGTCCGCCATCGAGACATTCATCAAGACCATCGCCGACTATGCCGTACGGCGCGCCAGCCGGCAGAAGCCGAAGCAACCGGAACGCCGTCCGTCGCTCGGGGCACACCGCAAGTCCACCGGTGCGAACGTCTGAGTAGCGACTGATGACGACGACCGCGGGGGATCGCGCGATCCTCGATCTCGATGCGTCGCCCGCGGCCGCCGCCGAACTATGCCGCGCCGACGAGCAGCCGTCGTGGCTCGTCGCTGCCGATGCTTTGCTGGCTCGCGCGGCGTTCGTGGCTCGCGGCTCCGACGATTCGAGCCTGAGCGATCCCGTACTGCAAGCGGTCGGCGCGCTCGTCGGCAGCGGCACCGGCGGCGGTGAGCAACCTGCGGCGTTCGAGGACTCGACCACGGAGCTCGCGAACGTTCTCGTCGCGACGGCGGATGTCGCGCTGGAGGACGCGCTGCAACCCGGTCAGCCGCTGGCCGCTCTCGTCGAGACCGCAGGACTCAACGGCGCCGAAGCGGCGGTGCTCGCGCTCTGTGTCGCGGTCGAGCTCGACCCGAACCGGCAAGCCATCGCGGCGTACCTCGGCGGCGACAACGCCGGACCGTGGCTCACTCCCTGGTCGTTGCGGCGCGTCGTCGAGGACGACGAGATCGCGCTCGCCGTCGGTCCCGGGGGAGGGTTGCGACGGGCCTGCCTGCTCGTCGCGGCCGACGACCGGCCATGGGCGTTGACGCCGCTGCGCCCACATCCGTCGGTCACGTGGTGGTTGCAGGGCGACCGGTCGCCCGACCCGGCCCTGCCGCCGGAAACCGAATTGCTCGACGTCGCGGGCGGCGGCGTCGCCCGGCTGGTCGTCGCGGCCAGCCCCGACCGGATCCGCCGGCTGCAAGCCGTGACCGAGGCGTTGGACGCGAACGGGTTCGTGGTCTGTGGCGCGACGGCCGACGAGACCGCGCTCGATGCCGTCGTACGGCGGGCGTCGCTGTCCGGTGAAGCCGTCGTGGTCGACGTGAAGGACCGGCTGCCGGCACCGACCCGGGCGCGGATCGAACGCGCGTTTCACCTGCGCTGGGCGGTGACGAGTGCGCACGAGTTGCCGCTCGACGACCTGCCCCGCCGGCCGTGGGAGCAGCTCACCACCGCCGACCCGTTGGCCGGCGCGGCCGAAGTCGAGGCGGTGTTCGACGCCGACGAGTTCGCCGACGTCGGGCTCAATGCAAGCCAGCTCACCGCGAGCCAACTCGACGCGGCGGCCACCGCAATGGCGGCGACCGGCGGCGACGCGTCCGCAGCGCTACGACGGATCGCCGCCGGTGAGATCGAGACGCTTGCGACCAGGATCCGGCCGCAGCGCACGTGGGACGACTTGGTCCTCGCGCCGCACAAGCTCGAATTGGTGCGTTACCTCGTCGAGCGGGCGCGCAACCGTCACGTCGTGTACGGCGAGTGGGGATTCTCGCCGTTGCCGTCGCGCGGTGTCGTCGGGATGTTCGCCGGGCCGTCCGGCACCGGCAAGACGCTGACGGCCGAGATCATCGCCGGCGAGCTCGGCCTCGACCTCTATCGCATCGACCTGTCGCAGCTGGTGAGCAAGTACATCGGCGAGACCGAGCAGAACCTCGCGAAGGTCTTCGCGGCTGCCGAGGCGAGCCCGGTGGTGTTGTTCTTCGACGAGGCGGACGCGTTGCTGGGCAAGCGATCCGAGGTCCGTGACTCGCACGACCGCTACGCCAACATCGAGGTCGCGTACCTGCTGCAGCGGCTCGAACGCTACGACGGCGTGGTCCTGCTGGCGACGAACCTGGCCGGCAACATGGACAGCGCGTTTGCGCGGCGGATCCACGTCACGGTCGAGTTCGTGCTGCCGGACCGCGACGAGCGGCGGAGGATCTGGGAGCGGTGCCTGCCCGCGACCGCGCCGCTGGCCGGCGACGTCGACCTCGACAAGCTCGCCGAGTTCGTCGACATCCCGGGTGGTGCGATCAGCAACGCCGCGACGGCGGCCGCGTTCCTCGCCGCGTCGTCGAATCAGCCGATCGGGATGGCGGCGCTGGTGCTCGCGGTCAAGCGCGAGCTGCAGAAGCTCGGCCGGCTGATCCCGGAGGAGAGCCGGACGTAGCCCGGTTCGATCGGGCCGGCCGCCTGCCAGTCATCGGCTCGCGTTCAGCTCCGACTCGCGACCTCGTCCGTTTGCCGGAGAGCGGGTCGGCCGTTCGTACGAAAAGTACGGATATGTACGCGTCCGGAAACCCCGCAGATGTCGCGTTTCCCGGCGATTTCGCCACGGCCGTGCTCTACTACAAATGCTCGTATCCCTAGTGTTTGACGGAGGTCGCGTGACCCTGCCCAGCCGCACGAGCATGTTCCGACCTCGTCGATATTGGCCGCTGGCAGTCGTCGCCCTCGCCGTCACCGCGTGTGGCGGGAGCGGGGTCAAGCCGAGCGCCGCGCAGCAGTCGCCGTCGGCGTCGCCGTCGACCTCCACGCCCCCCGCTCCGCCGCCGGCGCCGCGGGTCTACCCGCTGACCGGGCTGCCGGCGACCAACGCCGCCCTCGCCGGCCGGCCGGCGCTGTCGGTGAAGATCGACAACATCGCCCCCGCGCTGCCGCAGGCAGGCCTCAATCGTGCCGACCTCGTCACCGACATCCTCGTCGAAGGCGGCCTCACCCGGTTGATGGCGACGTTCCAGTCGCAGGACACGTCGCTGATCGGCCCGATCCGCTCGGCCCGCCCGGTCGACGCCGATCTCTTGCGCGAGCTCAACGGCGGCATCTTCGCCTACTCGGGCGCGGCGCCCGGCGAGATCGCGCCGTCCAAGGCACACAGCAACGCGCTGCTGATCGCCAACGACAACTCGCCGCAGTGGTTCTGGCGCAGCTCGTCGCGCGCGATCCCGCACAACGTGTTCTCCTCGACGGCGCGGCTCTACGCGGCCGGCCGAGCGAGTGGCCGCAAGCTTTCGGCGCCGCCACAGTTGTTCACCTACGGTCCCGCACCGACCGGTGCGCGATCGGCGAAGAGCGTGCACCTCGAGTTCTCGCCCAACACCTCGAGCGGCTGGACCTGGACCGGTTCGAACTACGTCCGCACGCAGGACGGCCGCGCGGACACCTTGGTCGACGGGTCGCGGGTGAACACGAACAACATCGTCATA
Organism: Frankiales bacterium; assembly: GCA_025980325.1. Taxonomy (GTDB): domain Bacteria; phylum Actinomycetota; class Actinomycetes; order JAFAQI01; family JAFAQI01; genus BP-197. Next base: position 24,123 of record JAICXQ010000008.1, read on the forward strand.
CTCTCGGTGACATGGCGCCCGACCAACATCATCGACGACGCGGGCAACGCCGATCCGTACGTCATCGTGATCGGCAGCGGCCCGGCCGTGGTCATGCGTAACGGCGTGGCGATCGTCGGCCATTGGGTGCGGCCGTCGTACCGCGTCCCGATGAAGATCCTCGACGCGGCCGGTCACCCGATCCCGTTGCAGCCGGGCCGGACGTGGCTGGAGCTTCAGCCGCGGCCGTACCGCCCCGTTCTCTCCTAGGGCCGGATGCGTCGGCGGTCGGCGTCCCTCGGGTTCGTCGTCACGGCTACCCTGCTCGCCGGTTGCACCGGGGGCGGTCATGCGCCGTCGACCGTCCCGGCGCGGGCCGCCTCGGCAGTCGCGCACGTCCCGCGCGTGCGGGCGCTCACGTTCCCGCTGCCGCAGCCAAGCCGGCGCCAGCCGTGGCGGATCAAGCCGGCGCAGGCGACCGGCATCGCCGGCTTCGGCAGTCGCGACAGCATCGCCCCCGGTGATCCGTACGCGCTCTACGTCTCGACGACCGCGCGGTCGTTCCGCGTGCAGGTCTTTCGCATGGGCTGGTACGGCGGCCTGCTCGGCCACCTGACGGCGACGCTCGGCCCGTACGGCGGGCACGTGCAGCCGCCGTCGACGGTGCAGGGACCGCGTCGCATGGTGACGACCGACTGGACCCCGTCGGTGCAGATCGACACCAACGGCTGGCGGCCGGGCGCGTACCTGTTGCGGCTCACCACGCCGGACGGGCGGGCGAACTTCGTACCGCTCGCCCTACGTGCGCCGTCGTCCGCCGGGCGCGTCGTTCTCGTCAGCCCGGACACGACCTGGCAGGCCTACAACACCTGGGGTTGCTGTGATCTGTACGACGGGGACGGCGGCGGCTTCGACTCCCGGTCGTACGCGGTCACGTTCGACCGGCCGTACGCGCAGGAGTACGGCGCCGGCGAGTTCATCGACCGCGAGTTGCCCGTGGTCGCCGAGGCAGACCGGCTCGGGCTCGCGGTCGACGACGTCACCGACGTCGACCTGCAACGTGACCCGCACATCCTCGACGGCGCGACCGCGGTGATCAGCATGGGTCACGACGAGTACTACTCGAAGCAGATGCGCGCCACGCTGACCGCGGCTCGCGACGCCGGCAGCAACCTCGCGTTCCTCGGTTCCAACGCGATCTACCGCCGGGTGCGGTTCGAGCCGTCATCGGTGGGACCGGACCGGGTCATGGTCGACTACAAGATCGGTTCGATCGATCCGGTGTCGCGCGTCGATCCCTCGCAGACCACGGCCGACTGGCCGCAATCGCCGGACCCACAGCCCGAGAGCAGCCTGACCGGCGCGATGTACGACTGCTTCGTCCGGGCGAAGGCGGCCGTCGGTGTCGTGGTCGATCCGTCGTCGTTTCTGTTCGCCGGCACGGGGGTCGAGCGCGGCACGAAACTGCCCGACCTGATGGGGCCGGAGGTGGACCATGTCTCGCTAGGCGATCCGACCCCGCGACCGCTCGAAGTGCTGACGCACTCCCCGTTCGAATGCCCGCAGGGGCTCGCGTCGGCGGCGGACACGACGTACTACTCGGCGCCCTCGGGTGCCGGCGTGTTCGACTCGGGCACGATGCGCTGGGTCTGCGCGGTCTACGACGGCTGCGAGACCGACGCGGTCACCGGCGGCGTCGTGCGGCGGGTGACCGACAACCTGCTGCTGGCGTTCGCGACCGGACCGGCCGGGCGAGCGCACCCGGCGCACGACAACGCGGCCGGCTTCGGTTCCTGACCGATGCTCAGGACACCGGTGCTTCGTAGAGATCGCTCGCGCAGTCGGTGTCCGAACTGACCAGAGGTTGTGAGGTGATGACGAGCACGCGGGACCCGTCCGGCGACAGCGTCGCGCCGAGCGCGCCGCCGCTGTTGGGACATTGGTTCGCCTGGGCGCTCGGCGCGGCGGCGAGGACATCCACGATCGAACCGTCACTCGTGCGGCGAAGGTGCCAGGTGGAGCCGCCGGGCGCGGTGGCGCCGTTGGCGATATCCGTCGCGGCATGGGAACCGCCGCCCGAGTAGATGACGTAGGTGCCCGCTCGGTTGATCGCAGCGCCTTTCGCGTCGTCGGCGGTCGTGACCGGAGATCCGTCCACCGGTTGGATCGCCCCCGACTTCAGGTTCACCAGGTAGGACTGTGTCTGGGGCGACGACAGATCCGAGTAGTCGAAGACGAGCCACGTCGCACTGCCGTCCATGGACAGATCCGCGTATTGCTCTGTCGTGGCAGTGCTCAACTTGCCGGTGACCATCGCCAGGCTTCCGCTCACACGATCCTTGAGGTAGACGTCGTACGAATGACTCGCGGCGGCCGACGTGAGTCGCCCGTTCGACGCGAACGCCACCAACCGTCCGTTGCGACTGATGGCGAATCCCTTCGACACGACGTCCGCGAGGTGACCGCCGGCCGTCGACACGACGTCGAGATGGCCGGTCCGGACAGTGATGGCGTACAGATGTGTGCTCGATTGACTGCCGTTGACGACTTCGGGCAGGCGGAAGACGTCGTCGGCCGAAAGGAAGGCGACCGTCGAGCCGTCGCCGCTGATTCGCGGGTCGGAGCCGCCGGTGACAAGCTGCGCGCCGCGCAGGCCGACGCTGACCCGCTTCGTCGTTCCCTTCAGCACGTCGCGCACGAACACGTCGGCGACGCGGTTGGTGTCGCGCGGCACGAGATTGTCGGCTGCGGTCTCGAACGCGATGTACCGGCCGTCGTCGGACATGTCCATCGCGGTGACGTCGCTCTTCGCGGCCGATCCGGTGGCGGAAACGCTGACGAGCGATTCCTTGCCGGTGGTCAGATTCTTGCGGACCACCTCGGCGACCTTGGACCCACCGATGGTCATCAGCTCGATGAACGCGACGTAGCGCCGGTCCGTCGACATGTGGACGTCGCCGGGCGCATCGCCGGATCCGCCGAACGCCGTGCCGGCGCGGCTCAGCCGCTGCCACCCCGTCGAGGCGCCGGCAGTCGAAGAAGGTGCGAGGGGTACGGCGGCCGCGCTCGCGAGGGTCGCCGACGCGAACAGCGCGCTGACGAAGTACAGATGACGCCGATTCATCGAGCCTCCCGAGTGCCGCAGCGCCCTGCGCGTCGAGCGGCGGTTGCGCGATGCGACATGTCTCGATCATGCGGATTTGCGCCGTATCCGCCAGGGACGTTGGCGTCCAACACGGGAAATGTCTTCTTTAGGACTAGGCTGCAACGCGCGCCGACGCGTCCGTAACCGGTAATTACTCGTCTTGGCCAGCGAGAACCGGTTGTGAACGGACGGCGAGGAGAGCTACATGCCCAACATGCTCGAACCGCTCGGTCTGGACGCTGCCGAAGAGTCGATCTACCTGGCATTGGTCCGCCAGCCGTGGATGCCGCACGCCGAACTCGCCGCTCGCCTCGGTCTCACCGGCGAGGAGCTGACCCGCGGGCTGCTGGCTCTGGAGAACAAGGGACTGGTCGCACGCAGCATCGAGGACGGCGCGACCTATCTGCCCTCCGCCCCGGATCTCGCGATCGAGGCGCTCGTCCACGCCCGCGAGGAGGAGCTCAAGCGGCTGCAGCTCGTGGGACGTCAGCTCGCGAGCGAGTATCGGCTGTCTTCGCAGGCGCGCAATCCGGTGGAGCTGGCCGAAGTGCTCGTCGGACCCGATGCAGTGTTCCAGCGCGCCGACCAGATCAGCCTCGGGGTGCGCTACGAGGTCCTGAACGTCGACCGGCCGCCCTACCGCCGTCAGGACGGACCGCGTGTCGCGGAAGCCGAGCTCAGACATCTGCGCGCGGGGATCGTCTACCGCACGATTTACGACCAAGCAGTGCTCGAGATCCCCGGTTACCTCGACATGATCCTCACCTACATCGAGGCCGGCGAGCAGGCGCGCGTCATCGCAAGCGCGCCGTTCAAGCTCGACATCTACGATCGCTCGGTCTGCTTGATGTCGCTGAACTCGGAGGAACGCGAGCGGATTGAGTCCGCGATCGTCGTGCACGAATCCCCGCTGCTCGCCGCGGTCATGCTCGCCTTCGAACATCTCTGGGCATCCGCGCACCCGCTGTCCCCGGCGGGCGACGTGTCGACGGGTCCACCGCTGGACGCGCGCACGCGTCGCGTGCTCACCATGCTTGTCGCGGGGATGAAGGACGCGGCGATCGCGCGCCAATTGGGGATCACCGAGCGGACCGTGCGTCGCCACGTCGACATCATCATGACCGAGATGCACGCAGGGACACGCTTCCAAGCCGGCGCGGAGGCGATCCGCCGCGGCTTGGTGCCTTAGCCGGCCGCCGCCCTTCGCGCGAGAACGCGTCAGAGTCTTCTGGGCAGGTCCACCACGAACATTCGCGCGGTGTCGCCGCCGTTGACACCGACGGACGCGCCTTGCGCCGTCCACGTGGTGGCGCGGCCAGTTACCGCGGTGGTCGCCCATGGCGATGTCGGGCAGACCGCGGACTGTGGCGTCACGCCCGGCGCCGACAGCGTCAGCCGTCCGGCGCCTTGGGGCAGCGCCGACTCACTTTCGCCGGAACACGGCGGGGTTACCGACGCAGCGCTGCCCCATCGGCCTCCGGGGAGGCTGCCGCTGGTGAAAACCTCGACCCCGCTGTCGGCGGCCCGCACCTGGGGTGCGTCGGCCTGATCGCTGTCCAGCCAGCGATATCCGAACCCGACGTGCCGAAGCGTCCAACCGTTCGCGCGGAACGTCACCGACGCCGGCCTGGTCGTGTCGACGACGACGAAGAACCGGTTCTCCTCGGTCGCGTCGCCGGAGTCGTAGTAGTCCTCGCCGTACGTCGCGCCCAACGTGGTGAAGTCCGCAGCGCAGGCACCCTCGTCGTGACAGGGCGATACTCGTTCGCCGGCAGCGACGACTTCGACGTCGTCGCCGGTGCCGATGGTCGAGAAGAAGGTGACCCCGCCGCCGACCGCCCGATGACTTTGGACCCGCACACCCATCGCGCCGACGAAGCCTTGAACCGGCTGGACCCAACCCAAGCCGAGGTGCCAGTCGGTAGGCCGATCCGCAGCAGCGGTGCGCACCAGCATGAACGTCTGCGCGGAGGCGTGCGAGTTGGACTGCGCGGCCGCGGGCGCGCCGAACGCGACGAGCACCGCGACGCACAACGACAGGCTGCGCCGTCCGGTTGCTGCGTTGCGGTGCACCGCCATTCAACGAACATCGCACATCTGCGCGACGTCGCGCTACGACGGTTGTCCGGCACGTCGAAAGTGACGCGGCACTGCGTCCGCCGTACCTCGCGACATGGAGTCGAATCGGCGAGCCCGACGAATACTGGCGGTCGCTACGGTGCTGGCGACGCTCGCTTGGCCGACGGCAGCCGATGCACATGCGGGTGTGCCGAGCGCGCGGTCGATCACGACCGTCGTCGGGATCGCCGGCCGCAGCGCGACGCTGCGTTTGGCGCACACGGTGGAGTTGAACAACGCGGGCGGCGACGTGCAACTCGTCAGTGCGCCGTCGCGCGCCGCGGGCATCGTCCTGGCCAGGACGGACGACGGGGACCGGTACGCCGATCGTGATTTCTACGTCGAGGTCATCGCCACCGACCAAGGCTTGTGCGCCGGATCGCCATGCCGTGTCCCGTTGCCCGCGCGGGCGTGGGCGTTCGGCGCCAACACCGACGGGCCGATGATCCTGCCCGCCGGCGACTACGTCGCCGTGCTGCTGGGTGAGCCGGGGCAGCGCGTCCAGGCGACGCTGCACCTGCGTGGCCTCGCAGCCGGCTCCAGCTCGCTCACCGCCACCGGGCCCGCCATGGGCAGCATGCGCATCGGCGCCGTGACACTCAGCGAATCCGGGCGCGACATCTTCGCGCACGGCTATTCGATGCACTACTCGCGCCATCGCATGTACGCCGGCACTCTCGTCATGTTCGCGCTGGGGACGCCAGCGGTCGTGGACTCGGAGGGATGCGCCGACATCGGCGACGGTCCGCCGCCGTCGCCCGCGGGCTTGTGCGCGGTCACCGGACCGGCGTCGCCGCAGCCGCAGGTGCTCGCGAACGTCGGCGGCACCACGTACGGCACGTCAGCCTCGATCGGCTACGGCCCGCCCGACGGTTACTACGGGCTCGGTTACCAGGAAATGGTGGGCGCCGCCGGCGTACAGCGGATGAACGTCGCGGACTACGACGTGGTGCTTCCGTATTAGTGGCCCGGCGGCGCTTCCTATTCCGGAAAGTTCCGGTGTTGGTCGCGAACCTCCCTGGGCGGGATAGGACGAATTGCCCATGATTCGATCCATGCCCAGCCAAAGCGACACCGCCCGGACGTCCGCCAGTCAGCGGCTCCTGTCCAGGCTGCCCAAGCTGCCGTCGTTGCCGCCGTTGCGATCGCTCGTCGTGCCCGGGCTCGCGCTGCTCGTCGTGGCTCTCCTGGTGACGTTCTTCGTCGTACTCGGCGATCTGTCGCCCGTGCGACCGGGTGAACAGTTACGGCAGGACCAGTTGGCGGGATTGACGCAGGGGCGGCTCGTCGCTTCGGCCGTGTTCGAGGACGAGGACGCCGTCATCGCGCTGACCCTCACTGACGGCTCCCGTGCGTGGGTCGCGTATCCCAAGTCCGACACGGTCACGGGCGAGCTGATGGATCGGCTCGACGCCGCCGGTGCACACGTGCGCGTCGACCATCAGAACGGCAAAGCGGCGGAACGTTTTCTGGCGCAGTTCCTGCTTCCGCTGCTGATCCTGGCCGCGCTCTTTGCGGCATTGTTCGTCGCACTCAGAGGGGGCGGCGCAGCAGAGTTCTCGCTGTTCTCCCAGATCGCGGCTCGCCGTCGCGCGAAGCACGACGCCGGTCAGGTCACCTTCGCCGACGTGGGCGCCGCGGGCGAGGCCATCGCCGAGCTTGCCGAGATCAGGGACTACCTGCACGACCCGAGCCGCTACCAGGACATGGGCGCGCTCGCGCCCAAGGGAGTGCTGCTGGTCGGGCCTCCCGGCACCGGCAAGACGCTGCTGGCCAAGGCGGTCGCGGGCGAAGCCAACGTGCCGTTCTTCTTCATCTCCGGGTCGGAGTTCGTCGAGTCGCTCGTCGGTGTCGGCGCGGCTCGGGTACGGAGCCTGTTCCGCCAGGTCCGCGCCGCCGCGCCGGCCATCGTGTTCATCGACGAGCTCGACGCGGCCGGCCGGCAGCGAGGTGCCGGCGTCGGGCAGGGCAACGACGAGCGCGAGCAGACGCTCAACCAGTTGCTGGTCGAGATGGACGGGTTCGACCCGGCGTCCGGAGTCGTCGTCATGGGGGCGACGAACCGCCCGGACATCCTCGACCCGGCGTTGCTGCGACCCGGCCGGTTCGACCGCCAGATCACCATCGACGTGCCCGATGTCGCCGGCCGGATCGAGATCCTCCGCCTCTACACCCGCAACCGCCCGATGGATCCGTCTGCATCGGTCGAAGCCACGGCCAAGGCGTGCCCCGGATTCTCCGGTGCCGAGCTCGCCGGGTTGGTGAACGAAGCGGCGCTGCTCGCCGTCCGCGCGGGCAAGAGCCTCATCGGCCAGGAGGAGCTGGACGAGGCCATCGACCGGGTGCTCTCCGGCCCGGCCCGTCGCGCGTACATCCTGTCCGAGCCGGAGAAGCGCATCCTCGCCTACCACGAAGCCGGGCACGCCGTGGCCGCGCACGCGCTCGGGCTCACGGCCGGCATCCACAAGATCTCGATCGTCGCCCGCGGGCGGAACCTGGGCCACACCACGCTCTACGCCGACGCCGACAAGCTCGTCCGCAACCGCGAGGATCTGTTCAACGAGCTCGTCGCCACCATGGCCGGGACCGCAGCCGAGGTGCTCGTCTTCGGGCAGGGCTCGACCGGGGCCGAGGTGGATCTGCGCCGCGCCACCGACAGCGCGCGCGAGATGGTCTGCTCCTACGGGATGAGCCCGACGGTCGGGCGCATCGCTGTCGGCGCCAAAGCCGGCGAGGTGTTCCTCGGCCGCGACATGACGAACCTGGGCAACCTCTCGGAGGCACTGCTCGAGCGGGTCGACAACGAAACGGCAGCGCTGGTGAGCCAGGCAGAGGTCGCGGCCGAGACCGTGCTCCTCACTCACCGCTTGACCCTCGACGCGCTGGCCGCCGAGCTCATCGCCCACGAGACGCTCACCGGCGAGCAGCTCCACCGCTTGCTCGAGCCGGTCACGTACACCGGCAACGGCAGCAAGCCGGTGCGACGCCGCCGCGCGGTCGCCGCGGCCACCCGTTAGTTCCACTGGTACGGCGAGTCATGTCGGGAGGTCGCCCGTGAGCCGGCGCGTAGCCGCGACGGCGCTCGTCGTCGCCGCAGTAGCACTCGGGCTGCCGGCGGGTGCGGTCTCGACCGGCACGGCTGCGCGCACGGTGCTGATGCAGGCGCCCGACGGTCGTTGGCTCGCGACGATCCCGCTCAGCGGAGGCGGCCAGGTGCGAGTGCCGCTGCCGCCGCTGCCCGACGGCCGGCGGTACGACCCGGCCAAGATTTCGGCCCGCCGGTTGCCGGCGGCCTCGTCCCGCCCGCCCGCGGCCGCATCGAGCAGCGCGCCGGGTTCCGCTGCATCGCCGGCGCAGATTGGGCCGATTGCCGCGGGCGGGACGCTCGACGCCACGTCGTATCCGGCGACGCCGCCGCGGGCACCGGGGACGGTGGTGACCGTCGCCGGCGGTTCGTGCGACGGGTACGCCGGGCCGGACGCGACGATCAGCCCGACGCGGGTCGATTTCGGCTCGGACGGCAGGCTGCTGTGGACCGACGACGGGATGTCACACGGACCCGATCCCGTGATCAATTCCTATTACTTCGGGCTCACCCAGGAAATGATCGGTCACGACGAGGCGTCGCAGACCGTCCGCACCCTGGATTCAGCGGGCCGCGTGCACACACTGACGTCGCAATACGCGCCCGCCGAGGGACGCAACTGGCGAGATCTGGGTGTGCAGATGACCGGCGGATCCTTCTTCGACGGGATCTCCGACGGTCACGGCGGCACGTTGCTGAACATCGATCTCCCCGACGGGATCTACACGTCGCAGACAGAGGGTGCGAACGTCCGCGATCTGCCGGCATCGAACGGCATCGTGGATGTCGATGCTCATGGCGTTCGCCGGCTCGTCGTCGGCGGCCGGCCGTTGTCGGCGACGACCGTGAGCACGCAATCGACGGACTACGGCGACGGCGCCAAGGCGACGGACACGATCCTGGGAACGATCGAGAGCTTCACGACCGACCCGAACGGCAACATCTACCTGGCGGATTCGGACGACGCGGGCAATGGTGCGGCCGCAGGTTCGGTGCGGATCAGGTTCGTCAACCGCGGATCGCGACCGGTCACGTTCTACTCCGGCACACCGTTCGCGACCGTCATCCAGCCGGGCACGATCGGCACGATCGCCGGGCCCGGCAGCGCCTGGCTGGGAACCAACGCGGTGGGCCTGAATCCGCGCACGCTCGTCGACGGCGCGCCGAGCGGGAACGGCCTGCCGGCAAAGTTGGCGACGTTCGCATCGGTGCCGAAACTGGTGGTCCGCGGCAACGTGCTCTACCTGCTCGATCAGTTCCACGCGTTCGCCGACGGGTTCGACCGCCGATCGAACCTCGAGATCCGTGCGATCAATCTCGGCCTGCAACAACCCGGCGCGCTCCTCGTCGCGGCCACGCCGATCGCAGTCGGAGTGATCGACCGGGTCGCGGGTGACGACACCACCAACTGGGGTTACGCCGGCGACGGCGGGCCTGCCCGCAACGCCAAGTTCAACGTCGAAGACGAGGTGGGTCCGACCGGAGACTTCGCCGTCGACCGCGAGGGCGACATCTACATCTCGGACAGCAACAACAACCGGATCCGTCGGGTCGACGCGACGACGGGAGTTATCCTCACCGTCGCCGGCAACGGCCTGACCGGCGTCTCCCCGGCAGGTGCTCCCGCCGTACTCACCTCGCTGAACGAGCCGTTCGGGATCACCATCGACAACCACGACCGGCCGATCTTCAGCGAGTACCTCGGCAAGGTGATCCGTCGACTCGACACGACGTCGCTCACCTCGCTCGCGACGGCGAGGCTCACGACGTTGGCCGGCCGCGGGCCGACGCCCTGCGGCGACGGGCATCTCGCCGCCGGACGCACCGTGCAAGCAGGCGCGATGTTCGGCCAGATCTACGACCTCGCCACTGACTCCCGCGGCGACACCTTCGTCGCCGACGGCGAATACGAGACCGTCAGGAGGATCTCGCCGGCGGGCCGGATCGACGAGGTCATCGGGTTGGCCGTGCCCTGCGCGAGCCCGCTCCGTTCCCCGCAGCCGCAGTGCCCCGACTCCGGACCTCAGAGCATCGACCCCGGGCCGCTGTCGGCGGCGCAACTCGCCAACCCCAACTACGTGTTGGTCGACCGTTACCAGAACCTGTTCATCAGCGACGTCGACCGGGTCCGCTACGTCAACTTCGGCTCGAAGCCGGTCGTCGTTCTCGGCGCGACGGTGGCGCCGCACACGATCGCCACCATCCAGACCTTCCCCGGTCGGCGCGTCGCGGTCTCCTTGGGCGGCGAGGCGAACGTGACCTTCGACGAGCCGATCGGCGGCCTCGCGCTCGACGGCCAGGGACAGCTCTACGTCGCCGACCCGATGCTCGACGTCATCTACCGGATCAGCCGGTGCGGCCAGAGTCAGATCGTCGCCGGCAACGGCGACGCGCCGGCGACCGATGGCCAGGGCGACGGCGGGCCGGCGCTCGCCGCCAGCTTGATCCCGCAGGCGTTGCTGTGGGACGCGGCGCGCAACGTCCTGCTGGTGAGCACCGATCCGTCGCTGCCCGTCGGTGGCCATGTCGGTGTTCCGTTCGTGGGCGTCTCGGTGCTCTCGGGCGCGCAGGCGCCACAGGGCTCGCCGCGGATCCGGGCGATCAACTTCACCGATCAGTCGCTGCCGGTGCTCGGCCGCGTCATCGCCGCGGGCACGATCGACACGGTCGTCGGCGCGGGACAATGCGTGCAGTTCCAGTGCTCGTACGGCGACGGCGGCAGCGCCTACCGCGCGGTGATCTCCAGCGCCAGTGCCATGGCGCTCGGGCCCGGCGAGCGCCTCTACCTCGTCGACGCGGCCGACAACAGGATCCGGGTAGTGCTACCGAACGGCGAGATCGCCGGGCTGAGTTCGCCGTGGTCGGAAGTGCCGAACTGCAACGGCTGCAACCACAGCGTCCAGTCACCCGACGGTTATCTCGGCGACGGCGGCAGAGCCCTCGACGCGTGGTTCGACTTCCGCTTGTCGTGGCAGGCCGGCGAGGAGCGCGGCGCGCTCGGTGCGATCGCCGTCACCCCCAACGGCGACCTGCTCGTCGGCGATCACACCGGCCGCATCCGCAAGATCGTCGATCCGCTGCACGCGCCGCTGCGGCTCAGCGCCACCGTTCCCGGTGTGGCCGGCGCCGGTGCAGGCGTCACCACGACGTTGCCGCTGTACGAAGACGCGCCGAGCGCCGCCTCGTCCGGGGGCTACGCATTGCCGCAGATCCTCTCGATCGGCGGCGTGCAGTACGTCGTCGCGGCTCGCGGGGCCGGTCGTGGATGTGACGTCTGGAGGATCACGACGACGCGATCGGGCAGTTCCGACGTCAGCTATCTCGGGCAACCGATGACCGGCAGTGGCGGTCTCGGCGTCGGCGGTTCGAGTTGTCATGTCGCGACCGCGAACGGCACGATGGCCGTCGCGTCTCCGGTGCGCACCGACGACGCCGGCAGCCCGCAGGCGGGCGGCACCGAACTCGGCATCGCGGTGGCCGCCTCCGCCGACGGCGGCAGCACCTGGCAGCCGGGCGTCGCCGGCCTCAGCCCGCTGCGCCAAGGCACGGCGCTCGGACGCCTGGCGCTCGGCGTGGACCGCGGGGCGTTCAAGCTGGCGTACCGGACGTCCTCCGGTGCCGCGGTCGTCGCCTCGAGCACCGATGCGCGCATCTTCGGACCGGCCGGCGAGTCGGCCGTCGGGCAGGGTACGGAGATGCTCGGCGATGTCAGTGCCGGGCCGAAGGGCACACTCCTGCTCGCGTACGTGACCGGCGGCGGCAGCCTGCTGGAGCCTCGGCAGAACGTCGCCGTAGCCCGCCGTGACCCGAGCGGCAACTGGACGCAGACCACGATCGCCGGCGAGCCCGACCGCACCGGCAGCCTGCGGCTCAGCCCGCCGAGCCTGGCGCTCGACGGCGGCGGCACCGCGTACCTCACCTGGAGCGACGACCACGCGGTCTATCTCAGCCACAGCGGGGACGGGCTGCACTGGACCGCGCCGCTGAGGATCACGCATCAAGCCGCCGTGCTGCCGAGCGTCGTCGCCGGACCGGCGGGACACGTTGTCGTCGGCTATTACGTCGCGCCCGCCGGTCGTACCGTCTCGGCGGACGATCCGTACGCCGAGTGGTCCGTCGGCCTGACCCGGTCGGCCGACGCCGACCGCGCCCGGCCGCATTTCGCCGTGCGGCTGGCGAGCAGCGGCGCGGTGCATTACGGCGCGATGTGTCTCGCGTACGACACGTGCAGCGAGTCCGATCCGAGCAGCCCCGGCGTTCTCACCGCGGCACCGGCGCCGCCGCCGGCGTACGGCACCGGACCGGTTCGGCTGGCGGTCGGATCGGACGGGCGGATCGTCGCGACGTTCGCGGTGGATGCCGACCTGCAGGGCAACACGAGCAGCGTGCCGATCGTGGGTTACCTACGCGACTGCGCGGACCGCCTCTCGCCGGCGACCGCGTCGCCGTGTCGAACGCAACAGCCGATCCCGACCCGGCCACCCAATGGTGTGCCGAGCGTGGCGCCGCCGGTGTTGCCGCAACTGCCCTTCCAGGCCTGCGCGCCCTTGCCGCCGCCGGTGCAACACAGCCGGCATCCCGGGCCGGCGCCCCAGCCGGGGCATCCGCGCCCGGCTACGCACCCCGCGCCGGCGCGCCACCACGACCTGCCGCTGGCGGTCGTCCCGCCCGTGATCGTGGAGCCGCCGCTCGAGCCTGCGCTTCCGCCGGGTCAAGCTCCGGCCCAGGCCAACCAGATGAGCCAGGCGACCCAACCCGGCTCCGCGCCGCAAAGCGGGACCCAGCCGGGGATCGCGGCCGCCGAGGAACTCGAGGCGCAGAAAGCTCGCAGCTATGCCTACGCAGATCGTCGCCGGACGCCGGCATTGCCGTTACCGGTCGTGTGGTGGATCGCGGCGTCAGGCTTCACGCTGGTCGGCTACTCGGCCCGGCGCCGGCGTAGATCCGCGCCCGCTCGCTGCCGCGTCGACGTCGCGCGGCCGACGATCCATCCCTATCGCTGATCGTGGCTGCAGCTATGAAACGGGAGCTCGTGCGCCGCCAGGGACTCGAACCCCGGACCCGCTGATTAAGAGTCAGCTGCTCTAACCAACTGAGCTAGCGGCGCGTGCCGACCAGCCTAGCAGCGACCACGGCCGGCCCGCGTGCAACGCTGAGACGCATGCCCGACGACGCCACGACACTTGCCGTCCGCTGCGCCGACGTCATGTACCGCAACGACGTCGCCAGCCAGGCGCTCGGCATCACGATCGACGCTGTCGGCCCGGGCACCGCCCGCGCGCAGATGGTGGTCCGCGACGACATGCTCAACGGTCATGGCATGTGCCACGGCGGTTATGTCTTCACCCTCGCCGACACCGCACTCGCCTTCGCCAGCAACACCTACGACGACGTCACGGTCGCCGCGGGCGCCGACGTCACCTTTCTTGCGCCGGTCGACGCCGGCACCGAACTCGTCGCGATCGCCACCGAACGGTACCGACGGGGTCGTTCCGGTCTGTACGACGTCACGGTCACGCGGATCGGCGACGGCGAAGTCGTCGCCGAGTTCCGCGGCCGCAGCCGCAGCCTCGGGCGCCCGTTGTTGCGTTAGCGGGTCGCGCGCATCCGGTGGTAGAGCCGCGGCGCGACCGTCCGCAACATCGGTGCGACCAGCGGCAGAGTCGCGCAGTTGATCTCGACCCGCGAGTCGCCGAGCCGGCGCAGCACGAGTCGCGACACCTGTTCCTCGGTCCGGCGGGCCGCGCGCGGCGGCATCGCAAGGCCGCCGGACTGCACGGCGTACAGCCCCATCTCCGTCGGCACCCAACCCGGGTAGATCACGTGCAGCCGCACGCCGTCGCCCATCGCCTCGTACGCCAGGCTCTCCGTCGCGGCCGACAGCGCCGCCTTCGACGCGCAGTAGTCGCCGGCGCCGGGACCGGGGGAGCGCGCGTCGTCGGACGACATGTTCGCGATGACCCCGTGCTTGCGTGCGCGCATTCCCGGCAGCACCGCGAGCATCCCGGCGTACGGCGCGAAGAAGTTGACCTCCATCACCTGTCTCGTCGTCTCCAACGACGGCATCTCGCGGCGGACGATGCCACCCATTCCCGCGACGTTCAGCAGCAGGTCGACCGGCCCGTAGGACGACGCGACGTCGTGGAGCACGTCGAGGTACGAGCCGACATCGGCGAGGTCACAGACGCGGTACGGAATTCCCAATGTTTGCAACCGGTCTTCGCGCCGGGCGACGCCGACGACCGTCGCTCCCGCCGCCGCGAGGTCGAGGGCGAGCCGCCGCCCGAGCCCCGACGACGCGCCCGTGACGACGGCGACCTGATCGCGGTAGTCCATAGCCGCTCAGCTTGCCAGCCGGCCCTCGTGGAACCGCAACGCCCGGTTGCACTGCGCCGCGACTTCGGGATCGTGGGTCGCGAGCACGACCGCCGCGCCGCCGTCGGCCGCCGCCCGCAACGCGTCGATGACCACGTCCTGCGATCCGTGGTCGAGCTCCGCGGTCGGTTCGTCCGCGAGCACGACGTCCGGTGTCGTCACGAGAGCGCGCGCGATCGCGACCCGTTGCTGTTGACCACCCGACAGCTTCTCGACCAGCTTGCGGCTGACCTCGGCGATGCCGAGTTCGGTGAGCGCATCGCCGGCGAGCAGGCGGGCCTCTTGACCGATGACGCCGCGTGCCTGCAGTGCGATCTCGACGTTCTCCGCGGCGGTCAGCAACGTGAGCAGCCCGTAGCCCTGCAACACCAACCCGAACCGCCGCCGTTGCACCGGATCGCCGATCCGCAACTGCGCGCCGTCGAGCCGTACGGTTCCGCCGTCCGGCGGTTCGAGCCCGCCGAGAACGGCGAGCAGGCTCGACTTGCCCGAACCCGACGGGCCGACCACGGCGACCATCTCGCCCGCGTCGACGGACATCGACAGTCCGTCGAGCACGGTGCGGCCGCCACGGCGATAGGCGATGTCGTCGGCGGCGAGGCGCGCGGTCATCGGCGACCGTCCTGACCGTCGTCGCGAACGAGCCGTACGCCGTCGACCGTGGCGATGACCCGCGCCGTACTGCCTGGCGGAAGTGACGACCACGTGTGTTCCGGCAGTACGACGCTGCCGTCCTCGGCGACGCCGACGAGGTCCGCGATGTCCGCGTCGTCGCGTTCGATCCGGCCGTCCCGCAGCCGCACGTACCGTCGGTGCGCGCGTGCGACCTCCTCGTCGTGCGTCACCGTCAGAATCGTTGTGCCGTAACGCGAATTGGCCTGTGCCAGCAACTCGACGAGGGCGTCACGGTTCGCGTCGTCGAGCTGGCTGGTCGGCTCGTCCGCAAGCAGCAATCCAGGTGCCGACGCCAACGCAACCGCGACGGCCACGCGCTGCTGCTCGCCGCCCGACATCGCGTGCACGCGCTGGCCGGCGAGTGCGGCCAGGCCCAATTCGTCGAGCAGCTCGTCGGGATCGGCCAGTTCGGATTGCCGGGACGGGTTGGCCCCGCGCTGCGCGAACACGATGTTCTCCTCCGGCGTCGCGTACGGCAGCAGCGACCGGCCGGGGTTCTGCACGACGATGCCGATCCGGTTGGACCGCAACGACAGCAGCTCGGGCACGGTCATCGCGCTCACGTCGTCGCGCCCGACGAGCACTTGCCCCGATGTCGGTCGTTGCAGCCCGGCGACGATCGAGAGCAACGTCGACTTGCCGCAACCGGACGGGCCGAGCAACGCCACGGTCTCGCCCGGCCGGACGACGAGATCCACCCGGTCGAGGGCGACGATCTCGGTCTCTTCGACGACGTAGACGTGATGCAGCGCGCGACACTGCATCGACAGGCCGGCCTCGACGATCCCGCGTGTCGTCACGGCGCCGCCTCGCGCAACCGCGACGGCACCGCCGCGCGCAACAGCGCCGCACCGCCGACGACGGCGACGGCGCCGACAACGAGGGCGAGCCCGGCCGCGAACCCGGCCACGACCGCGGTCGACGGCGCGTAGAGCACCGGGATCGGCGACGCGTCGGCGTACTCCGGGACCGCGGGCAACGCGATCGCCGCGCCGATCAGGCCGGGGACGACGCCGAGGACGACACCGGTACCGAGCAACAGGATCTGCTCGACGACACAGGCGCGGAGCAACGAGCCGCGCCGGACGCCGATCGCCAGCAGCGCGGCCATCTCGAACGATCGGCGCCGCCCGGCGGTAGCCAACGCCAGCGCGGCCGCGGCCAACGCGAGAGCCGAACACGCGAACGACGCGAACAGGAACAACTGCAAGGCTAGTGCGGGACCCTGTTGCCGCAACGACTGCACGTGCCGGGCAACCGTGTCCGGCCGGCCGGGCACCAACCCGACCGCGCGCAGCCGCGCCAGCGCATCGCGTGGCGCATCCTTGCCCAGCCACACCTGCCAGCGCCCGTACCGGTCGAACGCCGGCAACTCGTCGCGCGCCGCCGCGAGATCAGCCCAGCCGGCGCTCATGAGCAGCCGCGGCAAGCGGCTGACGGTCGCAACGCGTTGCAACGCAACGGGATCTCCGAGCGCGCCGATGACGTACGGATCCGTCGTCGTGGTCGTCGTCGCGTTCGTCGTCAGGACGACCGGCAACGGTCGCGGCTCGTCGGCGAGCTCGATCGACGGCCACCCGCCGAAGTCCGCGCTGAAGGTGTCGGTGACGCCGGTCGCGTCACCGAGGACGTCGTCGCGTCCCGAGGTCTGCGCCCGTCCGGCTCGCCACGCGTGCGGCACCGTCAGCTCGGCGTCGACCGGCGACCAGGCGCGGCCCGACTGCGCCTCGATCCGCGTCACCGTCCACGTTCCCGTCATCGTCCGGGTGTCGAGGACGTTGCGGTCCAGCGCCAGCCCGACGAGCCGGCAGCCGTCGGTGCACGGGATCGGTACGACGATCGACTGCGCGCCGGTCCGGACCGCGGGCCCGTGCACGACGACGTCGGCACCGCGCGCGTCGATCAGGCTCACGTCGAGCGACGGCGCGGCGAACCGGCCGGTCGCGGTCATCGTCACCCGCATCGCAGTCGTGGCAAGCCGGATGCTGTGCGCGGTGTGCGTCGTCAACGTCGGCACGAGCGCGCGCAGATCGAGCGCGGACCTGCTCACGATGCGCGCGAGTCGAGTCGAGTCGACCGCTTGGATCGTCACGCCGACGCTGCCGCCGTACGGCGTCCATGCGTCTGCCGCCATCGCCCATCTTCCGCTCGGATCGGCTTTGGCGACCGCGTCGAGGACGTCGACGCCCGCCTGTGGCTGCACGTTGACGACCGCGTTCGCGCCGACCTCGGCTTGCGCACGTCGCGTCTCGTTGTGCCCGACGACGTCGTTCGCGGCGACCGAGAACACGGCGACACCGGACGCGACGGCAAGCAGGACGGCGAAGCGGTGTTCGGTCGCCCGTCGAGCGACCTGGCGGATGGCGACGAACAGGCCGAGATGCCGAGTGCCGCGGCTGAGATCCGCGGCCGCTCGCCCGACCACGGGCAGCAGCCGGACGCCGACGAGCGCGGTCGCGAGCACGAGCAATGCGGGCCCGATGAGGCTCATGGTCGACGGCGACCGGCTGCCGGTCTCCTCGCCGAGCGTCACCAGCCCGGCGATCGCGACGATTGCGACGACGGCGTCGAGGACGAGTGCGCGGCGGCCGCGGCTGACGTGCTCCTCCGCGCGCCGCCACTGGTCGAGGATCGGCCGGGCGAGCGTGCGCCGCGTGGCCAGCGCGGTCGCGACCAGCCCGCCCGCGAGCGCGCCCGCGGCGGCAAGCCATGTGCCCAGCCCGACGTGGATCGGCACGCCGGGCAGCAGCACCGCGGCGGCGAGGCCACGGGTCGCGAGGTAGCCGCCGACGATCCCCAGGGGCGCGGCCGCGAGGACGAGCGCGACCGGCTCGCCGAGGCCGAAAAGCGTTGCGTCCCAAGGCTTCAGGCCACGCAGCTTGGCGATCGCGACCTCGGGTCCGCGCGACTCCGTCGACGCCGACACCACTTCGAACAACACCAGCCAGGCGAGCAGCAGCAGCTGCACGGTGACCAGCGCCGTACCGCCGTCGAGGCCGGTTCGAGCCGCACGCGCGCGGTCGAGGACGACGGGCAATCGCGTCGTCAGCGAAGGATGGCCGGTGAGTGGAAACGTGCGCTGCACGGACGCGACTGCGCGCGTCAACGCCGGCACCGACGCGAGCGTCACCGCATCCGGCTTGAGCGGGTAGTCGACCCATACGACGCCCGTGGTGCCCGCGGTTGCGTTCTCCATGGCGCTGCGGTCGACGAACATGTCGTCGACGGTGTCCGGGCCGTCGTCGCCCGACCCACCGCCGGGATGCGCGTCGAAGTAGTCGAACCCGAACCAGAACGGGTCGTCGACGTTCACCGGCGTGTAGACGCCGACGATGTGCAGGACGCCGGGTTCGCCTACCGGATCGCCGCGGCTGAACGACTCGGAGCGATCCTGCAACAGGCCGGTCACCGTGATGCTCGCGCCGAGTCGCAACGCCCATGTCGGCACCGCGGTGCGCGCACTCACCATCACGTCGTCGGGCCCGCTCGGGCACTTGCCGGCGACGAGATGCACATGCGCGCAGGCGCCCTGCCGCCAGACGATGCCGGTCGAGACCGGCGGCACCGCACCCGGACCCTGCGCGCGCGTTCCGAGCCGCAACGTCGGGATCGCGGTCGGGTACGCGGGCGAGAATCCGGCCGGCAACACCCGCAGGATCGGCGAGAGCGGATCGACGGTGACATCGGTGCTTGCCTGCACATGCAAGCCGGTGTCCTCCGGCGGCGCATCGGTCAGCACCTGCCGCAACGTCGACTCGGCGGCGGCGCCGGCGTACATCGGACCGACGACGGCGGTGAGTGTCGCGGTCAGCGCGACCGCGAGTACGGCGATCGACGCGCCGCGCCGCCACCACAGCCTGGTGCCGAGCAGTCCGAGACGAGACATCGCGGTGATCCTGGCGGCTGCGCGCCCTCGCGCCGCGGATCGGCCGGCAATAGTGATGCTTTCGTGACCGCCTCAGACGGCGTCGTAGTCGACGACGACGTGGTCGGTCGTCGGATGCGACTGGCAGGTGAGCACGAAACCGGCGTCGGTCTCCCACTGCTCGAGTGCGTAGTTGACGTCCATGGTCACGGCGCCGTCGAGAACTTTCGCGCGGCAGGTCGCGCAGACGCCGCCGCGGCAGGAGAACGGCAGGTCGAGCCCGGCGTCCTGGCCGGCTTCGAGCAGCGTGTCGTCCGGATGCGCCGCCACCTCGGTCTTGATCCCGTTGAGGATCACCGTCACCTGCCGCCGGTCGGACGTGTCCGCTCGCGGCGGCCGCACGAGGGGCGCGTGCGACCCGAATAGCTCGAGGTGCACGTGCGTCGGCTCCATGCCGAGCCCGACGAGCGCGTCGCGGACCGCGAGCGTCATGGGTTCGGGCCCGCAGACGAACGCCTCGTCGTACGACGCGATGTCGAGCAGATGCTCGGCGAGCGCGGTCAGCTTCTCCGCGTCGATGCGGCCGTTGAGCAGCGGCGCATGCTGCTGTTCGCGGCTGAACACGTGCACCACGTGCAACCGGTCGAGGTAACGATCCTTCAGGTCTTCCAATGCCTCGCGGAAGATGACCGTCGTGGGACCGCGATTGCCGTAGACGAGGGTGAACCGGGATCGCGGCTCGCGCACGAGAACGGAGCGGATCAGCGAGATGACCGGCGTGATGCCGCTACCGGCGGCGATTCCGAGATAGCTCTTCTCGTTGGCCGGATCGAGTGCGGTGGTGAAGCGACCGGCCGGTGTCATGACGTCGAGCACGTCGCCGGGCTTGAGCCTTTCGTTCGCGTGAACGCCGACGACACCGCCGGCGATGTTCTTCACCGCGACCCGCAGCTCGCCGTCGTCGAGACCGCTGCAGATCGAGTACGACCGGCGTACCTCTTCGCCGTCGGGACCCGGCATGCGGATCGCGATGTGCTGACCCGGTGCGAACTCGTACGCCGCGGCGAGTTCGTCCGGCACGGCGAACGCGACCGAGACCGTGTCCTCGGTCTCGCGTCGTACGTCGGCGACGCGCAGCGCGTGGAAGACCGGCATGGCTAATGCTGCTTGAAGTAGTCGAAGGGTTCCCGGCATGCCCGGCAGCGCCACAGCGCCTTGCACGGAGTGGAGCCGAAGCCGGCCAGTTGCTCGACGTCGCCGGAACCGCAGCGCGGGCAGGCGGCCGGGGTGCCGACGTCGACCAGCGGCAACGTGACCCGGCCGACCGGGGGAGCGATGCCGAACCCGAGCAGCTTCTCCCTCGCCGCGTCGCTCATCCAGTCGGTCGTCCATGCGGGCGAGAGTTGCGTGCGCACCTCGACCTCGTCGTACGCCGCTTCGAGGGCCGCGCGGACGTCGCGGGCGATGACCTCGGTCGCCGGGCAGCCGGAGTACGTCGGGGTCAGCGTGACGGCGATGGCATGGCCGTCCTCGGATTCCTCGACCGCGCGCACGATGCCGAGGTCGACGACCGACAGCACCGGGATCTCCGGGTCGGGCACGTCGGCGAGCAGTTCCCACGCGGTCGCCGCGGATCTCGCCGAGGTCACCACGTCGCCCCCGGATGCGCCCGCGCGAGCGACTGCATCTCCGCGAGCAGATAGCCGAGATGCTCGGTGTGCCAGCCGTCGGCGCTGCCGCGTTGGATCCACGCGTCGCGGCCGGGTGTCGTGAGCGTCGCCTGCGCGAGCACCGGCTCGACCCGCGCGTACCACTGATCCGACGCGACTTCGCCGCGATACGGCCAGATCGCGTCGAGCGCGTCCTGGGTACGGCGGTGCGACTCGTCGGTGCCGTCGCCGAGCCGCACGACCCACGCCGACGAGTGCCGCCAGTGATACGCGTTCTCCTTGACGGCTTTCTCGGCGACACCGCGGACGTCGATGTCGACGGTGCCGTCCGCGGCCAGCTGCGGCCACACCTCGGCGAACCACGCGTCGGCGAACAGCTGCCGAATCATCGCGTGCGCGTAGTCACCGTTCGGCAGCTCGCACAGCAACGGGTTGCGGAACTCCTGCGGTTCGCGGAAGTACGCCAACTCGTCTTCGTTTCCGAGGTGCTGCAACAATCCGCGCGCTTGCCCGAGCAGGTCGAGCGCGATGTTGCCGAGCGCGATGTCCTCTTCCATCGTCGGCGCATTGCTCATCCACTCCGACAGCCGGTGCGAGAGGATCAGCGCGCCGTCGGCGTAGGTGAGCAACTGCTCAGATGTTGGCGACACCATCGGGGATCTCGTAGAACGTCGGATGCCGGTACACCTTGTCCAGTGCCGGCTCGAACAGCTCACCCTTCTCGCCCGGATCGCTCGCGACGATCGCCGCACTCGGGACCACCCAGATGCTCACACCTTCGCCCCGCCGGGTGTAGACGTCACGCGCATTGGCGACCGCCATCTCGGCGTCGACCGCATGCACGCTGCCGACGTGCTGATGGTGCAAACCGTTGCGGCTGCGAAGAAAAACCTCCCACAGCGGCCACTGGCCCGACGTGGTCTTCACGCGACCTGCTCCGCCTGTTGCTTGGCCGCGTGCGCCTGCGCGGCTTCGCGCACCCACGCGCCGTCGTCGTGTGCGCGCCGCCGGTGTGCGAGCCGCTGCGCGTTGCACGGCCCCTCGCCGCGCAACACCGCCTTGAACTCGCTCCAGTCCGGCTCGCCGAAGACGTAATGCCCGGTTGCGTCGTCGTACCGCAGGTCCGGATCGGGGACGGCGAGGCCGAGGAAGTCGGCCTGCGGCACGGTGACGTCGACGAACTTCTGCCGCAGCTCGTCGTTGCTGAACCGCTTGATCTTCCAGCGCATCGACGTGTCGCTGTGCGTCGACTCGGAGTCGTGCGGGCCGAACATCATCAGCGACGGCCACCACCACCGGTTCAACGCGTCCTGCGCCATCGCGCGCTGCGCCTCGGTGCCGCGCGAGAGCGTCACCATGATTTCGAAACCTTGCCGCTGGTGGAACGACTCTTCTTTGCAGATGCGCATCATCGCGCGCGCGTACGGGCCGTACGAGCAGCGGCACAACGGGATCTGGTTCATGATGGCCGCGCCGTCGACGAGCCAGCCGATCGCGCCCATGTCGGCCCACGTCAGCGTCGGGTAGTTGAAGATGCTGGAGTACTTCGCGGTGCCGGCGAGCAGTTGGTCGACGAGTTCTTCGCGCGAGACGCCGAGCGTCTCCGCGGCGGCGTAGAGGTAGAGGCCGTGGCCGGCCTCGTCCTGGACCTTCGCGAGCAGGATCGCCTTGCGCCGCAACGACGGCGCGCGGGTGATCCAGTTGCCCTCCGGCTGCATGCCGATGATCTCGCTGTGCGCGTGCTGCGAGATCTGGCGGATCAACGTCTTGCGGTACGCCGCCGGCATCCGGTCGTTGGCCTCGACCTTCTCCTCGGCCGCGACCCGCTGCTCGAACGCGGCATTGACCGCCTCGTCGGCGACCCCGTCCCGCTCGTCGAGAGCCTGCGAGTACATGCCTCGAATGTAACGCCGTACCGCAGAACCGGCAAGTAACCGTCACACCGCAGGGATTCTTACGGAGCGGTCATGTCGACCCCGGCCACGACCGGCTCCCAGTCGGCGTCGACCTCCGCGGTGAAGCTGTAGGCACCGGACGGGGCGCCGTCGAAGAGCTCGTCTTGCTGAACCTGATGCGTCCCGGTCGGCCCGCTGTAGCTGCCGAAGGTGCCCGTGTCGGCGGTGGAGGGGAGCGCGAACGCTCCGTAGAACTTGTCGTGTAGGGCGAGGTGAGCGGTGTCGTTGACGAGGACGGACCCGCCCGTGCCGGCGTACTCGGCCTTCACGTTGGCGGTGCCGGCGAACTGGCGTTGCCCGAGTCTGAAGGTGCGGGTCGAGAGGGTCCGGCGCAAGAGCTTCGAGCCCTTCGGTGCCTGCAGCCGGAACCTGCTTTCCACGTCGCGAGCGTTCGACGCGGTCCAGAGGACGACGTCGTAGGTCCCGGCGGGTGCCTGGAAGAGCTGTTCGATGATGCTCTGCGGGAGTCCGTTTGCGCTGGACCCGCGCGAATCGGCGACCGTGAGGCCGCTCGCGTTGACGAAGGAGTCCGAACTGACCGGCCGCTCGTCTTCGTATCCGGAGAACATCTGCGCGTGCGTGCCGACGTTCCACAGGTCTACGCCTAGCGCGACGCCCTGGTCCGACTTCGCGTTGGTGTCCAGGGCCACCCGCCAGAGGAGGTCGACTTCCCCCTCCTTCTTGAGGGTGAATCGGAAGCCCGCTCCGGCGGCCGAGTGCGTCGTCACGTCGGCAAGAACGACGCCGTGCCCGGCCGCCGGATCCGGACCGGGGCCCGGCCAGTCGTCGGCGTTCGCCGCGGTCCAAGGTCCGGCGAGCACAACCACTGTCCCGACGACCAATCCGGCCAGCCGTTGCCGACGTGTTCTCATGCTGGGCGTCCCTTCGCCGGTCGACTGTGACGATCCAGGCGTTGTCAGCGCCCCATAACGCCCTCAACGTCATAGTGAAAGGTCGGGTTGCATAAAGCGCGACATGTCAGTCGCTGAGAAGCGGAAGCACTCGCGGGGCGACCTCGGTCGCCAGCACGATCACGGTCGAGGCCCGGACGACCGACGGCGAGTCGACCACTTCGTCGATGACCCGCTGCAGGTCGGCGTTCGACCGGGCGACCAGCCGGACCATCAGGTCGGCGCCGCCGGTGATCGTGTGCGCCTCCAGCACCTCGGGGATCGCGCGCAGGTGCTCGGAAACCGGCAGGTGCCCGTGCGCCTGGGTGATCTCGAGCGTCGCGAACGCCGACACCGGCCAGCCGAGCGCGGCGAGGTCGAGCGTCGGCCCCCACCCGGTGACCACGCCGGCCGCCTCCAGCCGGTCGAGCCGCGACTGCACGGTGCCGCGCGCCACGCCGAGCCGCCGGGAAGCCTCCAGCACGCTTACGCGCGGTTCGCTGACAAAAAGATGCAAGATTCGGAGATCGAGCGCGTCGGGGCTAGGCACATTGTCCAGTCTAGAGCCAGATGCTTGTACAGACTCGCCATCGGCGGCAGGCTGAATCACATGACCGACGCCACCGCAGCGCCCGAGGACTTCCCGGTCGAAGGCATCGACCACGTCCACTTCGTCGTCGGCAACGCCCGCCAGGCCGCGCACTACTACTCGACCGCGTTCGGCATGACCGTCACGGCCTACCGCGGGCCGGAGACGGGCAGCCGCGACACCGCGTCGTACGTGCTCGAATCCGGCGCGGCGCGCTTCGTGTTCACCGGCGAGGTGCACAGCGGGACCGACGCCGGCCGGCATGTCCTCGCACACGGCGACGGCGTGTACGACGTCGCGCTGCGCGTCCCCGACGCGGCGCACGCGTACGAGATGGCGATCGCCCGCGGTGCGATCGGGACGATGGAGCCGACGTCGTTCGAGGACGAGCACGGCAAGGTCGTCGTCGCGCAGATCCAGACCTACGGCGAGACCAAGCATTCGCTGGTGCAGCGCAGCGACTACTCGGGTGTGTTCCTGCCGAGCTTCGTCGCGCGACCGCCGTTCGTCGCGCCGGTCGACAAGCGATGGTTCCAGGCGATCGACCACGTCGTCGGCAATGTCGAGCTCGGCCACATGGACACGTGGGTCGAGTTCTACCACCGGGTCATGGGCTTCACGAACATGAAGGAGTTCGTCGGCGACGACATCGCGACCGAGTACTCCGCGCTGATGAGCAAGGTCGTCGCGGACGGCAAGCGCAAGGTGAAGTTCCCGCTCAACGAACCCGCGATCGGCAAGAAGAAGAGCCAGATCGACGAGTACCTCGAGTTCTACGGCGGTCCCGGCGTGCAGCACATCGCGCTCGCGACGAACGACATCGTCAGCACCGTGGCGTCGATGAGGGCGGCCGGCGTGGAGTTCCTCGACACCCCGGACGCTTATTACGACGAGCTCGGCTCGTGGGTCGGCGACACCCGGGTGCCGCTGGAAACGTTGCGGGAGTTGAAGATCCTCGCCGACCGCGACGAGGACGGCTACCTGCTGCAGATCTTCACCAAGCCCGTGCAGGACCGGCCGACCGTGTTCTTCGAGCTCATCGAGCGGCACGGATCGCTGGGGTTCGGCAAGGGCAATTTCAAGGCATTGTTCGAGGCGATCGAGCGCGAGCAAGAACGGCGCGGCAACCTATAGGTCATGACGAACCCACGACTGCGACCGGCGATGGCCGGATTGCCGGCGTACGTCCCCGGCCGCAAGACACCGGGCGCGATCGTGCTCGCGTCGAACGAGTCGCCGTACGGGTTGCTGCCCTCGGTCGCCGCGGTGCTCGCCGAGCACGCGAACGGCGTGAGCCGTTACCCCGACATGGGCGCGACCCGCCTGATCGACGCGATCGCCGCGCATCACGGCGTCGACCCGGCGCGGATCGCGGTCGGCGCGGGCAGTGTCGAGGTCGTCGGCCAGATCGCTGCCGCGGCCGTCGATGCCGGCGACGAAGTCGTCTTCGGCTGGCGGGCGTTCGAGGCGTACCCGATCATCACCGCCGTCGCCGGCGGCTCGGCGGTGCGGGTGCCGCTCGACGACACGTACACCCACGACGTCGATGCGATGTCTGCCGCGGTCGGCAACCGGACCCGGCTCGTGATCGTCTGCAATCCCAACAATCCGACCGGCACCGCCATCGGCCGGGACGCGCTGTTGCGGCTCGCCGACGGCGTTCCGTCCGACGTCGTCCTCGTCATCGACGAGGCGTACCGCGAGTACGTCGATCCGGTCGCGGTGCCGGACGCGTTCGGGTTGCTCGGCGACCGGCCGAACGTCGTCGTCACCCGCACCTTCTCGAAGGCGTACGCGCTTGCCGGCCTTCGTGTCGGTTACGCGATCGCGTCGCCGGACGTCGCCGCCGCGGTGCGCAAGTGCCAGGTGCCGTTCAGCGTTTCCGCACTCGCGCAGGAGGCCGCGATCGCCGCGCTCGGTGACGGCGACGAGGTACGCCGCCGGGCCGCGTTGACGGTCGCCGAACGCGGCCGGGTCGCCGCCGCGTTGCGCGACGCCGGGTACGACGTGCCCGAATCGCAGGCCAACTTCGTCTGGCTGCCGCTCGGCGAGGGGTCCGCCGGTTTCGCCGCTGCGTGCGCGGAGGCCGGCATCCTCGTCCGCCCGTTTGCCGGCGAAGGGGTCCGCGTGACGATCGGACTGGACACCGAGAACGACCGCCTGCTCGAAGTCGCTCAGGCCAATCGCCCCGTGCCCGCCCGCTAAGGCGAGCAGGCGGCGATTGGTAGATTTCGCTCGGTGCGCGCGCTGTTGCTCGAAAACGTTCACCCGGATGCGGTCACGCTGCTCGAACGCGCCGGCTGCGAGGTTCAGGCGCTCGACCGTGCACTCGACGAGGCGGAGCTGAGCGCTGCGCTCGACGGTGTGCATGTGCTCGGCATCCGCTCGAAGACGGAGCTTCCGGCATCGCTGCTGAGCAGCCCGACCGCACGCGACCTCGTCGCGATCGGCGCGTTCTGCATCGGTACCAACCAGATCGACGTCGCGACCGCCACGAACAAGGGCGTCGCCGTCTTCAACGCACCGTTCTCCAACACTCGCAGCGTCGTCGAGCTCGCGCTCGCCGAGATCATCGCGCTGACCCGGCGGCTGACCGAGAAGAACGCCGACATGCACGCGGGGGTCTGGGACAAATCGGCGACCGGCGCGCACGAGGTGCGCGGCCGGCGGCTCGGCATCGTCGGCTACGGCAATATCGGCGCGCAGTTGTCGGTGCTCGCCGAGGCCTTGGGCATGACCGTGTCGTTCTACGACACCGCCGACAAGCTCGCGCTCGGCAACGCGAGACGCTGCCAAACCCTCGACGAACTTCTCGCGTCGTCCGACATCGTGACGCTGCACGTCGACGGCCGGTCCGGCAACAGCGGGATGTTCGGTGCCGAGCAGTTCGACGCGATGCAGCCGGGCAGTTTGTTCCTCAACCTGTCGCGTGGATTCGTGGTCGACCACACCGCGTTGCGCCGCTGCATCGACAGTGGTCATCTCGCCGGCGCCGCGATCGACGTCTTCCCGACCGAGCCGCGGAGCCGCGGCGAGGAGTTCGAGTCGCAGCTTCGCGGGCTGCCGAACGTCATCCTCACCCCGCACATCGGCGGCTCGACCGAAGAAGCGCAACAGGACATCGGCCGCTACGTCGCCGGCAAGCTGCGTGACTTCGTCGCCGACGGTACGACGACGATGAGCGTGAACCTTCCGCATCTCGCGCTGCCGCAGCGCGCGGACGCGCACCGACTCGCGCACCTCCACCACAACGTCCCGGGCGTACTCGCGCGGATCAACGGCGTACTCGCCGAACACAAGGTCAACATCGAAGGACAGTTGCTCGGCACCCGCGGCGACATCGGCTACGTCCTCACCGACATCGCGACCGACGACCCGGACGCGCTCGTCGCCGAACTGGAATCGCTGGAGGAGACGGTCCGGGTCAGGCTGCTGTCGTGACGTTGCTGGAAGCGCTCGCCACCGCCGTCGGTTCCGGGCACGTCGTCACGGACGCGTCGATGCTCGCGTCGTACGAAACCGACTGGACCGGTCGGTTCACCGGCCGGGCGCTCGCGGCGGTCCGGCCGCGCGACACGGCGCAGGTCGCTGCGGTCGTCCGTGCCTGCGCCGACGCCGGACAACCGATCTGCATTCAAGGCGGCAACACCGGCCTCGTCGGCGGCTCCGTGCCGGTCGACGGATCGATCGTGCTGTCGCTCGCCCGGCTCGACGCGATCGGCGAGGTGGACACGGTCGCCGGGCAGGTCACCGTCGGCGCAGGTGTGACGCTCGCGCGGTTGCAACAACACGTGCGGCCGTTGGGTTACGACGTCGGCGTGGACTTCGCCGCGCGCGAGTCCTGCACCGTCGGCGGGATGGCCGCGACCAACGCCGGCGGCGAACGCGTACTCCGTTACGGGACGATGCGCGCGCAGGTGCTCGGGGTGGAAGCCGTGCTCGCGGACGGCACGGTCGTGTCCCGCCTGCACGGGCTGCCGAAGGACAACACCGGCTACGACGTCGTGTCGCTGATGGTCGGTGCCGAGGGCACGTTGGGCGTTCTCACGGCGTTGCGGTTGCGCCTCGTGCCGTTGCTGCCCGCGCGAACTGTCGCGCTCGTCGCGGTCGACGACACTGCGGCCGCGGTTGGGCTCGTGCGGCAGGCGCGCGAACAACTGCCGTCACTCGAGGCGGCCGAGGTGTTCTTCCTCGACGGCGTCAACCTCGTCCGGCGGCACACCGCACTACCCGCGCCGTTCGCCGACGAGCATCCCGCTTTCGTCTTGCTCGAATGCGCCGGCCGGCACGACCCGACGGACGATCTGCTCGCGCTGCTCGAGTCCGCAACCGAGGTCCGGGACGCGACCGTCGCGAGCGACGTGCGCGGCCGGCACACCTTGTGGCAGTACCGCGAGGCGCACACCGAGTCGATCAACGCCGAGGGCGTCCCGGTCAAGCTCGACGTCGCGGTCCCGTTGCGATCGTTGGCCGATTTCGTTGCGCAACTGCCGGACGCGATTCCG
This sequence comes from Frankiales bacterium, assembly GCA_025980325.1. GTDB lineage: Bacteria > Actinomycetota > Actinomycetes > JAFAQI01 > JAFAQI01 > BP-197. The sequence continues at coordinate 52,974 of JAICXQ010000008.1, forward strand.
GTGGGGCGGCTCGTGTTGTTCGGCCATGTCAACGAAGGCAACCTGCACGTCAACGTCCTCGACGCGCGCGACGAGGCCGAGGCGGTCACCGATGCCGTGCTCAAGCTGGTCGCGTCGTACGGCGGCAGCATCTCGGCCGAGCACGGCGTCGGCCGGGCCAAGCAGGCCTGGCTCGGGCTGTCGCGCTCGGCCGAGGAGATCGCGGTGATGCGCGCGTTGAAGGACGCGCTGGATCCGAACGGACTGCTCAATCCTGGAGTGCTGTTACCGCCGGCTTGACGACACCGCGCACGTCACCGAACGACAACCGGGTTCCGTCGGCAGCCGGCGCCGTTGCGCTGATGACGACGTCGTCGCCGTCGGCGAGGAACTCACTGTTGTCGTACAGCTCGATCAGCGAGCCCCACTGCGAACGATCCGCGCCACTGACCGTGCCGGACGCATACAGGTCGCCGGTGCGCACGGACGCGCCGTTGACGGTCACGTGCGCGAGCATCTGCGCCGGCGACCAGAACATCTCCCGGTACGGCGGACGCGACAGCACCTCGCCGTTGCGCCGCAGTTCGAGGGTCAGGTCCAGTCCCCACGGCTCGTCTTCGCGCAGGTACGTCGCCAGCTCGCGGCCGGCCGATCCAACCGGGACGCGCGCGGCCGACAGCGCAGCGAGCGGCACGATCCACGGCGACACCGATGTCGCGAACGACTTGCCGAGGAACGGTCCGAGCGGTTGGTACTCCCAGCCCTGGATGTCGCGCGCCGACCAGTCGTTGACGAGACAGACCCCGAAAACGTGCGACGCAAACGCGGACACGGACACAGCCGTGCCCTGCGCGCTCGGCGCACCGACGACGAAGCCGACCTCGACCTCGACGTCGAGCCGCGTGGTCGGGCCGAACCGGCCCGGTCCCAACTGGCCGTGTGGGCGCACGACCGGCGTACCGGCGACGACGACGGTTCCGCTGCGGCCGTGATAGCCGACCGGCAGGTGATGCCAGTTGGGCCGCAACGCCGGCTCGCCCGGTCGCAGGATCCGCCCGAGGTTCGTCGCGTGTTGCTCCGACGCGTAGAAGTCGACGTAGTCGCCGACCGTGAACGGCAGCCGCAACGTCGCGTCGTCGCGCGCGCGCAGCAACGGCTCGACGACCGGCCGGTACGACGGATCGGTGAGCCACGTCGCGATGTCGGCGCGCACGGCCGCCCACACCGAAGGCCCGGCCGCGAGCAACAGGTCGAGGCTCGGGCGCGACACGACATCCGCGTACGGCGAGCCGGTCGCGCGGGCGCATGCGGTCAGGTCGAGGACCGCGTCGCCGACGGCGACCAGCACCGAGTTGTCGTCGACGCCGTACGGAAGGTTCGCGAGGCCGAAGCCGCTGTCCGCGGCGATCGGCAACCAGGAACTCACAGTGGCGCGATCGGCTGTTTCACCCGCGAAAGATTAGTCCTGGTCAACAGCGTCACGCTGCCGCCGATCGCCGTGTCCGGGCCGGTCGCGGTGAAGAAGCCCTCTTGCGGCGCGGCCTGCGACTAGCCGCCGCTGGTCGAGCCGCCGTCGGACCCTCCGCCCGACCCGCCGTCCGATCCGCCGCCCGACCCGCCGTCGGATCCGCCGCCGTCGGAACTCGTCGGCTGCGGGGAGCTGGTCGGTTGCGGTGAGGTCGAGCCGCCGTCCGAACCCCCCGATCCCGAGCCGCCGCTCCCGTCGTCGGAGCCGGAGCCGGAGCCCGACCCGGACGTCGAGCCCGAGTCTGACGTCGAACCAGACCCGGAGCCGCTGCCGTCGTCGGAGCCCGAGCCCGACGTCGAGCCCGACCCGCTGCCGTCGTCCGAACCGCTGCCGGACGAGGACGTGCCGTCGTGCCCGTCGTCGCTGCCGCTGCTGCCGCCGTGGTCGTCGCCGTCCGTCGTGCCGCCGGCGTCGGTGCCGGGCGGGGTGGCGCCCGACGACGGCGTCGGCGTGACCGCGGGGGAGGGCATTCCGGCGCGGTGCTGGTCGTGGCCGGGCAACTCACGGCCGTGCCCGGAGGAGTCGTGGGAGAGTGCCACCGCAGTAGCGGCGCCACCGACTCCGGCGACCGCGACGCCGGCGGCGAGGGTGAGCTTCGCGAGCAGTCCGAGGCCGGTCAGGCGGGCGCCGATGGCACGGACCCGCCCGCTGCGCACCGGCAGGCCGTCGGCCAGGAGGAGCGCGAGCTCGCGGCTGGGCAGTGGCGGCCGGTCGGGGACGAGCGCATGCAGCTGCTGCGCGGCAGCAGCCAGCACGTCCTCGTCGGACCGGGTCATATCCAGGAAATCGTCGGGGCCGGTCATAGGGATACGGCCTGGTCGAGAATGCGCCGAAGACTCGCCAATGCCCGATGTTGCAACGCTTTCACCGCGCCGACGCGCTTGCCCAGCGCGGTCGCGGTCTGCTCCAGGCTGAAGTCGCCCAGCACCCGCAGCAGTACGACGTCGCGCTGGTCGGCGGACAGCTCGTCGAGCAGCGCGTGCACCTGTTGCGTTCGCAGCGCGTCGAGCGCCTCGTCCTCCGCGCTGCCCGTGAGGCGACCGTCCGCGTCCGCGTCGTACTCGACCGTCGGGCCGCGTCGCTTCCGCCGGCGCAGATCGTCGACCAACCGGTGATGCGCGACCGTGAAGACAAACGCGCGCAGGTCCGCCTCGTCGCCGCGGAATGCCCGCAATCGTTGGAAAACCGCAAGAAAGACGTCGCTGGTGAGGTCCTCGGGCTCGGTCGCGCCGCGACCGCGCAGGTAACCGGTGACCGCCGGTGCGAACCGCTGCCAGATCTCGGTGAGGGCCCACGCCTCGCCGCGCCGGGCGGCGTCGACGAGCCCCGAGTCCATGTCCAGTAGTTACGGTGTCAGGTCCGCGCGGGTTCACTGGCAAGATCAGCGCATGGACATTCTGCGCACGCCCGACAGCCGGTTCGCCAACCTGCCCGGTTTCGACTTCGAACCCGGTTACGTCGAGGTTCCTACCGGCGACGGCAGCGCAACGTTGCGCGTCGGTTACGTCAGCGCCGGGCCGGCCGGCGGGCCGGTCGTCGTCTGCCTGCACGGCGAGCCGACGTGGAGCTTCCTGTACCGCAAAGTGATCGGCGTCCTCGCCGACGCCGGGTGTCGTGTGGTCGCGCCCGACCTCGTCGGGTTCGGCCGCTCCGACAAGCCGACCCGGATCGCCGACCATTCGTACGCGCGACATGTCGAGTGGATGCGCACCGCGCTGTTCGACGTCCTCGACCTGCGCGATGTCACGCTGCTCGGTCAGGACTGGGGCGGGCTGATCGGGCTGCGCCTGCTGGCCGAGAACCCGGGCCGCTTCGCCCGCGCGGTCGCGGCGAACACCGGCCTGCCCGACGGCCGGCACGAGATGCCGCAGGTCTGGCACCAGTTCCGGGCCGCGGTCGCGGCGGCGCCGGTCCTCGACGTCGGCCGGTTCGTCACCTCCGGCTGCCAGATCCCGCTCGACGCCGCAGTGGTCGCGGCGTACGACGCGCCGTTCCCGGACGAGAGTTACAAAGCCGGCCCGCGGGCGATGCCGCAACTGGTCCCGATCACCCCCGACGACCCCGGCGCGATCGCGAACCAGCAGGCGTGGGAGGTCCTGGTCACGTCGACGACGCCGTTCCTGTGCGCGTTCAGCGACGGCGATCCGATCACCGGCCCGATGGCCGAGATCCTGCCGAAGCTCATCCCCGGCGCGGATGGTCAGCCGCACACGACGATCCGCGGCGCCGGCCACTTCCTGCAGGAAGACGCCGGGGAAGAACTCGGCCACGTGGTCGCCGGCTTCGTGCTCGGGTAAGGCGCCGTGACTTGTCAGCACGTGGTGCGGCTATAGCGACGCCTGCTGCTGACACGTCAGCGGTTTCGCGGATCCGTTCGAGGTAGCAGCGGGCGCAACGATCGGGCGCGCGCGCAGCCGGCCCACACGCCGGCGCCGTACGCGAGGTCGTCCAACCGGGCGAGTACGGCGAGCACGATGCCGGCCTTACGACGGCGGCCGCGCGCGAACATGAGCAACGCCGGAGCCCAGAGCTGAAGGAGCCACCGCGCGGCGTGCACCGTCGCGGTCGACGTCGCCGTCGCCGCGATCCGCGCCGAGTCGCCGGCCGGCACTCCGGCGGCCTGCATCCGGCGCGCAGGGGCGATCGACGCCGCGGCCAACACCGTCGCGGCCAGCCGCAACCGGCCGGTCAACGCGAGCACGACGGCAGCAGTCGGAACAGCAGGCGGCGACAGCGGCGCCGTGGGGTGCCGGCGCGCGAGCGGCCCGGTCGCACCCCCGTAACGCCGGCTGCGATCCAGCCTCGCGAGCCGCGCCGCCGGCTCTTGGTGCACGGCCGAAAGACCCGGCACGTAACGCACGCCGAACCCCGCCGCGACGAGTCGCCAGACCAGGTCGACGTCCTCGCCGACGCGCAAGCTTTCGTCGAATCCGCCGATCGCCTCGATCGCCGCGCGCCGCACCACGAGAACGGTCGACGGAACGTACGACGTCCGCGCGCCCGGTCGCACCACACCGGGCCGCGGACCGAGGTCGAGCCGCGACCCGCTCGGATGGATGCGCGGCGCGACCGCCGCGACGGCCGGGTCGTCGAGCATCGCCGCGAGCCGGCCGACGACGTCGGCGCTCACCACGACGTCGCTGTCGACGAACGCGACGATCGGTGCGGTCGTCGCGGCCAGCCCGGCGTTGCGCGCCGCCGCCGGGCCGCGATTCGCCGGCAGCCGGACCGTTGCGGCTTCGACAGACGAGGGCGAGCCGTCGTCGACCACGGTCACCGGCAACGACGCGAGCGCCGCGAGGCAGCCGGCGAGGTCGCGATCGCCGTACACCGGTACGACGACCTCGACCCCGGACGACGTCGGCGCCGACGGCACGGCCGGATGAGCGAGACCGGCGTCAAGGAGCCGCCTCGCAAGTGCGACGTCGACGTCGTCGCGCGCCGGCGTTCCCGCGAGCAAGGCGCGCGCGCGTTCGGCACCGCGATCGGTCAGCCGCAACGCCCGCCGGGGCGAACCGCCGAGCAGCAACCGTCCGCCGTCGTACGACGCGATGTCCGCGTCCGCGACGAGGATCAAGCGGGCAGTCCGCGACAGATTTCGAGCACCGCCAACGCCAGCCCGACGCCGGCGCGACCGAGGTCGTCGCCGTACGCGTTGAGGATCTGATTCTCGCGGCTGTGCTCGATGCGCGGCCCGCCGGCTTCGCGGCGTAACCGTTGCACCTGTTGGGAAATCTCGCGCCGCGCGCGAACGAGGCCGCGGATCTCGGCGTCGATCGCGTCGAGCCTGGCACGGCCTTCGTCGACCGACGAAACCTGCACCTCGGCAGTGGTGGTCATCGAACAGCTCCTGGCGGTATGGCTCCCGGAGCTCCTCGCCCCGGCGAACCGGGGCGGATGTGGGCGGGCGTCAGCAGCCGAGCCCGGACCGAACCCCGGTCAGGGCATAAAAGAAACGGCTGCTGGTGTGCACGCATCGACGGTACACGACTCAATAGCCGATCGCCCCGCCGATCAGCGCACGCGGATCGCAAGCACCGTCCAGCCCGTCGCCGACGACGCGGATCGCGTGCGCATGACCGACGTTGTAGCCGAACCGCGGATGCCGTACGACGTCGTGCCCGCGTTCGGCCAGGCCGGAGTCCCACGCCGGCGGAGCTTCGGCCTCGACGTGCACCTGCACCGGCCCGCGCGCGTCCCAGGTGTCGAAGCCGTTGCCCGCCGGCGGCTGCCCGGACAGGACCCAGCGCGGCGCCGCGATCGCGTCCTCGACGTTCGCGCCGCCGGTCAGCATCCGCGCGAGCAACTGCAGCACGACCTGCGGCTGCGCGTCGCCGCCCATCGTGCCGACGACCATCTCCAGCCGGCCGGCGGCGTCGGTGACGAGCGCCGGCGACAGGGTGTGCGGCGGCCGCCGTCCCGGTCCGAGCTCGGCCGGATGGCCGGGTTGCAAGGAGAAGCCGATGCCGCGGTTCTGCAGGAAGATTCCGGTCGCCGGCTCGACGATGCGCGCGCCGAACCCGGCCGCGTTCGACTGGATCAGCGAGACGCCCATGCGGTCGGCGTCGACCGCGCACAGGTAGATCGTGCCGCCGCCGGCATAGGACTCCGGCGGCAACGATGCGGCTCGGTCCGCGCTGACGAGCGCATGCCGCGCGGCCAGCCGCTCGGGCGCCAGCAACGCCGCGCCGTCCGCGTGCTCGTGCAGCACCTCGACGCGGTCGTACGACGCGACCCGTGCGGCCTCGACCAGCAGGTGCGCCCACAGCGGATCGTCCGGATCCGCGGGCAGTGGCAGCCGGTCGGCGATCCAGGCCGCGGCGAGGCTGAGGTAGCCCTGCGAGTTCGGCGGCACCGTCCAGACCCGCGAGCCCCACGCGTCGAGCGACAACGGCGCCACCCAGTCGGCCTGCACCGTCGCGAGATCGGCCTCGTCGTACTCGTCGGCGGCATCGGTACGGCGGCCGAGGGCCCGCAGGCCGGCGCCGAACTCGCCGCCGTAGAACGCGTCCCGGCCGTCCTGCCCGATCGCGGTCAGCGTGCGCGCGATCCCCGGACGTCGTACGACGGCACCGGGGTGCGTCGCCGCGCGGAAGTCCGCCGCGCCAGGCAGGTCGGCGACCGACGGCGCGGCCCGGGCCAGCAACGGCGAGGCCGGGAAGCCGTCGCGGGCCAACTCCACCGCGGGTTCGAGGACCTGCGCGAGCGGCAGCCGGCCGAG
>JAICXQ010000033.1 GCA_025980325.1 Frankiales bacterium
AGCTCGAACTGGCCGAGGACGCGGGTCGCGAGGTACGCGAGCAGCACGCCGACCTCGGCGCCGGTGGCCCGGGAACCGACCGCGGTCATCACCGGCCCGATCGAGCGGCCCCGGTCGGCGACGACGGTTTCCAGCAGCGGGTCGACGAGCTCGGCGAAGCCGGTGACGTTCGACCGGATCCAGCCCGGCCGGTCGACCACCGACACCGGTTCGGCGGCACCCGCACCGGCCAGCCCGGTGTGCTCGGTCACGTGCGCGTCGGCCTCCACGGCGAGGCCGCGCAGATCCTCGACCGTCGCGACCGCGTCGGCGAGGTCGAGCCGCGGCCCCGGCGGCACCAGCCGGGTCGCGGTTGCGGTCGCCACCGACCAGTCGACGAGCTGCACACCGTCCACCGTACGGCGGCGCCGGATTAGAGGTGGCAGCCGCAGCCGGCAAGGATCGCGGCCAGCCGGTCGAGTGCCGCCTCGGCCCGGCTGGGCGAGATGGCGCGGTCGGTGAAGAACGCGAACACGAGCACGCGGGGCTCGGCATCGACGACCGTTCCGGCGAGGCTGTTCACCCCGGCCAGCGTCCCGGTCTTGGCCCGTACGACGCCCGCACCGGCGCGGCTGGCCTTCGTCCGGAACCGCTTGACCAGCGTGCCGGTGGCCCCCGCGACCGGTATGCCGTCGAGCAGCCCGCGCAACGACGGATCCCGGACCGCGGCCCGCAGCACGGCCACGAGCGTCGTCCCGCTGACCCGGTCGAGCCGGGACAGCCCGCTGGCATCGAGCAGGCGCAGCCCGTCGGTCGGGATGCCCAGCCGGTCGAGTCCGGCCGTGATCGCCGCGGCCTCGCCGGCAAAGCTCGGCGGTTGCCCGGCCGCGGTCGCGACGGTGCGGCCGATCGCCTCGGCGAGGTCGTTGTCGCTCGTGGTCAACATGTGCTGGACCAGCGCCGCGACCGGCGGGGACTGGACACTCGCGACGACGGTCGCGCCGGCCGGTGCGCTCTTGACGCAGCCCGGCCGGGACGGTGCCCGTACGCCGGCTGCTTTGAGTGCGGCGGCGAACGCGGCCAGCGCCGACCGCGCCGGGTGCGCGGCGCGCGCGTGGCTGTGCGTCGACACGTAGCCTTCGTCGACTTCGAGCGGCGTCGGCACCTCGACGTCGCCGTCGGTCACGTAGCCCGGCGTCCATCCGGGCGCTGCGGACGGGCCGGACCAGGCCGAGACGTCGGCGCACAGTGCGGTCACCGTCGTCGTGCTGTGCGCCGTCGCGGCCGCCAGCGTCGCGATCGACGCGGGCCGCGGATACGCCGCCGCCGCGACCGGCCGGGCGGTCAACGTGACGTCGCCGCCGCCGCGCAGGTACAGCGTCGTACCGGCGCGCAGCACGTCGGTGTGCAAGGTCGCGGTCGGGCTCAACGTCGTCAACGCCGCCGCAGCCGTGAGCAGCTTCGCGGTGGACGCCGGCGTCATCGGCGTACCGCCGTCGCGGTCGAGCAATACCTCACCGGTCTCGGCGTCGACGACCAGGCCGGTCAGCGATCCGCCGAACGCCGGGTCGGCGCTCGCGCGGGCAAGTGCCGCAGCCACACCACTCGGTGTCGCCGAAGCGGTGCCGCGCAACGGCAATGCGTTCATCACATCGGGCCGGATCACCGGTCGGGTGACCACGACGACGTGATTCGCGCGTCCGCGCTGGGTGACGACGTACCCGGTCCCGCCGGCGGCGGCCATGACGAGTACGACGACGACCGCTCCCCATCGCCAGCGGTTGCTCACCGTACGGGACACTAACGCCGTGGAGTTCGACGTCACGATCGAGATCCCGAAAGGGCAGCGCAACAAGTACGAGATGGATCACGAAACCGGGCGGATCCGGTTGGACCGCACGCTGTTCACCGCGACGCAGTACCCCGCCGACTACGGCTTCGTCGAGAACACCCTCGGCGCCGACGGCGACCCGCTCGACGCACTCGTGCTGTTACAGGAGCCGACGTTCCCCGGCTGCCTCATTCGTTGCCGCGCGATCGGGATGTTCCGGATGCAGGACGAAGCCGGCGGCGACGACAAGGTGCTGTGCGTCCCCGCGGCCGACCCGCGGCTCGAGCACCTGCAGGACATCCGCCACCTGCCGGAGTTCGACAAGCTCGAGATCCAGCATTTCTTCGAGGTCTACAAGGATCTCGAGCCCGGCAAGAGCGTCGAAGGCGCGCACTGGTGCGGCCGCATCGAAGCCGAAGCCGAGATCGAAGAGTCCCGCCGGCGGCTCAAGGAGTCGCCGGCCCACGGCTAGGTGCGCCGGTTGTTCGAGACCGCGTCGTTGACGAACGGCACGTAGGTCCGGCACGGCTCGTTGCGCAGGCTCGGGCAGGCCGGCTGCGCGGTCCCGGCCGCGTCGACGCCCGCGATGACCGGCAGCACGAGCCGCGACGGCATCTGGTGCGAGAACGCGATCGCGACCGACGAGGTCGTGCCGGCCGGCTCGGTGTTGTCGAACGACCACACCGGCTGCGCGCCGTTCGGCGCCGCGATCGTCACCCGGATCCGGGTGCCGGCGCGGTAGACGTGGCCCTCGTAGTACAGCGGGATCGCCACCGGCACGAACTGGTCCGCCGGCATCGGCGCCGCGTCGGACGCGAGCATCGTCGGCACCGGTTCGAGCAGCGTGCTCGGCGTGTGCATGACGTTGTTCGTGTCGTAGGAGAGCTTGCGCTCGCTGGCCCGCTGGTAGCCGTTCTGCACGAACGTCTCGTGCCCGTCCGGCGTGACCTCGCTGATGGTCGCCTGCAGGTCGACGTCCGGGGTCGAGGAACGCACCCAGAGGTAGACCGCACCGGCACCGACCACGGCGGTGTCGTGCGCGAGCGGCGCCGACAGGTACGACACCGCGGTGCCGGCCGGGTTCGGCTTCCACTGCCAGTCCCACTGGCTCGCGTTGCCCCACAGACCGCCGGTGCCGGTGTTGACGCCGTAGTCGGTCTTGGCCAGGGCGGTCGCATCGGAGGTGTACTGGTCCATGCCCTTGCCGGTCGGGCTGTCGGTGAGGGTGCCATCCTTGCCGAGGTAGAAGCTCACCGCCGTCGTGCCGGCGACCGGCCACGACGAGAACGACTTCTCGAACTCGGGGTACGGGTCGCCCGCGGTCGAGTCACCGGTCGGCTTCGCGCCGCCGCCGTTGTCGAACAGCACCCGGATCTCGGGCAGCGCTTCGAACGCGGTCTGCGCCATCGCGAGTGTCGGCTGCTCCTGGATCGGGTCCAGCGGCAGCGTGATCAGGTCGTTCTGCGGCGTACCGAGAGCCGTGTTGTAGACGACCGGCGCGACCGCGCGCACGACCGCCGAGTTGAGCAGCGGCGGCTCGTCCGCGACGTAGATCATCATGAAGTCGTACCAACGGTTGTACGTCTCGGGCGACAGCGAGTCGATGTGCGGGCCGTTGGTGAAGGTGAACCACTTCTTCGTCGTGCCGGTCATGTGCGCGGCGAGCGTCGGGCAGTGACCGCCGGTCTGCTCGTCCTCCCACTGGCAGGCCATGAACACCGGCACGTTGATCTTGTTGACGAACGTGACCGGGTCGAGCGGATCGGCGACGCTCGCGACGTAGTGCGAGTTGTCCTGGATCTTCTGCATCAGGTTCGCGGCCTCGCCGTGCAGCACCTGGTTGTCGGCGCAGACGGTGTCACCGTTTTGGATCTGCTGCCACGCGTACGGCTGACCGGCGTTCGGGCCGGCCGGCTGCGCCTCGTCCTGGCGCTCCTTGGCCCACGCGACGGCGAAGCCGGTGTTGAGCACGCCGCCCGGGTAGAGCGTCGTCGCGGTCGCGTCGATGACCGACAGCGGGGCGATCGCGGCGAGGTGCGGCGGCTGCGTCGCGGCGGTGAACAGCTGGCTGATGCCGCCGTAGGAGATGCCCATCATGCCGACCTTGCCGCCCTTGACCCACGACTGGCGGGCGATCGTCTCGATGATGTCGTAGCCGTCGAGGCTCTGCAGCGGCTCGAAGAAGTCGAACGCGCCGGCGGAGCAGCCGGTGCCGCGCATCTGGATGTCGACGACGGCGAAGCCCATCGCGTTGGCGACCGCGGCGATGCCGTTGGTCGGGCCGGCCGGGTTGGCGTAGCCGTAGCCGGAGTACTCGATCAGGGTCGGGTACGGCTCGGCGTAGTCGGGGCCGGCGGGGATGTTGTTGTCCGGGATGTTGTGCCCCTGGAACGCGACCGGGGGCGCCGTCGGCGGGTGCACGTAGTAGGCGAGCTTGGTGCCGTCGCGAGTCGTCAGGTAGCCGTAGCCGTGGTCCGGGATGGTCTGGTTGTAGACGTCCGGGTCCCACGGCGCGGAGTCCTCGGTGTGCACGGTGAGCGGGGCGGAGGTCGTGCCGTCGGGCAGCTTCACCTCGTAGCCGTCGCCGGGGGTCACGTTGCGGAACAGCACGCCGCCCTGGGCGTCGGCGGTCTCGGTCGCGACCGTGGCGCCGGTGCTGTCGAGCAGCGTGATCGCCGCGCTCGCGGGCACACCGGTCGCGTAGACCTGGCGGGCGCTGCCGGCGGCCACGAACGGAGCCGCCGTGGTGGCCGCGAAGGTGCCGGCGGCGACGCCGCCGGCCGCCAGCAGGGCCGCGACCAGGGAAAGTCTGAGAGTGCTGCCGAACATGCGCACGAAAGCCGTCTCCTCGGTGAAGGGGTTCGGCTCCCACTTCGACGGGCCCCGTACCGAATCCTGCTCGGTACGGGGCCGCCTGAGCGTGTTCCGGCTATGCGGAGGTTTTCGCCCCAGCGTCCGACTTGGCGTCCGACTTGGTCCGCCGGGCCTGCGCCGGGACGGTGACCTTGGCGTCGGGCAGCGTGATCTCGGCCGGCGGCTGCTCGGAGCGAAGGTAGACGTACGTCGCGACGACCGGCGCCAGCAGGGCCGTGGCCAGGAAACCGATCCATCCGAGGGGGCCGGCGGTGGAGACGACACCGACGATCGTGGTGACGACGCCGAGAGCGGTCGGCATCGACTTCGTCCGCAGCATCGCGATTCCCGCGCTCAGCCAGGCGAGGGCGACACCGGCGATCAGCAGGACGCCGAAGGCGTTGGTGCTCAGCAGGTTCAGCGTCTGCGCCGACGCGACGCTCAGTCTGCCCGGCTGGTCGACGAGCGTCTCGTTGATGCCGGCGCCGATACAGAGCCCGGCTGCCATCAGGGCGCCGCCGACGATGCTGGTGGTCGCGAGGATCTGCGAGCCGCGGCTGCGGACGAAGTTCGCGACGGCGGTGAAGAACACGATGGCGGTGAGCGCGCCGTACGCCAGCAAGAGGCTCTGGACGTGAACGGCGGTCTTGTGGTGGGTGAAGAAGCTGATGACCTTCGCGCCGCTCGCCTTCGACTCCGGTGCTTGCATCATGAACAACGCGACGAGGATGAAGGCGACCATCAGGTAGCCGGCGAACGGGGCGAGCCGGCGGGCACGTGCGTTCATGGTTGTCCTTTCCCGAGACCAGAGACACTGCGCTGTGTGATCTCGGAGTAACACAAGACTGACTACGCCGACTCGGACATGGCGAATTGCCCCGCTACATGCCGCTGCCCACCGCCGGCGGGTACCGGCGGTGGGCAGCGACGTTTCAGTTGTGGTTAGGCGGTGCGGGCCTTGTCCCGGTTGCCGACCGAGATCGAGATACCGAGGCTGCCCGCGATGGCTCGGAGGAACTCACCGGCACCGACGAGGACGACACCGGTGGCGACCGGGTTCATCCACTCCGAGCGCAGGTGCTGGCCGAACGCCCGGAAGACCGAGTAGTCCAGCGCCCAGGCGGCGAGGATGGCCACGGCGACGGTCGCCGTCGTGGTCAGGGCCTTCGGAGCCTTGACGGGAAGGATCTCGTCGAGCACCTCCCAGGTGACGGCGAGTGCGAGCGCCAAGCCCACGAACACGACGAACGCGTACATCTTTGTTGCCTCCTCTGCGACGCACGGCGCGCCGCTCACCACAGTTCGACTGCGCGTACGACGCTTGGTTACAGCCGTTGCGTAACTTTTTTTGCGCGAGGAGGTCGAACCGCTCGGATGAACGTCGACCCGGCGCTCGTCAAGGCCTGCCAACGTGGCGAGGCCGGTGCGCTGGACGCTTTGATCCGGGCGACTTACGCGGACGTGTACGCACTGTGCCGCCGGATGCTCGCCGACCCGGACGAGGCCGCCGACGCGACGCAGGAGGTGTTCGTGCGCGTCATGCGGTCGGTGCTCGGCTTTCGCGGCGAGTCCTCGTTCGGGACCTGGCTGCACCGGGTCACGGTCAACGTCTGCCTGACCGCGTTGCGGCGGCGGTCGCGGGCGCGGGCGACCGGCACGGTCGCCGGCAACGCGCCGTTCGCGCTGCCGGGCGACGAGATCTCGCTGGCGTCGGCCGAGGGGTCGCCGTCGGAGCTGGCCGAGACCGCGGACCTCGTCGCGCGGTCGGAGGCGGCGCTGGCTGCGCTGCCGGAAGACGCGCGCGCGGTCGTGGTGTTGCGCGATCTCGAAGGCCTGTCGACCCGCGAGGTCGCCGAACTGCTCGGCGTCACGGAGACTGTGGTGAAGGTACGGCTGCACCGGGCGCATGCCCGGCTGCGGGCGATGGTGACCGGTGGCGCCGCACAGGCTGGAGGGACGGGAGCATGAGTGCCGATTCCTCCGACGAGCAGAGCCCGCGCTTCTGTCGCGAGACGCGCGCACAGTTGCCGTTCCTCGTCAGCGGCGAACTGACCGGTTGGGGCGCGCGCGTCGTACGGGCTCATGTCAAGCGGTGCGCCGACTGCGCGGCCGAGCTCGCCCGCCAGGAGCAGGTGCACGCCGCGCTGGCGACACTGCGCGACTCGCGGCCGCAGCCGCCGGCCGGCCTGTTGGAGGACCTGCTCGCGCGGGCTCGCGGCGGGTCGTTGCGCGAACGCGCCGCCGTACCTGCTCGGGGCGCGGTCAGCGGTGCGCGGCCGGCGATGTCGGTGGCGTTCCTCACCGTCGGCGCGGCGGCCTCGACCGGCGTGGGCTACGGGCTCTACCGCGGAATGCGCTGGGCCCTGACGCACCGCCGGAAGTAGCAATTGCGAGATGGCACCCGTAGACGTCCGCTATCTCGCAATTGAGGACGGGCGGGAGGGGACGACCGTCCTTCGGGTGTCGGGGGCGACGAGGCGGCGGGCGTCGGCGTTCTCGTCGTCGGTCGCTTCCTGCGAGGCGCGTTCGGCCGCAACTCTCGCGTCGTATGCCGCGATCTCGCGAACGGTCTGCTCGTCGTCCCAGCCGAGGACCTCGGCGAGCAGCGCGGCGACCGGCTTCATCGACTCCAGCCCCCGATGCGGCGTCTCGATCGAGATCCGGGTCCGCCGGGTGAGGACGTCGTCGAGGTGCAACGCACCTTCGTGGCTTGCGGCGTAACGGATCTCGGCCATCAAGTACTCACCCGCACCGGGCACCGGTTCGAGCAACGCCGGATCCGCCGCAGCCGGAGCGAGCACGTCGTCGATGAGCGCGCCGTAGCGAGCGAGCAGGTGCTCGATCCGCCAGCCCGGCAAGCCGAAGTGGTCGGCGAGGGTTTGCACTTGATTCGCGAGTGCGTGGTAGCCGTCGGCACCGAGCAACGGGATCTCGTGCGTGACACATGGCCGGGCCGGCTGGCCGAGCTCGCCGATCGCCGCGTCGACGGCGTCGCGCGCCATGACCCGGTACGTCGTGTACTTGCCGCCGGCGACCGAGACCATGCCGCGCGGCGACCGGCTGATCGCGTGTTCGCGCGACAGTTGCGACGTCTCCTCGTGCTCGCCGGACAGCAGCGGGCGGAGCCCGGCGTACACGCCGGAGATGTCGGCGCGGGTGAGCGGCACGGACAGTACGGCGTTGACGTGGTCGAGGACGTAGTCGATGTCGACGCTGCTCGCGGCGGGATGGGCCTTGCCGTAGTGCCAGTCCTCGTCCGTGGTGCCGACGATCCAATGGTCGCCCCACGGAATGACGAACAGCACCGACTTCTCGGTCCGCAGGATGAGGCCGGTCTCCGACGAGATGCGGTCGCGCGGTACGACGATGTGAATGCCCTTCGACGCGCGCACCTTGAACTCGCCGCGCGAGTCCGCGAGTCGTTGCACGTCGTCCGTCCACACGCCGGTCGCGTTGACGACGACACCGGCCCGCACGGTCGTCTGCGCGCCGGTCTCGGTGTCGCGCAACTCCGCGCCGACGACCCGGCCGCCTTCGCGCAGGAAGCCGACGACCTCGGTCGAGGTGCGGACGATGGCGCCGTACGCGGCCGCGGTGCGGGCCAGCGTCAACGTGTGCCGCGCGTCGTCGGTCTGCGCGTCGTAGTAGCGGATGCCGCCGACGAGTGCGCTGCGCTTGAGCGCCGGTGCGAGCGCTCGCGCGCGAGTCCTGGACAGGTGGCGGTGGCGCGGCAACGTCCTCGATCCGCCGAGCAGGTCGTAGAGCGCCAGGCCGGCGCCGACGTAGATCCGCTCCCAGCCGTAGTGCTGCAACGGGTAGAGGAACGAGACCGGGCGGACGAGATGCGGCGCGAGCCGGGAGACCATCAGGTCGCGTTCGCGCAAGGCCTCGCGGACGAGTTGCAGGTCGAACTGTTCGAGGTAGCGCAGCCCGCCGTGGAACAGCTTGCTGCTGCGCGAGGACGTACCGCTCGCGATGTCGCGGCCGTCGACGACGGCGGTCGACAGGCCGCGGGTCACCGCGTCGAGGGCCACTCCGGTGCCGGTGACGCCGGCGCCCACGACGAGCACGTCGACGTCACCGCCGTCGAGTCGCTCCCACGCCACGGCGCGCGCGGCCAGGTCGAGTGTCGGCGTACCTCTCATCGCAGACCCAGCCTAAGTAGAGACGCCGCGGGCCCCGCCCCAAAGCTCCCACCGGGCCCGCGTACGGGTTGCTAATCAGCGACTACTTGAGGAAACCGATCTTCGTGTAGTCGATCGTCGAGAACCCGAACGAGCCGAGGTTCGCGACCTTGTTGTTGACGCCGTCCATGTCGAGCCGCTGGAACAGCATCAGCGAGTGAACCTCGTTCCAGATGTGCACGTCGGCATCGTTGAGCTTCTGGCGGTACACGTTCAGGTCGAGTGACGAGAGCGCGTCCTTGAAGTCCTGGTCGATGACCGGGTCGTCCATACCGGTGTAGTTCTCGCCGCCACCGACCTTCGGGCCGATGTAGATGGCCTTCGCACCCGAACCCGGGAACGGCGTGCCGATCCAGGTGAACGGAGTGATGTCGAAGTTGCCCGGGATGACGTACTTGGTGAAGAAGTCGTTCGACGGAACGGTCGTGATGACCAGCTTCACACCGATCGCCTTCATCATCGGCTGGAACAGCTTCGCCTCGTTGGCGCTCGACGCGGTGCCGGCCGGGATGGTGAACCGGACGTCGAGCTCCTTGCCGTTCTTGGTGCGGTAACCGTTCGAACCCATCTTCCAACCGTCGGCGTCGAGCGTCGAGTTGGCCTTCGCCGGGTCGTACGTGCCGACCGCGCCGGAGTTGTTCTGGTAACCGGTCTGGCCCGGGACGAAGATGTGGTTGTCCAGGGTGGCGAAGTTCTGGATCGGCAGACCGTTGAGGTCGGACTTCGCGAACGCGAGCCGGTTGGTGCCGTACGCGATCGCCAAGCGGACCTGCAGGTCGGCGGTGATGCCGCCGTTGTGGAACGTGAAGTGCCGCTGGTTGGGGCCACCGGCAACGGTCACGTGACCGGTCTTGCTGCTCTTGGCGAGGTCGTACTCGGACGCGACGTTCGCGATGAAGTAGTCGTAGTCGATCTCACCGTTGGCGAACGCCTGGTCGGCGGCGGTGCCGTCGAGCGTCTTGAACACGATGCTGTCGAGCTTCGGCTTGGTGCCCCACCAGCTCGGGTCGCGGACGACGGTCACGGTCTGAGCCGACTTGTCGAACGAGCCGAACTTGAACGGTCCCGCGGTGATCGGGATCGCGTTGTTGTACATCGCGGAGAAGGTCGTCGGGTTCGCGTTGACTTCCTTCGGGTACAGCGGGCTGAACAGCGTCGGCCACTCGGCGAACGGCGTCTTGAAGGTGACGATGACGTCGAACTGGTCGGTGCCCTGCGAGACGTCCGACACCTGCTCGTAGCCGGTCGTGCTGGCCGCGGCGAACTTGGTGTTGGTGCCGTTGAGCGCCTTCCATTGCGCCTGGAAGTCGGTGACGTCGATCGCCCGGCCGTTGGACCACTTGCCCTTCGGGTTGAGCTTGTACTCGATCTTCTGCGGGGTGGTGCTGATGACCTTGACCGACTGCCAGTAGTCCGGGTTGAACGTCACGTTGGCGTGCTCGTCGGTCCTTGTCGGCTCCGGCATCAGCGCGCTGATCGTGTTGAAGATGCCGCTGTCGGTGCCGTTGACCTCGTTGTAGTTCCACTGCGGGCCGAACTGCTCGATGGCCCACGTCAGCGTGCCGCCGTCCTTGAGGTCGCTGGTGGGGTGGGCGTTGATGTCGAGGGTCGGCAGGTTGGACGCCGGTACGTTCGTCTTCGGACCGGTCTTGGTTCCGCCACCGCTGCTACTACATGCCGAGACCGTCAGCGCGATCGTCAGCGGCAGGGCCAGCAGTGCTCTGCGCTGTTGCTTGTTCACGTGCTCCTCCTCCTTTTTCGTTCCTTGCTCTGCTCTGGGATGACCGCGACAGGCTCCGCGTAATGGCAAGCAGCGGAGTGGTCCGGACCCATCGGGATCAAGGGTGGGTACCGGTCGATGCACAGCTGCTTCTCGCCCTCGGTAAGGGTGAGGAACCGCTGGCACCGCGTACGGAACCGGCAACCCGATGGCGGGTCGGCCGGGCTGGGAAGGTCGCCCTGCAGGACGATGCGCTCGCGGGTGCGCTCCTTGTCCGGATCGGGGATCGGGATCGCCGACAGCAGGGCCTGCGTGTACGGGTGCGACGGCGACGCGTACACCGAATCGACGACACCGATCTCGACGATCCGCCCGAGGTACATCACCGCGACCCGGTCGGCTATGACGCGTACGACGGACAGGTCGTGGGCGACGAACAGGTACGACAGCGAGAGCTCGGCGCGCAACTGCATGAGCAGGTTGATGACGCCGGCGCGGATCGACACGTCGAGTGCGGACACCGGCTCGTCGAGGACGACGAGCTTCGGTTCGAGCGCGAGCGCGCGGGCGATGCCGACCCGTTGCCGCTGGCCGCCGGAGAACTCCTGCGGGTAGCGACCGGCGTGCCCGGCTTCGAGCCCGACGAGACCGAGCAGCTCTTTGATCCGGGCGTCGATGTGCTTGCGGTCGTAGCCGTGCGTCCGCATCGGTTCGGCGAGGACGTCGCCGACCGGCAACCGCGGATCCAACGAGGCCTGCGGGTCCTGGAAGACGACCTGAAGATCTCGCCGCAACGCCTTGCGGGCATGCGCGTTGTGCAGGTCGTTCGTGTCCTTGCCGGCGACCTGGATGGTGCCGGCCTGCGGCTTGACGAGCTCGAGGATCTGCAGCAGGGTCGTCGTCTTTCCGCAACCCGATTCGCCGACCAGGCCGAGGGTTTCGCCTTCGCGGATGTCGAAGTCGACGCCGTCGACCGCCTGCACGGTGCCGACCCGCCGCTTGAACACGACGCCCTTCATCAGCGGGTAGTGCTTGACCAGGCCTTCGACGGCGAGCGCGACCGGCCGTTGCTCGCGCGGCAGCCGCTCGACCGGGGCGATGCCGAGCTCGGGCACCGGGAACACGTCGCCGACCGACCAGCCGTTGGTCTCGATCTCTTCCTTGCGGTGGCACGCGGCCCGGTGCGAGGCGCCGCGGACCGACTCGAGCGGCGGCTCTTCCTCCGCGCAGATGTCGATGGCGAGCGGGCAGCGTGGCCGGAACGGGCACCCCGACGGGAGGTTCGCGAGCGACGGCGGCGAGCCCTCGATCGGCACGAGCGCGGATCGCCCCGAGGCGTCGAGGCGCGGGATCGAGCCGAGCAGGCCCATCGTGTACGGCATCCGCGGCGCGTAGTAGACCTCGTCGGTGGTGCCCAGCTCGACCGGGCGGCCGGCGTACATGACGAGGACGCGGTCGGCGAGGCCGGCGACGACGCCGAGGTCGTGGGTGATCATGATGACCGCGGCGCCGGTTTCGCGCCGCGCGGTCTGCAGCACCTCGAGGATCTGCGCGTGGATGTTGACGTCGAGCGCAGTGGACTGCTCGTCGGCGATGAGGACGTCCGGGTCGTTCGCGATCGCCATCGCGATCATCACCCGCTGGCGCATGCCGCCGGAGAACTCGTGCGGGAAGGCCTTCGCGCGCTCGCGCGGGTTCGGGATGCCGACGAGGTCGAGCAGCTCGACCGCGCGTGCCTGCGCGCGCTCCTTGCTCAGGTCGGTGTGGACCCGCAGCGCCTCGACCACCTGCGCGCCGACCGTGTAGACCGGGGTCAGCGCGGACAGCGGCTCCTGGAAGATCATCGAGATCTTCTTGCCGCGCAGCTCGGACGCCTCGCGGTCGTGCATGCCGATGAGCTCTTTGCCGTCGAGCCGGATCGAGCCGCTGATCTGGGTCGTGCGCGGGAGCAGTCCCATCATCGCGAGCGACGACACCGATTTACCGGAGCCGGACTCGCCGACGATGCCCAGCGCTTCGCCGCGACGCAGTTGGTAGGACAGGCCGCGCACCGCGCGGACCTTGGTACCGCCGAGGGTCGGGAACGTCACGTGCAGGTCGTCGACGACAAGGATGGCCGACTCGTCGGGCTGCGGCTCACGGGTCCGGACTTCGGCGGCGGTCGTCATACGGCGATTCCCGTCGACGGGTCGAATGCGTCCCGCAGGCCCTGACCGATCAGGTTGACCGCGAGCAGCAGGAGCACCAGGAACCCGGCCGGGAACAGGAACAGCCACGGTTGTGTCGTCGCCGAGGTTTGCGCGGCCTGGATCAACGTGCCCAGCGAGATGTCGGGCGGTTGCACGCCGAAGCCGAAGAACGACAGGCCCGTTTCGGTCAGCACCGCCGTCGACACGTTGACGGTCGCGTCGATGAACAGCAGCGACGCGAGATTCGGCAGGATGTGCCTGACGATGATCCGCCCACCGGACACGCCCATGTATTTCGCCGCGAGCACGTACTCGCGTTCACGCAGGGACAGGGTCTGGCCTCGGACGATCCGCGCCGTGATCTGCCAGATGAACATGCCGAGGAAGAACACGAACAACGGCAGGTTGTTGTGGAAGTGCGGCGACAGGATCGCGATGATCAGGAACCCGGGGATGATCAGCAGCAGGCTGACGATCCACATCAGCACGCCGTCGACCCACTTGCCGAAGTAGCCGGCTGATGCGCCGACGATCGCGGCCAAGCCGGTGGCAAGCACGGCGACGAGCAGGCCGATGAGGATCGACTTCTGCGCTCCTCGCATCGTCATCGCGTACAGATCGCCGCCGGCCGCGTCGGTGCCGAACCAGTGCGATCCATTCGGCGTCACGGCGAACGAGTTGTAGTCGGGCTGGGCGTATCCCCACTTGGTGAAGTGGATGCCGACGTACGCCATGAAGACGAGGATCACGAGCAACACGAGGCCGAACACCGCAGACTTCTGCTTCACGAACCGGCGCATGATGATCCGGCCGCGGGAAGGCACTCGCGTTTCGTCGAGCATCGCCGTGCCGTCGATCCCCGATTCGGCGGTGACCGTACCGATGAGCTCCTGGCTGGGGACGGTCATCAGCCCACCCGCACCCGCGGGTCGAGGAGCGCGACGATGATATCCTGCAGGAACGACGCGATCAGGATGAGTACGGCGGTCACCGCCGTGACCGCAGCTACTCCGTTGGTGTCATTGCCTTGGATCGTCTGAACGAACCATTCGCCCATGCCGTGCCAGCCGAAGATGACCTCCGTGAAGATCGCACCGACGAAGATCGTGGCGAACGAGAAAGTGAAGATCGTCATCGACGGGATGAGTGCGGTGCGCAGCGCGTGCTTGGTCAACGCGGTCCGCCGGCGCAGGCCCTTTGCCCGCGCGGTGCGGACGTAGTCGCTGCCGAGGACGTCGAGCATCGCAGCCCGCTGGTAGAGCATGAGCCCGGCCGCGCCGACGAGCATCAGCGTGATCGTCGGCAGGATCAGGTGGTCCAGCCGGTCGCCGAGATGGCTGAAGAACCCGCCCTGCAACGCCGGATCGGACTGTCCGGAGAACGAGATGAGCCGATGCCCGACGGCGTCGTTGAGCCGGGTCGCGCCGACCTGCAGCAGGATCGCGATGACGAAGGTCGGGCACGACAGGATGAAGAACGCACCCTGAGTGAGCGAGTAGTCGGCCACCCTCTTGTGCCGGACCGCGGCCCAGGCGCCGGCGCCGACACCCACCAACCCGCCGAGGATCGTGCCGATCAGCAAGAGTTGGCCGCTCACCCACATCCGGCGGCTGAGGTTCGCACCGACGTAACCGCCGTCGAAGTCGCGCCCGAGGTTGCCGTGCACGAGGTCGTCGAGCCAGTGGCCGTAGCGGTCGAGGACCGGCGTCTTGTCGTTGATGTTGTAGGCGCTGAGGATGCGGTCCTGAGTCGTCACCGGGACCGGTGGATTGCGGCCCTGGAAGTGCTCACGGGGGTTCAGTGAGACCGCGGCAAGCAGGTACGCCAGCGACGTCGCGATGAAGACCAGCACGACGTAGTTGATGAGCCGGCGGACCAGGTACTTGCCCAATCTCCACCTCTCGCCGCTCGGTCGCCGTCGGCGTGGACGGACATGCTCGGACCGACGCCGCCCTGGCGCCTGCGGGTCGAGCCTGCCACTACTGGCCGGTTACGCCGCGCATTGTGACGCTTTCGTGATCGAAATGCGTCGGTGCGTGTCATCCGCGGCAGGCATTCTTCACCCGTCCGGTACCCCGGATTTCAGCCGGCGGCTGCCGAGACGATCGAGGCGGGCAGGCCCCTAGTAGGGCTCCGCGTAGTCGCTAGTCGCGGAGCGCAACGCCGTACCCGCCGGGCTCGCGAACCGCGAGCGTCACGCTCGGAGCCGCCGGCGGTTCCGTCGACATCCAGTACTGAACGGCGACCTTCTTGCCGCGGGAATTCGACCAGCAGACGAGGTTCGGCCCCGAGGTCTGCGTCGTGACGTAGGTGCCGTCGGACTGCAGGTTCGCCTGTGCCGGCCAGGTCGTGATGAGGTTGCCGCACTTGTCCATCGCGATGCCGAACACGTCCGCCGCGCGGCCGCAGACGAACCCGTTCAGTGTGGCTTCCTGACCCGACCTGCAGGCGCCCATCAGCTGGCTCGCCGACTGTGCCGGCTCGACGACGACGCTGCCCAACTGCTGCGTCGACCAGTGCGGGTTCGCCGACAACTCGTCGAGGCTCTGCGCGGCGACGGCGTGCCACGTGGGCCTCGACGCGCTGCCGGACCCGTGGTAGTAGACGACGTCGACCCGGCCGGGCAGGCCCGCGACGATGTGCGGCAAGACGTTGCCGGCGCCACCGGCGGCCGCGACGACGCTGGGCTTCGACCAGCGGTCGAGGTTGTTCGCGGATGCGTGCACGACCTTGATCGCCGCGCCGTCGTAGTCCGGGTAGTCCTTGATGGATTCCGGATAGGCGACGTAGACGTTGCCGTCGGAGTCGGAGGCGCCGGGCGCGAGTTGCATGCCGACGATCCTCGACGGAGCGCTGCCGACGCCGGTGTCGTTGACCGCGAGGTGCGGCGTCCACGACGTGGCGAGTTCGGTCGACGTCGCCGGTGCGCCGACGACCCATACCCGGTTGGCGGCGACGACGTTGATCTCGGTCGGCTGCGCCGCGCAGCCGCCGGCCGGCGAGCTACGGGTGCCGAAGACGACGAAGATGCGATCGGTCTTCTTGTCGTAGAAGATGTTCGACGGGCCACCGGAATCGGCGCACTGAAGATCGAGCCAGTCCTGCTGCGGCGGCGCCGACACCGGCACCGGCGGCAGGAAGGTCGCGCCGCCGTCGGTCGACGTCGCGACGAACATGTTGTGCGTCAGCAAGCCGGACGCCAAGTTGTGGAACAGCAGGTAGACCCGCGGCTTGTGCGTCGTCGGGTCGTCCGGGCCGACCGTGAACCACTGCCGGTCGGTGTCGGCGAACGTATGCCCGACCGACGGTGTCCAGGTCGCGCCCTTGTCGTCGGAGTACGACGTCTGGAAGTTGATGCCGGCGTCGTCGAGTTCGCTCGCGATGAGCCGGCCGGTGCGGGTCGACACGATGTCGACGTCGGTCGTGGCCGAGACCTGGGTCGGTGCGCCCGCCGTCTGGATCCAGTGGGTCGCGTCCGGCGAGCGGTAGACGACCTCGTTGCCGCTCTTGGCGGCGTTGGTGTCGATGTAACGGTTGCCGTCGGGGGTCACGGTGACGCGCGGCTCGGACGTGCCGGACGAGTTGGCCAGCTTGACGGTCGTGTAGTGCGCGCGCGGCGCCGCGCTCGCCGCCGACGACGACGCGCCGAAGGCGGCGAACGTGACAGCAGGAACCAGACCGAGCAAAACCGGGACAAGTCGGGTACGACGCATGATCGAAACGGTACGGGTTCGGCGCGGCGGATGCCATGGAGGTTGTGCCGTCGGTGCCGTCAACACGCAGGTGGAGCCGCCTGTCGGAATCGAACCGACGACCTATTCATTACGAGTGAATCGCTCTGCCGACTGAGCTAAGGCGGCGCACACCGCCGAAGCGATGCGACCCGGAGAGTCTAACGGAATCGGCTCACGAGCAGCGGGCGCCCGCGGCCGGCAGCCGCAACGACAGCACGTACGCGTCGACGTAGCGCACGATGCAGTCGTTGCCGCTCAGGTACGCGGTGTGCCCGCTGCCCTCGCGGGTCAGCAGCCGGCCGTGCACCTGCGCGGCCAGTGCCTGCGCCCACGAGTACGGCGTCGCCGGATCGTGCGTCGTGCCGATGACGAGAATCGGCGGCGCGCCGGGGGCACTGACCGGGTGCGCCTGCTCGACCGGCGGCACCGGCCAGAGCGCGCACACGTACGACGGGTAGATGATCGGCGCGGCGAAGTGCGGCGACTCCTTCTGGTGCGCCTGCACCGAGGCGTCGTACGCCGAGAGGTCCTTCGGGCTCTGCCGGTCGATGCAGCTGATCGCGTTGAACGCCTCCTGCAGGTTGCTGTACGAGCCGTCCTTGTTGCGCTCGACGAGTTGGTCGAAGAACGCGAGCACACCGGAGCCGTCGCCGTTCTCCGCCTCGTCCAAGGCGATGCGAAGGTCGTGCCACTCGCTGACGGCGTACATGCCTTGCGCGACGCCGCCGATGAACTCGGCCGGACCGAGCCGCCGGCTGCCGACCTGCTCCGGGTGCGCCGCGATCCGCGCCTGCAGTTGGTTGAAGCCGCGCTGCGCGTCCGCGTAGGTGTTGCCGACCGGGCACGAGCCGGTCCCCGCGCAGTTGCGCAGGAAGTCGTCGAGGTCGACTTCGAATCCGCGCGCCTGCACCGCCGCACCGGTGAGGTTGTCCTGCGCCGGATCGACCGCACCGTCGAGCACGAGCGCGCGGATGCGGGTCGGGAACAGTTGCGCGTACTTCGCGCCGAGATACGTGCCGTACGACGCGCCGTAGTAGGTCAGTTTCGAATCGCCGAGCAACGCGCGGAAGACGTCCATGTCGCGGGCCGAGTCGATGGTGCCGATGTGGCTGAGGTACGACCCGTTGCGGCGCAGGCACCCCGCGACGAACTTCTTGTCACCGGCGATCAGCTCCGCGCGCTGCGCGGCGGTCGTCGGGTACGGCGGCAGGTCGAAGAACGCGTCGAGCTCGCTCGGCGACAGGCAGCGCACCGGCCGGGTCCGGGCGACGCCGCGCGGGTCGAAGCTGGCGAGGTCGTAGTGCTGGGTGAACGCGGCGAAACAGGCGAGGCATTGCTGGGCGAAGTCGATCCCCGACGCGCCCGGCCCGCCCGGGTTCACGATCAGTGCGCCGCGCCGGCTGCCGGTGGCCGGTCGCATCGTCACCGCGACCGCGAGCGTCGGCCCGTCCGGATGCGTGTAGTCGAGCGGCACGGTCATCGTCGCGCACCTGAATCCGTGGCCGTAGCAGGAGTGCCACGACAGGTGCTGCGAGTAGAAGCGCCGCAGGCCGGCTGCGACCGGAGTCGGTGTCGCCGTACCGCCGGCCGGCGACGTCGTCGTCACCGGCGGGGCCGGCGGCGACGCCACCGGCTTGTCGGCGCTGCTGGTGCAGGCCGTGGCCGCGAAGACCACGGCCGCGGCGACCGCGATCAATCGTCGGATGGCGGCGTTCCTTCCTCGTCGTCGCTCGCGGTCGCGCGCGCACCCGTCGCGACCGCGCCGTCGTAGGCCTGCCGCGGTGCGCATACGTCCGCCCGCGAGCACCGGCACATCTGACCGCTGGCGGCCAGCCGTACGACGAGCGACTCGCCCGGCACGTCGTGACCGATAACGCGGCCGTCGCCGTCGGGCGTGCCGATCGTCTCGCCGAGCCGCGGCGCGGTGGCTTTGAACTCCTGGTACAGCGGGTGCTCGTACTTCAGGCAGCACAGCAACCGGCCGCACGCACCGGAGATCTTCAGCGGGTTGACCGGCAGGTCCTGATCCTTGGCCATCCGGACACTGACCGGTTCGAAGTCTTTGAGGAACGTCGCGCAACACAGGTCGCGGCCGCACGGGCCGATGCCGCCCTGCACCCGCGCCTCGTCCCGCGCGCCGAGTTGGCGCAGCTCGACCTTCGTGTCCAGCGAGCGCGACATGTCACGGACGAGCTCGCGGAAGTCGACCCGGTGCGGCGCGGAGAAGTACACGACGAACTTGCGCGGCTCCCCCCGGTCGAGGTAGTCGACGCCGACGACCTTCATCGGCAGGTCGTGGCTGCGGATGAGCTTCTTCGCCGCGACCCGCGCCTCGGCCCGGCGGCGGCGATTCGTGTCGTCGCGGCGCAGGTCGTCGGCGGCGGCGAGACCGGCGAGCCGCGGCAGCCCGCCGATGTCTTCGCCGACCCACTGCGGCGCCCACACGCATTCGGCGACCTCGGTGCCCCCGTCGGTCGGCACCAGCACCTTGTCGCCGACCTTCGGCGTAACGTCGCCGGCGTCGAGGTAGTACAGGCGGCCGTACCGCTCGAAGCTGACCGCCATCACCATGGGCACGAAGATGAGCGTACGGCGTTTGTCGATCACCCGGCATTCAGTGCGAGCGCCATCGCCTCGACCGCGAGCAGCGGTGCGACGTTCGTGTCGATCGCCTCCCGGCAGGCGAGCACCGCTTCGATCCGCCGCAGCGTCGACTCCGGCGAACTCGACTCCGCCAGCGATCGGACCGGTCGTTCGAGGTCGACGTTCACCAGCTCGACACCGGCCCCGACCTGCAGCGCGAGCACGTCGCGGTAGAAGGCGGCGAGGTCGATCAACGCCCGGTCGAGCGCATCCCGCTGAGTTCGAGTCGCGCGGGATTTCTGCCGGCGTTCGAGATCGGCGACCGCCGCCGCCGCACCGCGCGGGCGGGCCTTGCCGCGACCGCCGGTGTCGCCGAGCGCATCCCGCAACGCCGAAGCCTCCGTCACGTCGAGCTCTCCGGTCAGCACCGTCGCTTCTTCGCGGGCCGCCTCGACGAGATCCGCGGCGGCGCTGAAGCACCCACCGACCGTCGCGACCTGCGTTGGCACCTTGAGCACGTCGCGGCGCCGGCGGCGAGCCTCGTCGTCGCGCGCGAGCCGCCGGGCCCGGCCGACGTGGCCTTGCGCGGCGCGCGCGGCGAACTCCGCCGTCGCGCGATCGATGCCTTCGCCCGCCAGGTGGTCGGCGACCGCGTCGTACGGCGGGATGCGCAGCGTGACGAGCCGGCAGCGCGATCGGATCGTCGGCAACAGGTCCTCCGGCGACGGCGCGCAGAGCAGGAAGACGCCGCGCGGCGGCGGCTCTTCGAGCGCCTTGAGCAACGTGTTGCCGGTGCGCTCCTCCATCCGGTCCGCGTCCTCGATGACGGTGACCTGCCAGCGGCCGAGCACCGGTGCGCGCGCGCTGGACGCGACGATCTCGCGGGCTTCGGCGATCAGCAGGTGCAGGCCGGCGGGGACGACGATCGTCACGTCCGGATGCGATCCACTCATCGCCGTATGGCATTCGTGGCACTCACCGCACCCGCCGCGCGGGCACTGCAACGCCGCCGCGAACGCGCGCGCTGCGACCGACCGACCCGACCCCGGCGGGCCGGTGAACAGCCACGCATGGGTCATGCCGGACGAGGACTCGCCCCGCACCGACGCAGCCGCGGCGTCGACCGCGGTCCGCAGTACGTCGACGACGCGGTCCTGCCCGATCAACCCGTCGAACACCGTCATCGCGGCACCTCCGCGAGCGGGATCGTCATCGTCGTACGACCGGCCGGCAGGTCCGGCAGCGCTTCCTCGTCGAGCCGACCGAGCACGCGCTCGAAGATGGCGTCCGGATCGTCCGCGGCGTCGACGACGAGATAGCGATGCCGGCCGCGGCGGGCCAACGCGAGGAATTCCGAGCGCACCCGACGATGAAACTCCACCGCCTCGGCCTCCAACCGGTCGCCCTCGCCGACGTTGCTCGCCCGCCGCAACCCCTCCTCGGGATCGATGTCGAGCACGACGGTGAGATCGGGTTGCAGCCCGCCGGTCGCCCACCGCGACAGGTGCGCGATCTCCCGGTCGTCGAGGTCCCGCCCGCCGCCCTGGTAGGCGCGCGAGGAGTCCACGTAGCGATCGCAGACGACGACGGCGTTGCGTTCCAGCGCCGGCCGGATGACCTCGTTGACGTGCTGCGCGCGGTCGGCGGCGTAGAGCACGGCTTCGGTACGCGGCGTCATGCCGGCACTCGCCGGGTCGAGCAACACCTCGCGGATCCGCGCGCCCACGGCGGTGTCACCGGGCTCGAACGTCAGCACGACGTCGTACCCGCGGCTGCGCAGCTCGTCGGCGAGCCGGCGGGCCAACGTCGACTTGCCGGCGCCCTCGCCGCCTTCGAGGGCGAGGAAGTAACCGGCGCGCGTGCCGCGGCCCGGCTCCGGATCCCGGCGGCGAAGCGCGGCGAGCACGTCGGTGCGCAACGGCACGTCCCGGCGATCGTCCATCAGCCGTAGACACACGACGCCGGCGGCGATCGCGAGCACACCGGCCGCGAACAGCGTCACGGTCACGCCGTCGACCCGGACGTGCAGGCGCTGCACGGTGACCGTGTGCGGGCCGATCACGCCGGCGAGGAACGGCGCCGCGGCGACCGCGACCAGCAGCACCACGCGCATCAGGTTGTAGATGAACGCGAACGTGCGACCGCGCAACTCGTCCGCGACTTCCGATCCGACGAGAGTCAGCGCGACGACCCAGACGATGCCGGCGAAGAAACCGAGCACGCCGGTCATCACGACCGCGAGCGCGAGGTTCGGCACGACCGCGTCGATGGCGAGCGCGATGCCCGAACACACGATCGCGACACCGACCGCGCGACGCCGCGGGAAGTTGCCGATCGCGCGCGGGCCGAGGAACATGCCGGACGCGAGGCCGACGAACACCGTGCCGAACAGCACGCCGTACGCCGCGTTGCCACCTTGCAGATCGTCGGCGAACACCCGGGACAAACCGATGACGGCGGCGCCCGCGGCAGTCGCGCCGGAGACGCCGAGGACGAGCCCGCGCAACCACCGCGCGCCGCCGAGGAACGTCAAGCCCTCGCGGATCGACTTGAGCAAACCCGGTTGGTGCGCGCCTTCGGCTTCGAGACCGCGCGGCATCGCCGAACTCAGCTGGGACAAGCCGAGGATCGTCAACCCCGACACGAGGAACGTCAGCGCGTCGAGGTAGAGCGCGAGGTTGACCGGATTGGTGCGGAAGAAGGAGAACTCGTGCGCGAGCCCGCGGTTGACGAACGACAGCGCCGAGAACACCACCGCAGCGACCGCACCGAACCCGTACGTCGTCACCAGGGCGAGCTGGTTCGCCGACTCGAGCCGGTTGCGCGGCACGAGGTTCGGGATCGACGCCTCCTTCGCGGGGATCCAGAACAGGCTCGCGCATTCGATCAGGAACGTCGCGGCGAACAGCCACCACAACGTCTGCAGCAACGGGATCGAGATGAACAACCCGCATCGCAAGACGTCGGCGACGACCATCGTCGTCCGCCGGTTGAACCGGTCCGCCCACACGCCGGCGACCGGTCAGATGAACAGCGCGGGCAGCAGCCGGACGAACAGCACGCCGCCGATCGCGTACAACTTCGCCGAGTAGCTGCCGACGAGTTGTTGCGCGAGCGAGGTCGTCGCGAGGAACCCGAGCCAGTCGCCCAGGCTCGACAGCGAGAGCGAGATCCACAGCCGGCGGAACGGCTTGAGCGCGAGGACATGACGGACCTCGGCCTCGCTCGGCGGCGCGGCCGCGACCTCGGTTAGCCGACGAACATGAGCGCCGTTGGCGAAGAAGTGGCGGGGGCGGTCGATGTCCTCACTCCGTGGATCGGTTGCTCTCTACGCGCCACTGTAACCAGCGCGACGACGTCAACCGCCCGTCTTGCGCGCCGCCTTCCGGGTGGTCTTCTTCGCGGTCTTCGCTGCGGTCTTCTGGGCCGTCTTCTTCGCGGTCTTCTTCGCCGGCGCGGCTCGTTTGGCGGCCCGCTTGCGCGGCTCGGCCGGCCCCTTCGCGCGCCGCTCGGCCAGCAGTTCGACCGCCCGCTCGATCGTGATCTCCTCGATGCTGTCGCCCTTGCGCAGGCTCGCGTTGGTCTCGCCGTCGGTGACGTACGGACCGAACCGGCCGTCGCGGACGACGACCGGCTTGCCCGACGCAGGGTCGGCGCCGAGCTCGCGCAACGGTCCGGCGGCCGCCCGCCGCCCGCGCGTCTTCGGTTGCGCGAGCAACGCGAGCGCCCCGTCCAACGTGACGGTGAAGATCTCCTCCTCGGATCCGAGCGAGCGCGACTCGGCACCGCGCCGTACGTACGGGCCGTAGCGACCGTTCTGCGCGGTGACGTCCTCGCCGTCGACGGTGCCGAGCACGCGCGGCAACGACAGCAGCCGGATCGCGTCGTCCAGCGTCACGGTGTCGGTCGACATCGACGCGAACAACGACGCGGTCCGCGCCTCGCCGCCGTCGAGCGGTTGCGTGGTGACGTACGGCCCGTAACGACCGGCGCGCACCAGCACCGGCTCGCCGGTCGCCGGGTCCTGGCCGAGCAATCGTTCGTCGCTCTGTTTCTCCAGCAACGCCAACGCTTTTTCGACGGTCAGGTCGTCCGGCGGAAGGTCGTCCGGCACGCTGGCGCGATCGTCACCGCGCTGGACGTACGGGCCGTAGCGGCCGACCCGCACCACGATCGGCACGCCGTCGGCGTCGTTGCCGATCGGGATCGAGTTGACCTCGCGAGCGTCGATCTCGCCGAGCCGGTGATGCACCAGCTCCTTGAGCCCCTCGGCCGGCGCATCGCCGGATGCACCGAAGTAGAAGTCGGCCAGCCACTGCCCGCGCTCGCGTTGCCCGTTCGCGATGTCGTCGAGGTCGTCCTCCATCGACGCCGTGAAGCCGTAGTCGACCAGCCGGCCGAAGTGCTGTTCGAGCAGCCCGACGACCGCGAACGCGGTGAACGACGGCACCAGCGCCGTCCCGCGTTTGAAGACGTACCCGCGGTCCTGGATCGTCGAGATGATCGACGCGTACGTCGACGGCCGGCCGATGCCGAGCTCTTCGAGCGCCTTGACCAGGCTGGCCTCGGTGAAGCGCGCCGGCGGATTCGTCGCGTGCGCCTGCGGCTCGATCCCCGCGGCGGTCAACGACTGGCCCTCGGTGAGAACCGGCAACCGCCGTTCCCGGTCGTCCCGGTCGGCCGACTCGTCGTCGGTCTCCTCGACGTACGCGCGCAGGAAGCCGGCGAAGGTGATCGTCTTGCCACTCGCGGCGAACTCGGCGTCTTCGCCCGCGCTGCTGGCGCCGGCGACCCGGACACTCACCGACTGCCCGGTCGCGTCGGCCATCTGCGATGCGACGGTGCGCTGCCAGATCAACTCGTAGAGCCGGTACTCGTCCCCGGACAGGTCGTGCCGCACCTCGTTCGGAGTGCGGAACCGGTCGCCGGCCGGCCGGATCGCCTCGTGCGCCTCCTGCGCGTTCTTCACCTTGCGTTCGTAACGCCGCGGCTGCGCCGGCACGAACGCGTCGCCGTACAGCTCGCGCGCCTGCGCCCGGGCCGCGGTCAACGCGGTGTCCGACAGCGTCGTCGAGTCGGTTCGCATATAGGTGATGTAGCCGTTCTCGTACAGCCGTTGCGCGAGCCGCATCGTCACGCTCGCCGGGAACCGCAGCTTGCGGCTGCCCTCCTGCTGCAAGGTGCTGGTCATGAACGGCGGGTACGGCGAGCGGCGGTAAGGCCGCTCCTCGACCGACCGGACCGCGAACGAACTGTCGCGCAACCGGGTGGCGAGCGCACCGGCCGCGTCGCCGTCGAGCCGTACGACGTCGGCGG
The DNA here is from genome assembly GCA_025980325.1 of Frankiales bacterium. Classification (GTDB taxonomy): domain Bacteria; phylum Actinomycetota; class Actinomycetes; order JAFAQI01; family JAFAQI01; genus BP-197. The sequence continues at coordinate 24,390 of JAICXQ010000033.1, forward strand.
TGAGCTCGCCGATCTCGGAGAAGTCGCGGCCGGTGGCGACCCGCTTGCCGTCGAGACCGACCAGGGTGGCGGTGAAGGCATGCGCCTCGTCCGCCGAGTCCGAGCCGGTGTCGAACGTCGCCTCAAGGTCCCAGTAATCCGCGCTGCGAAAGCGCATCCGGGCCCACTCGCGCTCGACCAGCAGCCGGGTCGCGACCGACTGCACCCGGCCGGCCGACAGCCGCGGCATGACCTTCTTCCACAGCACCGGCGAGACCTCGTAGCCGTACAGCCGGTCGAGGATGCGCCGCGTCTCCTGCGCGTCGACGAGGTTGCGGTTGATCTCGCGCGGAGAGTCGACCGCGGCCTGGATGGCCGCAGGCGTGATCTCGTGGAACACCATGCGCCGCACCGGAATTCGCGGCTTGAGCACTTCGAGCAGGTGCCAGGCGATGGCCTCGCCTTCGCGATCCTCATCGGTGGCGAGCAGCAGTTCGTCGGCGTCGCGCAGCGCGGCCTTGAGCTTGGCGACCTGCTGCTTCTTGTCCGGGTTGACGACGTAGAGCGGTTCGAACCCGTGGTCGACGTCGACCCCGAGCCGCGCCCACGGCTCCTTCTTCAGCTCGGCCGGGATCTCGGCGCTGCTCTTCGGCAGGTCGCGGATGTGGCCGATC